>VBLU01000116.1 GCA_005879065.1 Methanobacteriota archaeon
ATGGGCCTGATCCTGGCGGCGATCGCGGTCCAGTTCGTGATCCTCGGCATCCAGGGAGCGATCGCGGAGTATTTCCTGCCCTAGATTGGCGGTGCCGATCAACCGACCGGCATCGGGCTCGCGAGGACGGGTTGGACCACATGAGAGGCAAATTGGGCGAATCGCTCTGGATATTCGGTGTGGATCGGGATGACCGCCTTCGGTGCAATCGCTCGAATCATGTCGGCAATCTCCCGTTCGGACATGTGGCCGCTCGCGTGGTACTGGGACCGACGGAGCTTGAAGAACCGGACCCAGTTCGCGACCGCCTTCTCGACCTCGTCGTTCTCCTCGATCGGCTCGCTCTTCGAATGGATGAACGCGCTCCCCGGGACCGGTTGGATATCGATCAGTTCCGGCATCGTCGTGAAGTCGAGTTGCACCACGAGTTCGTCCTGGTGTTCTCGGACGTAGTCCGACGTAACAACGCGGTCCCCGAGTTGGGCGAACAGGTTCTTTTCCCAGGTCTCTTGCCGGTGAAACCGGCGGTCGTAGACGAGCAGATCGGGGTCGCGCAGGACGTCAGGGACCTGGATTCGGGTGTCTTGGGAAAGGGACACCAGGAGGTGGGCCGCGCGGGCCTGGACGACGAACTGCCGATCCACCGCCTTAGCGACCTCCACGAACGTCCGCATGCGGTCTACGTCCCGCGGGTAGAACGTCGCGAACACGGCCTTCCCTTTCGCCCGACCGGCCGTCTCGATGCTCTTCGATTTCACGAGGGCCTCGGTGAAGTTGGCTCGGGGATCGGCGGGCGTCACTCGCGTCCCCTCGGTGATGAGGGCGATCGGTTCGTTCGTCTTCGCTGCATCGATGAAGTCTTTCGTCATCTCCGAATGGGGTCCGTGCTGTCGCAGGTCGCCCGTGTAGGCGATCGTCCCCCCGCTCGTATGGACCAGGAATCCGTAGGCGGCGGGGGCGGAATGGTCAACGTGAATCGGTTCGACGTCCACGCCGTCCGCGTCCACGCTCGCACCCGTGCGGAAGGTCCGGTAATCGTGGGCGAGCAGGTCCATGCCGCGCGTCGTGATCTCCCAGGAGTCCAGGATGATCTTCGTGCCGACGCCCAGGTGCACCGGGATCGCGGGATCCAGGAACCGGAGATGGTTCGTGTGGTCGAAGTGGATGTGGGAGATGAACGCGGCCGAGAACCTCGGTGTCTCGTGGGGCAGGCCCGCCCGGTCGAGCCACTCGGCCCCGTAGAGTCCGGGGAGCTTCGGTAGGAGACCGAGCGCGAAGTAATCCCGCAGCCCGAAGCGTTCCCGCGGCATGAGGTATTCGACAAAATAGTCGGAACCGAAGTCGAACGTGGCTCCCATATCGAGCCAGATGCGGGCGTCCCGATCCTCGACGAGGACCTTGTTGCCTCCGATCTCGCCGACGCCCCCATAGAACGTGAGAGTCGTCATGGGTCCTCCCCGCAGGATGCTCAGTCCGCGATCTGCGTCACGATCACGTCTCGTACGGCCTTCATGGAACGGAAGCTGAGGATGAGCCGGCCATGGGGATCCGTCTTGAACAGCCGCGTCTCCACGGACTCCGCGGGTGCGACGAGCAAAGACTGGATCCGACCCGTCTTCGTCTCGAGGAGGAAGTCCTCGAGGACCCCGAGGACCTGACCGTCTTCCGTCATGACCGTCTTCCCGCGCAACTCCGTGGCGAACAGTTTCATGCCGGCTCCGCCGCGTATCCCGCGGTGCTTATTTTTCCTTTCTGGCACGCCGTCGCCGGGAAACCGAAGCGAAACCGTCAGAATTGTTATCGAACGAATATCCGTAACTCATGACGTCACTTTCTTATACGCTAAGGAACGTTTTGCCGAGCACTTGCCGGAGGCAGATTCCTTGGACCACATCGTAATTGAACGGAGCTGCTTCCTGGGCCTCGTCACCTCCGCGGTGGAGGCGTACAACCGCGAGACGAACGGCTTCTTGGTCGGGAATCGAGGCACGCGGCTCGTTCGGCAGAGGCCGCGCGAGGTGACGGTCCTCCGGGCGGCCTATCCCCTCCAGACGGAGGATCGCAAGCCGAATTGGGTGTCCCACGGGAACGAGAAGGCGTTCCAGCGGGCCCGCGGGGCCATCGAGAACGCGGACGTCGGATATGCCGTCCTGGGAGGGTTCCACAGCCACACGGGGGACGACGGGGCTGCCAGTCTCTCGCGGACGGACCTGGACTACGTGGCCGACGAACTCCGACGGATCTCCCGCGGTCGGCCCGCGGACCGCGTGAAATGGCTCGAGGTCGTCATGGCGCTCAAGAGGCGGGCGTGGTCGAGCTCCCACGAGGCGGGTTGGGCCACGCGACGGTACCGCCGAAAAATCGGATGCACGGTCGCCCTCGATGCGACCCACGGCTACGATATGACAATCGGCGGGTACTGGGTCGAAGGCGAACCGGACGGCGAACCCGGGGCCTGGGACGTGGTCGGGACGCGCGAGGCCCGCCTCCGGCTCCCGTGGATGCAGTGAAGGCGCCTTCGCGTCGCCCTAGAACTATCTCTTCACCTGGGGTTGCTGGCCCGGTGGCGTCTGACCGTCCCAGGCACGACGGCCGAGGCGGTTGCTCAAGAGTTCCTGCACCTTCGCGGGATGCCGGACCATGTCGATGCTCAACTTGTCGTCTCCGGTATCGACCACGATCGTGCCGATTTTCATGATTCGCTGAGCGAACGACTGATGCAAGTCGACGCGTTCGAGTTGGGTGTACGGAATCATCTGCGTGTTCTTGTTCAGGATCCCGTCCTCTCGAATGATCTTGTTGTCCGTGATGATGTAGCGAATCGTCTTGCGCTTGAGCTCCGCCGCGAAGAACGCGAGGAGGGCGAGGAAGAGGAAGAACCCGGCGAGGATGAGGCCGAAATCGATCCCCACGACCGTGTAGTTCAGGGCCGTAGACCCGAGGAACCGGGGGATGTGGAAACCGAAGACGCCCGCCAGGATGAGGGCCAGGAGCATGGCGCTCCAGAAGCGCAAGGCGATGAGCCGCGTGGGTCGCGTGACAAGCAGGGTCTGTTCACCAGCGTGCATGATGGGCCGTCCTCGGGAATCATCCGGACGGAGTGATAAAACAGTTTCGGCCTTCCTATGACGACGGATTCGACAGAAGAAACTTCTTATCGTCGGTATCCGGTCACTCGACGGAACCCATGACGATCTTGTTCGGGACCCTCGGCTGGCGCCCGCAGAGCCTGCTTCCATCGATCCGCTCGACCGAACATTTGGATCGTGTCCTGTTCTACCACAGCGATCATGCGAAGAGCCGCGACGCGCGATCCAAAGTCGTCGAGTTCTGTCGCAGCCTCGGCGTCGCATGCACCGCGGTCGAAGTGAGCGACGCGTACGACCTCTTGCAGGCGGCCGGCCAGATGCGCGCCGACGTGCGGAAGGAGAAGGCCGCCGGAGCCGAACTCCGATTCAATATCGCGGGCGGCACCCGCCTCATGAGCAGCGCGGCCCTCCTCGTCTGTATCCTGGAAGGGATCCCGGCGACCTACGTGCACGACGAGACGTACCGGGAGATCCCTTTGCCACTCCTCCGCATGACCTACGGTGAAGGTCTCACGCCGAAGCAGCGCGACGCCCTCGCCTTCCTCGTGAAGAATCGGGAGAAACGCTTCTCAGAGACGGCCCTCGCACGAGCCCTTGGCGTCCACAAGGCGACGATGAACCATCACCTGCGGAAGCTGGAGGCCGTGGGGGCGATCGAGCGTCAGTCGGACCCCGCGGACGGTCGCCGCCTCATCATCGTTCCCGCGCCGGGAATCGAGCTCCTCCTCGGGTGATGCGATGGACCTCCGGACGTTGATCGCGACGATCGGGTTCGACGAACGCCACATCCTACCGAGCCTCCGTCTACTGCCGTACGATCGGCTGGTCCTCGTGGGAGGCCGCAACTCGTTTCGGTCCGCGGGCTTTCGGCGCCTCCGCGCGTTGGAGCCGAATCTCGAAGCCGCCCGCGTGGACGTGTTCGATCTCGGCGATTGCCTGGAATCCATCGAAGCGTGGATCCGAGAGGCGCGAGCCATCGGCCCGGTCCGAATCAGTGCGACCGGCGGGACGAAGATCCTCACGATGGCCGCCCTCTTAGCGGCCTTTCACGAAGGGGTCGAGGCCTGGTATTGCGATCCGGACCCGGTCCGCCTTCCCGTGCTGCGCGGTGTCAGGCTTGCGCAGGCCTTCGTCCCGGCCGAGCAGGCGGTCATGCAGCTCCTCCGGGGCCGGACGTCCCTCGACCGATTCCTGGCGTTGGTGGTCGGCCGAGGTTTTGCCCGCCGCACCGTCCTCGCCGCCGTTCGCTCCCTCGCGGCGAAGGGCCTCGTCGAGCAGGTGCTCGAGTCCGGGCACACCGTTCTTCGTCCAACCCCGCGGTTCGGCCTTCTGCGGGACCACTTCCGTCCGGAACCCGGAAAGGCCTAAGAGGGCGGAGCGGATGCCCGCGGGAGGGCGATGGAATGGTCCAAGTCCGGGTGGAGGTCCGCCTCAAGAAAGGCGTCACGGATCCGGAGGGCGACAACGTCCAGAAGGCCCTCACGCTTCTCGGTTTCAAAGGCCTCCGAGCCGTCCACAGCTCGAAGTTGTTCCTGATTGACCTGGCCACCAAAGACCCGAAAGCCGCCCAGAAGCAAGCGGAAGAGATGTGTCGCCGGCTGCTCGCGAACCCCGTGATCCACGACTACTCGATCCGCGTCGAAAAGTGACGCCTGGTCTGATCGTGGTGTATGGGACTCGGGTCAACGCGGCTCCGCGAGCGTCCGATGAGGCTACAGATCACGCATAACCGCCGAGGCGTTCCCGCCGGGGCGCCTCTTGCAAGTGGTCCGTCGACAGGAGCGCGGCCTTCTTCATTTCCCGCTCCGCGGCCTTCGTGAAATCCTCCATCGTAATCCGGTGGCGTTTACCGCGTCGAAGCGAGTTCCGCATCGCCTGCCGGACGACGTTCAGGATGGAACCCCCGCTCAGGAGGTACTTCGTCGCGAGCACGTCGAAGTCCACGCCTTTCGCCAGAGGGGCCTCGTCCGGCACGAGCCGCTCGTAGATCTTGCGCCGCAACGGGGCATCGGGCAGGGGGAACTCGACGGCGATGTCGATCCGGCGATCGAGGGCCCGGTCCATCACCCGCGCGAGGTTCGTCGCGAGGATCACGATGCCGGGATAGTTCTCCATCTGGGACAGGAGCACGTTCACGTCGCGGTTCATCCACGGCGTCGCCATGACACCCCGGCGCTGGAAGACGGCATCCGCCTCGTCGAAGAACAGGACGGCGCCCGCGTCGAGGGCGGCCTTGAACACCTGCTCGATGTTCTTCTCCGTCTCCCCGACCCACATGTTCTCGAGCTGCGCATAGTTGACCACGTGCATGGGCCGTCCGAGTTCACTCGAGATCGCCTCCGCGGCCATCGTCTTCCCAGTCCCCGGCGGGCCCGCGAAGAGGAGGCTGAGTCCCTTCGTCTTCTTCACGACCTTCTTCAGGCCCCAGCGGCGGTACATGAGCCCCTTGTGCCGAAGCTCCGCGAGGGCGTCGAGGATCCCCTCCTTCGTTTGGTCAGCCAGGACAATGTCCGCCATCTTGTATCGAGGCTGCACGACCTGGGCCACAGGCCGGACCGGTTCGTGCAGATGCGGCTCCGGCGCTTCGTGGTCGTCGTCCGCCTGGTAGACCTCGACGCCCGCGTCGAGGAGACGGACGATCCGACGGACATCATCCCGGGACACGTGCCGGCACGATTCGCGGATGCGGCCGCACTTCGGGCACTTCACGATCCACTGGTCGCGGTCCTCTTTCCCCGTCCTGATTCCTCCGCCTCGCGCCGGGCTCGATGGTGCCCGTCCGCGGGCGAAAAACCTCGCCATCCTATTTAAACATGGTCTGCACGCGGAGATTTCGCCTCGCGCCAGGAGGGGAAATCGCGCGCCATCTGCACCGCGAGATCGAAGTTGTGGAGAGAGACCTCTTCGATGTTCACTCCGAGCGGAACCGCTGGTCGGGACTGCAAAGCCGCGGCCGAGAGATGGGACCAGAGCGTCCGAGCCAAAGTCGGACACGGGAGCGAAGCTCAGGAGGACAGTCGCGGGCTTCAGGCCTTGCGCGGCGCAACGCTTGCCGTAGGCGCGCAGGACCGTCGCCATCGGCTCAGCGGCGAAGAGCACTTGGGTCGTGAAAAAATCGCAACCCGCCTGGGTCTTTTCCACAAGCCGGTCGACTTCGTTCTCTCGATCCGGGATCGTGATGTTGCCCAACGCCACATCCTCGTGGCCTTCGGCCACGGAACGCAGGATCCGATTCGCCTCGAGCACGCTGGGACCCGGATATCGGATCCGGCTGTTCGTCCCGCCGACGAGGACGAAACTGCGGAGGCCGAACCGATCGAGCGATTCTTCGACCCATCGACGGAAGGCGGGCCCGGACGGCATATGGGCGACGACATCGTTGACGATGGGGTCGACGCCGAGGTCACCCCCGAGTCGTTGGACGAAGTCCCGCGGGTCCATGTTGCGGAGGAACGGCTGGCCCTGATGGTTCTCCTCGAGGACCTGGGGAAGGTTGAGCCCGTCCAGGCGGCCTGAGGAACCGACCGCGTCGCGCACCCGATCCACGAGGTTGGAGACGGCCTTCTCGCTCGCCCGCCGCGAGGGCGGGACGATTTCCAGCACGAGGGGCGTCGATGCCAGGGACGCGCGAAACGGCCGTCGCATTGCGCCCGCATGGGCACATCGAGCTACTTGAAGCTTCCATTCCGCGCGGCGTTCCCGACCGTACGAGAAGCATAATGTAGCGCCGCCGTTTGTCCTTTCCGGAGGCACAGGGATGGACGAGCGGTTGGTACGACGGTCCGCCCCATTCCCCCTGTACGATGTGGTCCTGGGCGACGCCTCTGCGCCGCAGCTCGCGCAACTCAGCGAGAGGATGGGGCTGGCGCTCAGCGTCGATGAAATGCGCCGCATCCAGGAGCACTTCCGGCGGATCGGGAGGGAACCGACGGACATCGAACTGCAGAGCCTCGGCCAGGCGTGGTCCGAGCACTGCTGCTACAAGTCCTCGAAGGTCGTCCTCAAGGAGTTCATCTTCCCGGTCCAGGCGCCGTATGTGATCGACCGCGGCGATGCCGGTGTCGTGGAATTCGACGAGGACCACGCGTATGCCCTGCGCATCGAGAGCCACAACCATCCGTCCGCGATCGAGCCGTACGGAGGGGCCAACACCGGGATCGGCGGCATCCTCCGTGACGTCCTCGCGATGGGGGCGCAACCGATCGCGCTCGCCGATCCGTTGCACTTCGGGCCACTGGATTATCCGTTGGACAAGCTCTCGAAGGGAACGAGACACCCGAAGTATCTCTTCGGTGGGGTCGTCGCCGGGATTCGTGATTACGGCAACCGGGTCGGGATTCCGACCGTCGCGGGTTGCATTGTCTTCGAGGAAGGATATCTCGGCAACGTCGTGGTGAACGTCGCCTGCGTCGGGTTCGCGAAAAAGTCCCAGCTCGTGCGAAACCGCGCGACCTCCGTCCGCGACGTCTTCATCCTGTGCGGCGGCAAGACCGGACGCGACGGGATCCACGGGGTCACGTATGCGAGCGGCGATCTGACGGACCGCGCCGTCCGGGACTGGGAAACCGGGGCGGTCCAACTCGGCGATCCGATCCTCAAGGAACCGCTGATCCACGCTTGCATCGAGTCGGCGCAGGCCGGCCTCCTCGCGGGCATGAAGGACCTCGGCGGAGGCGGCCTCTCGTGTGTCGTCGGCGAGTTGGCCCTCGCGGGAGGATTCGGCGCCGAGGTCGACCTGGAGAAGGTGCCTCTGAAGGAGGAAGGCCTCGCCCCTTGGGAAATCTGGGTCTCGGAGAGCCAGGAGCGGATGATGCTCGCCGTGCTCCCGGAGAACGTCGAGAAGGTTCTGAGGATCTTCGAACTGTACGACGTCCCCGCGACCGTGATTGGTCGCACGATCCCAAAAAAGAGTTGCCGTGTGCTGTATGGTGGCACCGTCGTGCTGGAACTGGATCTCGAGTTCTACACGGCGGGACCGGAGTACACGCGCGACTATCGGCCTCCATCTCCTCCGCGAGCTGACCTCCGGCTGCCCCCAGAGCCACGAGACTACCGGACGACGATTCTCCGGCTCCTCGCGGCGCCGAACATCGCCTCGAAGGAGTACGTGATCCGACAGTCCGACCACGAGCGCCATTGCGACCGCCTCGACGTCCCACATCACGTCGATCGACCCGTTCGCGGGTGGAGCGACCGCAGTGGACGAGGTGTGCCGCAATCTCGCGGCGGTCGGAGCGCGGCCCCATGCGTTGACGAATTGTCTGAACTTCGGAAATCCGGAGAAACCGGATCGCCTCTGGTCATTCCGCGAAGCGGTCCGGGGGATCGGATCGACCGCAAAGGCCTTGGGCCTGCCGATTCCCTCCGGAAACGTCTCGTTTTACAATGAATCCGCCCTCGGACCTTGTCCTCCAACACCGGTCGTACTGGGCGTCGGCATCGTGGACGATCTGCGAAGGTGCGTGACTTCGGACTTCAAGGAAGCGGGGGATCCGATCGTGCTCGTCGGGACGACCCGCGCCGAATTGGGAGGATCGGAATATCTGCGTCTCCGGAAGGCTGGAGGCGGAGCGGTCCCGACTGTGGATCCGAGTTCCCTGCGAGTCTCCCTCGACCACCTTCGGTCGGCGATCGAAAACGGTACAGTTGCCGCGTGCCACGACCTGAGTCATGGAGGACTTGCGATCGCCGCGGCAGAGATGTGCCTCGGCGGGGATCTCGGCGCGGACCTCAAGACGACCGCGATGGACCCGATGCGATGGGACGTGCAGCTCTTCTCCGAGTCGAACGGCCGATGGCTCGTGGAGGTCCGGAAGGACCGGTACGAGGAGTTCGGGCATCTCATGGAGGGCATCCCCGCAACCTACCTCGGCACAGGTCGTGGTCGCATGAAGCGCAGCGACATCCGGGCGGGCATTGTCTACATCGAGGGGACGAACTGTGAAGAGGAGTCTGTGGCCTTCTTCCGGCATTTGGGGGCCCAGGCCGAAAAGGTGCATCTGAAGCAATTGACCGGAGATGTGCCTCCAACGATGAAGCGCACCTTGGACGATTTCGACCTCCTCATGATTCCGGGCGGATTCGCCGCCGGCGATTACGTTCGGGCCGGGGCCATCTTCGCCGCCCGACTTCGGAGCAGGCTGTCGAAGGAGCTCACGGAATTCGTCCAGGCCGGAAAACCCCTCTTCGGCGTGTGCAATGGGTTCCAGGTCCTCGTCGAGGCGGGCCTCCTACCCGCCTTGGGCGGGACGATGACCGAGACCCCGGAGGCCGTCCTCGCGACGAACGACTCCGGGCACTACGAGTGCCGACCGAGTTACCTCCGACTCGAGAACTCCGGGTCCTGCGCCTTCACGAGGACGTTGGAGCGCGGTCAAGTCGTGACGTTCATCTCGGCCCACGCGGAAGGAAAACTGTTGTTCCCCAAGGAGCGTCAAGCGAAGGTCCTGAAGGATCTCGCCGAGAACGACCAGATTGTCTTTCGGTTCGTCGACGGCCATGGGCGGCCAGGATCGTATCCCTGGAACCCGAGCGGGACGACGGATGGGCTCGCCGCCCTCTCGAACCGCGAGGGAAATGTCTTCGGGGTTCAACCCCACCCGGAGCGTTGCTTCTTCCGCCATCTACACCCCGATTGGACCCGGGCCAAAGCCGAGCAGCCGCTCTACGGAGACGGCAAGGCGATCTTCGACGGGGCCCTCGAATACGTCGAACGAAAGTTCTGAGCGTCCCGTTCAGGCCGGTTTTACGAAAACCCAGACGGGCGACGCAAAGACGTGCACCACACGGTCCCGGAACACGCCGAGGATGCCATACCGGTGTCCGGCCGGAACCGGGAACCCGGAGCTGTTGACCTGGTTCCACGTAGAATTCCACGCAAGCGTGTCACCGGGCTGCAGGAGTCTTACCGTGATCAGCGGACAGTTGCCGAGTCCTCCGACCGCTGGATAAATCGTCCTCCCAGCTTCGTCCTCAACGACATAGTAGACGTTGCCACATCGTGGGCCCGGGGAGGGCGACGCGGTGACGGGCCGATTTCCTTCAACCGTCAACGTGAGCGTGAAGCTCACGGATTCGCCTGGCAGGTAGTCCGATCGCTCGGTTCGCACGACAATCGCCACGGCCCATTGCGGATACCAAGCCGCCACGGCGGCGACAAGGACGATCGAAGCCGCCACGACGATCACTAGGACGGGCACACGCCTGCCCATACCGGAACGAAACTGCCGACAATGATATCAGCTTTCCTTCCTCGTTAGGTTTCCTCCTACAGAGAGACCGCTAGCTCGACGACGTCTCCATCCTTGATCCCGAGGGCGTTCCGAAGGTAGTGCTTCGAGATCACCTCGAGGACGTCCGTGTGGTGCGTGCGAATCGGCATGATCACCGCGCAATCCACGTGGCCTGCGGTCGCCAGGAAGCACTTCGCTCCGCCGAACGTACGGCCCCCCGCCTCGAAGCCCGTGATCTCGATGCCGGGGCTGTCCTGAAGGATCTGCATCTTCGCCAGATCGGATCCCGCCATCTTCAGGTTCAGCGTGCCTTCGTACGGCTCGAACCAGAGTTTCTTGCGGAACTGGTCTCGGTAGCCCTTCTGGCGCATGTAGAACGCGCCCTCGCCGAGGCCGCTCGCCAGGGTGCCCGAGATCGTCAACGTCTCTTTGAGTTCGAAGACGCGCTGATAGTCTGCGTATTCTTTCCGCAGGACTTCACCGCCGCGGGGAGTGAGACGAATCCGTTGACGACGGGTCGCGAGGTCCCGGGCGACGAGGCCGTCCCGAATCAATTCCAAAATCCGTTGCGACGCACTCTGCTGGCTCACCCCGATCAACTTGCCGAGTTCGCCAGAGGACAGGTTCACGTATTCCTTCATGCCGCCCAGGAGCGCGATCGCCTTCAGCGTCTCGACATGGTACGGCTTCACGGCCCGGCGAGAGAGGCCCCTCCGCATATGCCTTTTCCCGGGGTCAGAGGCCCTCGGCCACCAGGTGGTTCCGGGACCGAAGGAAGATGCGCGGGATGCCCGCGGCGCGCAGGCGATCAAGGAGAGGTTGGTCGTTCGTCACGACGACGGCCCGGTGCGAGGCGCCCAGATCGAGGAGCGCGTCGTCGGCGGAACCGGATGCCTCGATGACCCGATACCGTGCGGCGAGTCGCAAGGCCGCCTGCGCATTCCGATCCCGTTCGGCCAAGAGTTCCAGTTCGATCCGGACGGGCCTCGGGATCGCGATGTCGGCCGATCCCATCAGGCGGGTGAGTTCCGTTTCCAGGTTCACGCGGAACTGGAACGGCATCAAGAGCGCGTTCGTATCGAGAAGGACGATTCGAGACGCCATTTTCCTTCATCCTTATGGTCCGGGACCGTTCCATCGTGAGAATCGCGGGGTCGAATTTAAGTATGCAACGATACATAGCGTCACTATGTCTATAGCGAGGTCACAAGGACTTCGCAAGGACGGTGTTTCACATGCGGACTTGGATGACGGCCATAATCGTGGCCGCGATGGTGCTCGTGCCCCTTACGCCCTCTTTGGCGTCCGATACGGTTCGAACGCACACGCGAACGACATCGTAATCTTCGCGGAGTACAAGCGCTTCCTCGGCGGCGCCGACATCGTCGACGCGCAGGGGAACCACCTCGCGACCCGCGGCATCCCGGTCTACACGGTGCTGGCCCAGAGCCTCTCCCGGTTCATCGAGTTCCGCCACGTGAATGCGAGCGACGGGTTCGATCTGACGAGCTGGGACCATCTCTTCCCCGTCCCGCTGACGCAGAACGTCCCGATGAAGGCCCTCCCCCTCACGACGGCGTGGACCCTGAGCGGCCTCTCGAACGAGACCGTCGCCGGCGTGACCTACGTGAACTTCACAGTCTCCGCGACGAACCTGACCTACGCCCGGGTGGCGAACAACACGTACGTGGGCGATGGCAAGTTGAACCAGACCGCGTTCACGTTCCACCTGACGGTGGACACGCATGACCGGAGTGCCAAGGTCCCGTGGTACCGGATCACGGTCGACGACGGGAACCGCACGGCGATCCGCCACGTCGAGTTCCTCGGCTACCACGACGTGTCCGGGCCCGCGATCGCGATGGGCGCGAAGTATGACCACCTGATCGAAGGCTGGGACTTCGCCTACCCTGAGGACAAGCTCGCCCTCGAGACCCATCTGATCGTCGGGAACTATATCCCCGAGAGAACGGCCGTCTTCATCCACGACGCGTTCCTGCGGGAGCACGCGGATGACGGCACGACGATGATTGGCAATGCGACGAGCCTCAACACCACCGCGCCGACCCACCCGAGGCTCTACACGCGCGACCGCGTGTTCTTCGATGACGACTTCACACGGATCGGGCGGTTCGAGTGGGCGACGAACGTCACCGTGGACGGCAAGGCCGCCATGATGACCTTCAACATCCAGGGAGGCGGGCCCCTCACGTTCGCCCACGCGGGCGCGTACTTCGTCGGGTTCTGGCTTCGGGCCGCGTTCGTCTACCCCGCGGGCCAGATGATCGTGCACGACCCCGTCCTCTCCACGGAGGCGTTGCTCGACCTGCCGTCCGGCGTGAACCTCACGCCGGTGACGATCCTCGCGGCCCAGTTGGCGGTCGTCTCGGTGGCCATCGGCCCCGCCCTGTACCTGCGAGCGAAGGCGAGGCGCAAGACCTGAGCGCCTCCCTTTTTCTTTCCCCGCTCCGACCGATGACCGCATTTCTAGGAGGGAATCGATTCGATGTCGACCGCTCCGCGACCCCGCGCTCCATCCATGACCGAAAGCCGAAATACGGACGGTCGGATACGAGGCGGACCGGATGACGGAAGTCTCCCCCGAGTGGACCGCGGAGCTGAAGAAGGGCTCGATCCAATTGTGCCTGCTCGCGCTCCTGAAGAAGGAGGAGAAGTACGGGTTCCAGATCCTCCACGAGCTGCGCGACCGGTCGAACGGGTTCTTCGATCTCAAGGAGGGAACCCTGTATCCCGCGTTGCGACGTCTCGAGGAACGGGGATTCGTCCAGAGCCGATGGCAGGAGCCGACGAGCGGGATGCCTCGGAAGTACTATCGGCTGACGGACCGCGGCCGGACCGCGTTGCGGGAGGCGTTGGCCGTGTGGGACGCGATGACCCAGGGCGCCGAGCGCGTC
>VBLU01000117.1 GCA_005879065.1 Methanobacteriota archaeon
CCGAAATCGAGCCGACGGGATGGCCGTTGTGCATGACTGGCATCTGGGAGAACTTCCAGCGGCGCATCTCATTCACGGCGGATTCGAGCGGGATCTTCGCTTCTACATACTGGACCTTGCGGCTCTGGATCTGGTCCACGAGCGCTTTCTTTTCCTGCCGCTTCAGCTCCGCTTGGAGGGCGTTCATGATCCGCTTCACGCTGTCGTACGACGGGTTCATCTGCCGCTTCTCGATCTTCACGATCGTCGACTGGCTGACGTTCGCGAGGCGAGCGATCGCGGTCTGCGTGAGTCCGAGCGCCTTCCGCAGCCGCGGGATTTCCTCCAGGTTCGGCATCATGGCTCTCCGACAAGGCCTTGAGGTACATATTCCTGTCGGAATTTTCGGCTCAATCAGATATTATCCGAACGTCCGTTCTCGGGAGGGCCTGAGACGACATGTCCGGTAGCCGTTCTCTCCGCCGGGAGAGCCAGGGCGACAAAAGCCATATATGGAACGGGGCATCCACGCCGCACACCCGTCGGAGGACTTCCGTGGCGCGGAACATCTTTGTTGAGGAACTCGTCCACACGCCGATCGAGGAGCAGGGCGATGAGATCGTCGAACGGAAGGGGATTGGCCATCCGGACAGCATCGCGGACGGGCTGGCGGAGACCGTCTCCGTCGCCCTCTGCAAGATGTACAAGGAACGCTTCGGACGGATCCTGCATCACAACACGGACCAGGTCGAGGTCGTCGGCGGTCAGAGCGCGCCGAAGTTCGGGGGCGGCGTCTTCCTCGAACCGGCGTACATCCTCCTCGTCGGCCGGGCGACGACGATGGTGAATGGCGTCCGCTTGCCCTACCGGACGGTCGCCATCCAGGCCGCACACGAATATCTCACGAAGACCTGCACGAACCTGAACGTGGACGCGGACGTCACCTTGGACTGCAAGATCGGCCAGGGGTCCGTGGACCTCCGCGGCCTGTACGACACGCAGAAACAGCTCGCGAACGACACCTCGTTCGGCGTCGGCTTCGCACCCTTCTCGGAACTCGAGACGGTCACGCTGAAGACGGAACATCTGATCAACGGCCCGCTCAAGAAGGACCTGAAGGAGGTCGGCCAGGACATCAAGGTCATGGGCGTGCGGCACCACGACGATATCCGCCTCACCGTCGCCGCCGCGTTCGTGGACCGGTACGTGCCGGACGAGGACCACTACCGGAGCGTGATCGAGGAACTGCGGGAGCGCCTCCTCGATAACGCGGTGAAGTACACGGACCGGACGGTGAAGGTCGACATCAATACCGGGGACAATTACGATGCCGGCATCTTCTACCTCACCGTCACCGGGCTGTCGTGGGAGAACGGAGACGATGGGAGCGTCGGTCGCGGCAATCGGGTCAGTGGCCTCATCACCCCGTACCGCCCGATGTCCATGGAGGCCGCGGCGGGCAAGAATCCGGTGACGCACGTCGGCAAGCTGTACAACCTCCTCTCCTTCGACATCGCCGAGAGGCTCGTGAAGGAGCATGAGGGCAAGGTGAAGGAGGTCTGGGTCCGTATCGTGTCGCAGATCGGCAAACCGATCGACGAGCCGCAGGCGGCCGCGGCGCAGATCATCCCGGAGAAAGGGACGTCTCTGAAGTCGATCCAGAAGGATGCGGAGGCCCTGATCGACGAGGAGCTCGAGAACATCTACAAGCTCACGGACCGGATCATGCAGGGCAAGGCGCGCACCTTCTGATCCGTCTCTGACTCAACGTATTTATCCGTTCCGCGGCTTCCTCGAACCGGTCGTCGAATGGACGAGCACGTCGCCTTCCTCAACGAACAGGTGGACCGCCATCACGCCTGGTTCTCGAAGTCCCTCCCCATGATCGCCTCGGAGAACGTGATCAGCCCGATGGCCCGGGAGATGCTCGTGTCGGACTTCGGCGACCGCTACGCGGAGGGCCTGCCGCACGAACGGTACTACCAGGGGAACGCGTTCGTCGACGAGGTCGAGGACCGCGTCGTCGCCTTGGCGAAACAAATCTTCCGTGTGCGGCACATGGACCCGCGGCTCATCAGCGGCACGGTCGCGAACATGGCCGTGTACTTCGCCCTCCTAGAACCGGGCGACATCATGACGTCCGTGGCCCTGAGCCACGGCGCCCACATCAGCTCCGCGAAGTTCGGGGCCGCCGGCCTGCGAGGCGTGAACAACGTGAATTATCCCTTCGACGTGGACCGGATGAACATCGACGTGGACGAGACGGCGAAACTGATCCGGCTCGTGAAGCCCAAGGTGGCGGCCTTCGGGCAAAGCGTCTTCCTCTTCCCGACGCCCCTCCGCGAACTGCACGATGCGTTCCAGGACGCCGGCTGCCGCGTCTGGTACGACGGGGCGCACGTGATGGGGCTCATCGCGGGCGGGACGTTCCAGGACCCGCTCCACGAAGGGGCCGACGTCTTGACGGGCTCGACGCACAAGACCCTCCCGGGACCGCAGCACGGCATCCTCCTGTCCGATTCCGAGGACGAGAAGTTCCTCAAACGGCTCCAGAGGGCCGTCTTCCCCGGCGTCGTGTCGAACCACCATCTGCACGCGATGGCGGCCCTCGGGGTCACCCTCGCGGAATTCCTGGCGTTCGGCCGCGACTACGCCGCCCAGATCGTCCGGAACGCGAAGGCCCTGGCCCAAGCGCTCCACGAACGTGGGATCAAGGTCCTGGCGGAGAAGCACGGATTCACGGAGAGCCATGCGCTCGCCCTGGACGTGGCCGCGTTCGGCGGCGGCGCGAAGGTCGCGACGGACCTGGAGAAGGCGCGCATCATCACGAACAAGAATCTCCTCCCTTGGGACACCTCGCCCGTGAGGCCCTCCGGGATCCGCCTCGGCACACAGGAGCTCACCCGCCTGGGGATGAAGGAGGCGCAGATGCGGGAGGTCGCGGACCTGTTCGCCCGGATCCTGGTGAAGGGCGAGGCGGTGGAGGCGATCGCGACCGAGGTCGCGGCCATGCGGACGGAATTCAATACGGTCCACTACTGTTTCACGAAGGACGCCGAGGCCCATCGCCGCTGGCGTCTGGCTTGAGGATGGGCCGGTCCGCGAGGATCGTCTCCGTGAGCCGCCGGAAGCCCTCCTCGACGCCGACGCCCGTCTTCGCGCTCGTGTACAACCAGGGCCACCCGCGTTTCTCGAAGAACGCCTCGATCTCGCCCGCCGCGAACTCGGGATCCGGGTCGAGATCTTTCTTGTTCACCAAGCCGAACGTCGGGATGTCCCCGGCGACGGACCGGATCGAGCGGGCCCATGCGTCGAGGGCGGCGAGCGTCTCCTTCCGCGTCTGGTCGGCGACCGCAAAGATCCCTTCTGCACCATGGTAGTACGCCTCCTTGAGCAGGTCCCGCAAGGTCGGAGTACCCATGATGTCCCAGAGGATCGCGTGGACCGTCACGAGGCCTGCGCCCTTCGGGTCCTGGACGGACATAACCTTCTTCGTGATCTTCGTGCCCAACGTGGCGATGTACCGGTCATCGTACTCGTCGAGCACGGAGCGCCGGATGAGGGACGTCTTCCCTACGGTCGCTTCGCCGGCCATGCAGAGCTTCAACCGGATCGGGGCCGGGCCGCTCACGGTTCGACGTCCTCCGCGCGTTCCCAGGCGGATTGCCCCGCCTCGGTCTCCCCGCGCATCCGGTGCAACGTCGCCTTGAAGCGCCAGGCTCCTGGATAGGCCGGGTCGAGCCGCAGGACCCGATCAAGGACCGTGATCCCCTCCGCGACGAGGCCGTCGTGGGCGTGCAACGCCGCGAGGACGAACAGGGCGTCTACGTCCTCCGCGTTTTCCAGGAGCCGCTGTCGGACGATTACGGCGGTGTCGGGCTGCACGAAGGCCGTCATGGGCCCCTCCCCCGAAGTCCCCGCGGATCGTCGGTCGATCCCAGGAAGGACGAGCCGCGCGACCCGTCCCCAACATCGGACCGCGAGACGATGAAACCCAAGGAACCGCATCACTCATTCGTGTGCCGCTATTTGTAGTTGCGACACCGTTGTCGGCCCTGGTTCTTCCGGGATTTCATCACGTGCGCGGGAAGTTTTATATGGCAATCTCTTCTACAACAATCCCTACCATCCCGAGTCGAGAGGGTTTCCTTGCTGGATGAGTTGCAGCTGAAGCGGGAGCGAGAAAACCAAGAAGCGGAACGGCACCGCCGACGTCGCGACGAACTGAACGACAAGACGCGGGAATGGGTCGAGAAGCGGGATTCCCTGAACGCGCAGGTGCGCGGCCTGGTCGACACGGCGACCCAGCACCGGATCCAACGGGATGAACTGAACGCGCAGGTGCGGGTCGCGAAGGAAGAGCGGGACAAGTTCAATCGCCGGGTCAATGAGCTCCAGGAAGAGCTGAACGAACTCAAGCGGCGGAAGCTCCCCCGCGGTGCAGTCCCGCTCGGCAAGCTCCAGCAGGAACTGAAGCGGCTCGAGTTCAAGCAGATGACGTCCGTCCTGACCGTGGACAAGGAGCGCGCCCTGATCGAGGAGATCCAGCGGCTCCAGGCCGAGGTGAAGAAGCTCGAGAGGGCTCTCGAGGAGAACGAGGACGTCAAGAAGGTGCGGGATGAGTTGAAGGCGGCCCGGGACCAGGCGGAGGACGCCCATCGGCGGGTGTCGGAGCTAGCCGAGAAGGCTCAGTCGGAACACGATCAAATGACGACCTTGTACGAGCAGAGCGACGCGTTCCGGCGGGAGGCGGATCGGGCCCAGGAGGAGTTCATCAAGACGAAAATGCTCGCGGACGAAGAGCACCGGAAGCACATCGAGCACATCCGCCAGGTCCACGACTACGACAAGATCATCCACGGGATCTGGATGAAGAGCCGCGGCGTTCCGGAGTCGGCCGCGGAAGAGGTCGACGCGAAGCGGGAAGCCGAGCAGATCTTCGAGCGGTTCAAGAAGGGTGAGAAGCTCTCGACGGACGACCTTATGACCCTCCAGAAGTCCGGCTACCTGTGACCGCCGCCAGGACCCTGGAGAGAGCCGTCCAGCCCGCGTTTTGTCACTGCCGCGGGAGGAGCGGGTTCGACCTCCATTCAAGCCGCGACCTTTACAAATCCTTAAATATCGTACTACGAATACAATGTCGGGGGAATTTTGGGCTAGTTCGTTAGAGTGCATCCCATCCCTTCTGACAAGGCTAGCCCTCCCTTCCCTTTTTAAGTCGATTTGCGAGTGTCAGCGTAGTGGTTGTGAGGTCCGTGTGGCCCCTTCGTTGAAGGGGTATCTGCCTTCGACTGCTTCGTTGGGAAACCTCTGAAACGTTAATTACGCAGGCCTCCGTTATCGGAAGCGTTCCTCGTGAACCCGCCAACGCCGCCCCCGGAGGGAGGCACGGCCGTAGCGGGGCTGCCTGTGCAGCCCGCGGGCGTCGATCCTTTCCGACAATACGAGCTCTACCATCTGGCGAAAATCAGCGACCGGATGGAAACCATCGTGGTGCTCCTCACGTTCATCATGTTGGCTACCCTCTTCACGGCGCTCCTCCTGTTTCTTGGTCGCTGAGTACCGTCGGTCGATCTCCGGTGCTCAAACTTAAAGGGGATTGCCCCTTTGGTAGGCTCGCATGGTCCTCGAAAAGCTCGGTGGCTCTCTCCGCGAGGCCTTACGGAAAATCGCCGGCGCGAGCTACGTGGACGAGTCCCTGATCAAGGAGATCGTCCGCGACATCCAGCGGGCCTTGATCCAGGCGGACGTGAACGTCCAGCTCGCCCTCTCCATCACGCGGGAACTGCAACGGAGGGCCCTCGAGGACAAACCTCCCCCCGGGATGAGCCCGCGGGAGCACGTCGTCCGCATCATCTACGAGGAACTCGTCAAGATCCTCGGATCGACCCGTGAGGTCCCCATCCAGAAACAACGGATCCTGCTCGTCGGCTTGTACGGCCAAGGGAAGACGACGACCGCGGGGAAGCTCGCGAAGTTCTTCCAGAAAAAGGGCCTGTCCGTCGGGCTCGTGGCCGCGGACGTTCATCGGCCCGCCGCCTACGACCAGCTGAAGCAGCTCGCGGAGCAGATCAACGCCTCCTTCTACGGCGATCCGGCCGCCAAGGACGCGACGAAGATCGCGAAGGCCGCAGGAGATCGAGTCGGTCGGCAAGGCGGTCCAGGCGGACGAACGGCTCCTCGTGGTCGATGCGA
The DNA here is from genome assembly GCA_005879065.1 of Methanobacteriota archaeon. Classification (GTDB taxonomy): domain Archaea; phylum Thermoplasmatota; class Thermoplasmata; order RBG-16-68-12; family RBG-16-68-12; genus RBG-16-68-12. The sequence continues at coordinate 6,175 of VBLU01000117.1, forward strand.
CGGTGGGTCAGCAGGCGGGGCCGCAGGCAAAGGCGTTCCACGAGGCGGTGGGCATCACCGGGGTGATCGTCACGAAGCTCGACGGCACCGCGAAGGGAGGCGGGGCCTTGTCCGCCGTAGCCGAAGTGAAGGCTCCCATCGTCTTCATCGGCGTCGGCGAGAAGGTCGATGATCTGGAGAAGTTCGAACCGCCTCGGTTCATCTCCCGCCTCCTGGGAATGGGGGACCTCGAGACCCTCCTTGAACGCGCGCAAGAAGCGATCGACGCCCAGAAGGCGGAGGCCCTCACGAAGAAGATCATGGCGGGGAAGTTCACGCTCCACGAGATGTACGAGCAGATCGAGATGCTCACGGACATGGGTCCCATGCGCAAGCTGGCGGCGATGATCCCCGGCGTCGGGAGCAAGATGAAGGACTCCGACATGGAGGACACGCAGGCACGCCTCAGGCGTTTCAAGATCATCATGGACTCGATGACGGACGAGGAGATGAAAGACCCGAAGACCGTGAAGTCGTCCCGAGTTCAGAGGATTGCCCGCGGAGCCGGGGTCGCTCCGCGAGACGTGAAGGAACTCCTTCGCAACTACGAGACCTCCCGCAAGGCGATCAAGGGTTTCGCGGGGAACCGGAAGATGCGGAAGCAGATGTTGCAGCAGCTCGAGGCGTCCGGCGTAAGCCTCGACGAGGGCGGCTGACGAACCGCTCCGATACGACACCTTAATGATGTACTAGGACTAAGACGTTCAACGGGGAGCGAGGGAGCATGGGATTGAAGGCATGGATTATTCCGCAGGAGCGCCAGTTTTTCGACCTCCTCGAGAAGCTCGCGTCGACGGTCGACGAAGGTGCGATCGCCCTAGTGGATTTGTTGCACGACTTCCGTGACGTGCCGATGAAATGCCGACGGATCAAGGACGCGGAGCACCATGGCGACGAGATCGTCCACAGAGTTTTCGAGGAGCTGAACAAAACGTTCATCACGCCAATCGACCGAGAGGACATCCAGTCCCTTGCGAGCGAGCTCGACAACATCCTCGACATGATCGAAGCGGCCTCGAGCCGGATTGGCCTCTACGAGATTGATCGTCCGACCGAGGCGATGGTGCAGCTCGGAAATGTGATCAAGGACGGGACGGGACTTCTTAAGAGCGCGGTCGGGATGATCCGCAACATGAAGCAGGCCGATGGGGTCGAGCCGATCGCCATCGAGGTCCACCGCCTCGAGAACGTCGCCGATGACCTCATGAACAGCGCAGTCGCTGCCCTCTTCCGAGAGGAGGATCCTGTGACGATCATCAAGTTCAAGGAGATCACGGAAGTCCTCGAGCAGGCCACGGATCACTGCGAGGACGTCGCCAACGTCCTGAGCGACATCGTAGCCAAGAATCAGTGAAGGCTTCGGAGGCCTCTCCCTGCGAAGCGGAGGGACGCGCGGAGGTACGGACCGGGCATGGCGGATCCCTTCACGATGATCATCGTCGCGATCCTGATCGTCTTCTTGTTCGACTTCTTCAACGGGTTCCACGATGCGGCGAACGCGATCGCGACAATCGTCGCAACGAAGGTCCTCACGCCGACGAAGGCGGTCGCCATGGCCGCGGTCGGGAACTTCGTCGGGATGGTCTTCATCACGAACGCGATCGCGGAGACGATTGGCAAGGGGATCATCGACACGAATGTCCTCGGCGTAAATACGCTGCCGCTGAGCAATGCCGCTCTCTTCCATTCGATGGCCATCATCATGGGGGGCGTCGCCGGCGCGATCGGATGGGACTTAATCACGTGGCTTTGGGGTCTTCCGACCTCGAGCAGTC
>VBLU01000118.1 GCA_005879065.1 Methanobacteriota archaeon
TGAACCTCGAGGGGAGTGGACCGGCTGGGATTTGAACCCAGGGCTTCCTGCTTGCAAAGCAGGCGATCTTCCGCTGATCTACCGGCCCGTCCGCGCGTCCTCAGCGTGGCCCCGCGGATGAAACTTTCCGCCTTCGTCGGGTTGTGTCCTCCCGCCGAAACCGTTCGTCCGTCTCCGATTCGCCGCGATCGTAAGTCGATTTTCCTCGAGAAAGACGTTCTCAATTTTCAAAGCAATTCGGACCGAACGGAAGGCCTAATTACCCCCGCCTTTCATCTCTAATCGAGGGGTTGCGACGTCGAGGGGGATCGCGGCGACGAGCGCCGCCGTGTTGACGTTCTTACTGTTGGTCACGGTCGTTCCCGCGGTGACCTTCCTTCCCTCCGCCGCGGTCGTCGCGACCGGAGGCGAGCATGGTCCACCGACGTCGACCGTTGCGCCGTTGCCGGAATACACGACATCTCAGGTCGTCACGATCTCGTATACGTCGTTCAAGCAAGGCCAAGGTTCCGGAGGCGACGACGATGATGGCGGTTCCTCACCCGGGTCGAGTCCGGCCGGCGGCAGCTCACCCTCCGACAGGCAGACCGATGGCGGCAAGACCGGGTTCTGGACCGAGTTATTCTATCGCACGTCGAACGATTCCGCATGGGCCTTGTACATGCCGCCGTGGAATCAAAATGGGCGATGGTTCGGGGTCCGGGACCCCCAGCACGAAGGAGCCGTGACCGGGCTGATCCCCTTCGACACGTTCTATACCGGAGGGGAGACCCACTATGGCTTCACGACCGTCGCCGTCCATACGAAGTACGGTCGCGAGGCCCTCGGCGGCGAGAAGGCGCACACGACCGTGGACTCGCATGCCCCGCAGCTCTTCATCGCGACGCCGACCCCCGGGTCGTGGACGAACCGCAATGTGCTCCATTGGATCGCCCAAGACGCCTCGTCCGGCGTCGCCAGTGTCACCGTGAGCCTCGATGGGGCCACACCGATCGTCTTCCACACTGCCGAAGGAGAGACCGACCTGTCGCTGCAGGCAGGCGACCACGCGGTCCAGGTCACGGCGACGGATCGGGCGGGGAATTCCGTCGACGCCACCATCCCTTTCCACTTTGATCCGAACGCGCCCTCCCTGTCCATCATCGCGCCGGCGCGCAACTCCTACGTGAAGGCGAAGGACGTGACCGTGTCGTGGACCGCGAGCGACTCCGGTTCCGGACTCGCGTCCCTCCAACTGTCCGTCGACTCGGCCCCTCCCGTCGACCTCGCCCTCGATGCGACCTCGCACACGCTCGCGGGTCTGACGGAGAGCGGGCATGACGTCACCCTGGTCGCGAAGGATGTCGCCGGGAACGTGGCGACGGAGACGATCGTCTTCGCCGTCGACGTCACGCCACCGGACCTGACGATCATCGCGCCGACCGGGAGCTACGTGAACACGAAGGACCTCCCGCTGATCTGGGCCGGCTCCGACTCGAACTCCGGCATCGACCGCTTCGAACTTGCCCTGGACGGCGGCACTCCGGTGTCCGTCACGCAGGCGTTCGGATACACGTTCCCGAACGTCGGGGAGGGGGCGCATTCGGTCGAGGTCCGAGCGATCGACCGAGCCGGGAACGACATCTCGAAGACGGTGTCCGTGACGGTCGACGTGACGCCGCCCACGGTCATCTTGACGAGCCCGGAGGGCGGGACCACGATCTACGGGACGCTCCAGATCACCTGGACCGCATCGGACGGCGGGTCTGGGATCGATCGGGTCGAATTCCTCTACGACAACGAGGCACCGGTCGTCGCGACAGGAGCGACGATGACGACGGTGGCATCTCCGTCCGTGGGCCCGCACTTCGTGAACCTCCGCGCGACGGACCGGGCGGGAAACGTCGGTGAGGCGGGCGCCCCGTTCGCCTACGGAGGGGCGAACCCGCAGGGTCCCCTCGGAATCTCGGCCCTCGACTTCGGCCTCCTCATGCTCGTGCTGGGCGCGATCGCGGTCGTGTCGGCGTACGTCGCAGTCCGCCGCCGGCGCCGACGGTCCGGGGCTCCGTAGACGCACTCGTTCATCGTGTGTGGCTCAAGCCTTATCCACTCCATGCGGATGAGGGAACGTTGAGTCCGATCGAAGAACGACTCATTCGATGGTTCGTTGGCCTCAGCCTGCTCCTCGGCGGGCTTGTCCTCCTTGCGGAAGCGGTCGCGTTCGGAACGCTGCAAGCCGCGCCTCTCTGGGCGGTGCTTCTCGCGGGGATCGTCATGGCGATCCTCGCGGTCTTCACCGGAATCGCGGAAGGTGGACGACGAACTCCCATGGCCCCTGCGTCCGCCTGGATCGCCTCGGTCCTGGCCGCGATGCTGTGGGCGCATTGGGATCCCCTCGGTGCGGGCCATGCGTTCCTGAGCGGCTTCGCGGCCATCGTCGCGTTCGGGACTGGGATCGGGATCCTCCGACGTCAGCTCTGGGCCTGGCCCGTCGCGTTCGCGAGCGTCGTCGGGTTCGGGCCCGTTGTCCTCTTGATCGCACCCATTCCCTTCGGCGTGGTCGCCGGTGGATTCGTCCTCTTCCTCGCAAACATCGTTGGATTACTCGCGCTCCACCGCTCGTATTTCGAATCGCGGTGAGTGTGCAGACCAACGGAAGACCAGGTGGGAGTTGCTGCGGTTGGACGACTCGTTGTGCAATGAATGTTCAATTCGGCCGCTCGGCCTTGGAGACGGCAGGGACATTCGGACGCACTGACTTCCAGGTCAGCCCGGTGAAAATCAAGCCCGCCGATCCTGCCGCGACCATCATCAGGCCAATCGGGGTGTAGTCCGGGACGATATTCGGCGATATGATGCGAATCCCCGGATCCCAGCCTCCCCATCCGTATGTTTGGCCGTTCGTGTAGTAGACGTTCAAGCTGAGGGCGACGGCGAGGAAGAAGTTCGATCCGGTGACGTCCGAATTCGGGTAGATCACGAGCGGACCGTCCATCGAGATCCATCGGTTCGCTCCGCTGGATTCGAGGAGGACGAGATCGCTGTTGACAATGTCCCGGCGAGGCATCGCGGGACGCTCGAGGTACAGGATCAGAGTCGTCAGATCGATAGAGGCCACACCGGAACCGGGAGTCGCGTCCACCGTGAGCACGATCTCATGCCGCTCCCCTTGGATCCACGGAGTTCGCGTCGCGAAGCTGAAGCGGATTCCCACGGCATTCGCGTCGTTGAGTCCCACCGGATGGCCTGCGCTGTGTCCGGGAACACGGCCTCGCCAACCAAGACGACCGGCCGTGTGTCAGGCCGGAGTCCGGAGAGGGACACGAACGCGCCCAGAGCGAGGATGAACGCAACAACACCGGCCAAGATGAACCGGTTCCGAACCCTCACACACACGACACGCCGCGAGGACCTATGAATATTTCGCGGGCTCGCCGGAACGGGTCGCCGTACCAATCGTTCACGAGCGCAGCACGATCTCGATACCGATCTTGGCATAGTCTGGCACGGCCACGATGGGAGAGAGGTGCGTGCCCGAGTCCCAGCCTCCTCCGGAGTTCGTTCCGTCCTCGTAGAACACGGTGAATGTCAGGCTGTACGTGACGTACAGGGGCGATCCGTCTTCGAGCGAGTAGAGGAAATACGGTTCGTAGAGGGCCCAGTGATTGGGGGAAACGAAGCGCACGTTTTCGATGTCGACATGGAGAAAATTCGTGTGCGTGCACGGGGTCTTGCAGAGGAGGAAGGAGATCGTCCCGATCTGGATGCTCCGGACCGCAGAACCCGGGAGGGCGTCGAGTGTCCCGTTGAATGGCTTGAAGCCCTCGTCGATCCACGGTTGCTCCGTGATGAACGTAATTCGGAAGTTGATCGAACGCGCGGAATCTGACGGGGAGAAGGGCCCGCTCGCGTCGTGGAAGGCCGAGCTCGCCGAAAAGACGACAGGCCGGACCCGCGTCCCCTGTCCCTGAGCCCAAAGAGCGACGCCGAGCGCGACGATCACGGTGGCTACAATAATCGAAAGGACCATCGAGATGGTCAGCAGCCGCTCCTCCACGAATCCGTGACGCGGCTCCGATTCTTGAAACCTATGTTTCTCGCGCGTTACGAGCGCAGCACGATCTCGATGTTCACGCCGTCGGGGACCTGGATGCGCATGAGTTGTCGCAGCGCACGTTCGTCCGCGTCGAGGTCGATGAGCCGCTTGTGGATCCGCATCTCCCAGCGGTCCCACGTCTCACTGCCTTCGCCGTCGGGAGACTTCCGCACCGGCACGAGCAGTCGTTTCGTCGGGAGCGGGATCGGCCCGGCCATCGCGACGCCGGTGCGTTCGCTGATCAGTTTGATCTGTTGGCACACGTTGTCGACCTTCTTCGGGTCCGTGCCGCTGAGCGAGATCCGCGCCTTCTGGGCCATACGTCAACCTGGGGGAACGGATCTCGCGGACGTGAGGTCACTTCGCCTTCTCGACGTCGATGACCTGACCCGCGGCGACGGTTTGACCCATGTCCCGGATCGCGAAACGGCCCATCTGCGGGAAGGCCTTGAAGGCCTCGATTACGAGGGGCTTCGTCGGTCGGATCTTCACGCGGGCGGCGTCGCCGGTCTTGAGGAAGTCGGGCTTCTCGGGCTTCGGCGCGCCCGTCTTCGGGTCCAGGGCCGCGATGATCTCCTCGAAGGTGCACGCGACCTGGGCCGTGTGGGCGTGGAAGACCGGCGTGTACCCGGCCGTGATGACGCTGGGATGGTTCAGCACGATGATCTGCGCGGTGAAGGACTTGGCCACCGTCGGCGGGTTCTCCGTCGGACCCGCGACGTCCCCGCGGCGGAGGTCCTTCTTGTCGATGCCGCGGATGTTGAAGCCGACGTTGTCGCCGGGCTCCGCCTGCGGAATCTGCTCGTGGTGCATCTCGATTGACTTCACCTCGCCGACCTTGTCCGCGGGCATGAAGTGGACCTTCATCCCGACCTTCAGGAGCCCGGTCTCCACCCGGCCGACGGGCACGGTCCCGGCTCCCGTGATCGAGTACACGTCCTGGACCGGGAGGCGCAGCGGGAGGTTCGTCGGTTTCGGCGGGACGGTGAGCTGGTTCAGCGCCTCGACGAGGGCGGGTCCCTTGTACCACGCCATCTTGGACGACGACTTCACGATGTTCTCGCCCTTGTACGAGCTGATCGGGATGAAGGGGACCTTGTCGACCTTGTAGCCGACGCCCTTCAGGAGGGTGGACAGCTCCGCCTTGAGCTCGTTGTACCGGGCCTCGGCGAAGGGCGGCTTCGCCGCGTCCATCTTGTTGATCGCGACGATGAGCTGTTCCACGCCGAGCGTGCGGGCGAGGAAGATGTGCTCCTTCGTCTGCGTTTGCACGCCCTCCGCCGCCCCGACGACGAGGACCGCGGCATCGGCCTGGGACGTGCCGGTGATCATGTTCTTGACGAAGTCCCGGTGGCCCGGGGCGTCGATGATCGTGAAGTAGTACTTGTCCGTGTCAAAGCGCTTGTGCGCGACGTCGATCGTGAGGCCACGTTCCCGCTCCTCCTTCACCTGGTCCATGACGAAGGCGAACTCGAAGGTGGCCTTGCCCATCTGCTCGGCCAGTTTCTTCAGGTTCTCGAGCTCGTGGGGATCGATATTCCCGGTGTCGTAGAGGATCCGGCCGACGGTCGTCGACTTCCCGTGGTCGACGTGGCCGATGAACACGAGGTTCAGGTGGGGCTTTGCGGGCATGGGTTCTACTCCGTAAGGCGCACCCTATCATCCTGTTGTATTTATGTTTTGCCTGCGCGACGCGCGCGATTTTCTCCATAGGAACCGGGACCCACCGGGGAAAGCGGTCACGCGCCCCCGAAATGCAGGCCCGCGGACTCGATCACATCTTCATGGGAGCGGGCGATCTCCGATTTCGCCGTGCGACGCAGGTCGACGAACGCCAACTCCGCCCAAGCCGCGGGGTGGGGGATGTCCGCTGCAGGAATCTCGCTTCGGAACAGGAACTCAAGGTCCCAGTGTTTCGCGGCGTCGGGAAAACGCCGCGGCGTGTAGGCCTCGGACACCACCATGGGTTCTGAGAATGAAAGGTCCGGCAACTCGAGCTGCTCCCGGGCGATTCGCCGGGCGGCGTCCCCGGGTGATTCTTGGAAGATGAGGTGGGACGAGGGGAGCATCCAGCCCCGCGAGTGCACCTCGACGCGGGACGGATCGAGGGCCCCGATGTGGTCCCAGGGAGCCCTTGGGTTCATGTGGCCCATGAGGACGTTCGTCGGATGACCGGTCTCCGTGACGATCACGAACGCGGACAGACAGACGCCCCCCGCCGGAATCTCCGTGATACTGAAGGACGCGGTCTCCCGCGACTTGCTGAAACGAGAGAACCGCCGATCCGTCGTCATGATTCCGCCCCGAGGGTCATGGTCCGCGTGGGGTTTCAGGATTTGCCGATCCCGGTCACGGGCACGGACCGCAGCTCACGCGGCGTAGTACGCGGCGTCGTACGGCTCGGGCGGCAGGCCCTTCCGCGTCCGGATGGCCCGCACGACCTCGCCCAGGAGGTTCGACGGCACGGGCTCGAAGCCTGCGTTCTCCGTCGACCATAGGGCGCGGCCTTGGGTCGCCGACCGGACCGCGGACGCGAAGCCGAACATCTCGGAGACGGGTGCCTTCGCGTGGATCACCGTGATCTCGCCCTCCTGGCTGATGTCCTCGATCACGCCGCGGCGGCTCTGGATCTCCCCGATCGCGGAGCCCATGAAGTCCTGCGGGACGTTGATGAAGACCTTCTGGATCGGCTCGAGCAGGATGCGGCCCGCGAGGACCATGGCGCCGTAGATGGACGACCGGGCGGCGGGGATCACCTGGGCGGGCCCGCGGTGGACGGAGTCCTCGTGGAGCTTCGCGTCGACGAGGCGGACCTTGAGTCCCATCCCCTTCTCCGCGGCGAGCGGCCCGCGGTTCATCGCCTCGATGTAGGCCTCCTTGATCAGCTCCATCGTCTCGTGCAGGTACTGGATGCCTTTTGTCCCGTCGATCAGCATATTCGTGTCCTGGATCCAGACGACGTTCTTCGACTCGTTCCGGTCCATGCCGAGTTCCTCGAGCTTCTTCGCGAGGACCTTCGAGTCCTTGATCCGCTGCCCGGACGCGATCTCGCCCGCGCGGATCGCCTGGACCACCTTCTCTTCGAGCGGCTCGACCTCCATGTAGAAGCGGTTGTGCTTGTTCGGAGACTTCCCTTCGAAGGGACCGCCCTTCCCGGCGACGCCCTCCCGGTACACGACGATCGGAGGGCTCGTCGTCACCGCGATCTTGTAATCGTTCTGGACCCGATAGATCGTGATCTCGAGGTGCAGCTCCCCCATGCCGGAGATAAGGTGTTCTCCCGTCTCCTGATTGATCTCCACTTCGATGCTCGGGTCCGCCTTCGCGATCAGGCGGAGGGCCTCGACGAGCTTCGGGAGGTCCGAGGTCGACTTCGCCTCGACCGCGATCGTGACGACCGGGTCGGAGTAGTGGACGATCTTCTCGAAGGACTGCATGTCCTTGTCGTCGCTCACGGTGGAGCCTGCGATCGCGTCCTTCAGGCCGACGACCGCGACCACGTTCCCGGCGTCGATCTCGTCGACCGGGATGCGGTCCGGGCCGACGATCATGGCGACCGTCTGCGCCCGTTGCGGCTTCGGCATGCCGATGACCCAGAGATCCTGGCCGCGGCGGATCTTGCCGGAGAACAGGCGGCCCGCGGCGACCTCGCCCGCCTGGGGGTCCACGATGATCTTCGTGACCATGTAGCCGACCGGGCCGTTCTCGTCGACGGTCATCATCGCCTTCCCGACGGGCGACTCGAGGTCCCCCTTCCAGATGATCGGGATGCGCACCTTCTGCGCCTCGAGGGGATTCGGCAGGTGGCGGATCACCATGTTCAGGACGACGCTATGGAGGGGCGCCTTCTTCGCGAGCTCCTTCATCGTCCCTTCCTGGCAGTGCTTGTAGACGTCCTTGAACGTGATCCCGGATTTCTTCATGAACGGGACGGACAGGGCCCACTTGTGGAACGCGCTGCCGAAGGCGACGCTGCCCGCTTCGACGTGGACCATCCATTTCTCGCCCATGTCCTCCGGGAGCCACTTGCGGATGCGGTTGTTGACCTCCGTGATGATCTTCGTGAAGCGTTGCTGCATCTGCTCCGGCGAGATCTTCAGCTCGTTCACGAGGCGGTCGACCTTGTTGATGAACAGGGCCGGCCGCACGCGTTCCTTCAGCGCCTGCCGGATGACCGTCTCCGTCTGCGGCATGATCCCTTCGACCGCATCGACGAGGATGATGACCCCATCGATCGCGCGCATCGCGCGGGTGACGTCCCCGCCAAAGTCCACGTGACCGGGTGTGTCGATCAGGTTGATCAGGTACTGCCCGCCCTCGAAGTCGTGGACCATGGACGCGATCGCCGCGTTGATCGTGATGCCTCGGGCCTGCTCCTGCTCGTCGTAGTCCATGAAGAGCTGCGAGCCCGCGAGCTCTTCAGAGATCATCCCCGCGCCCGCGATGAGGGAGTCGGAGAGGGTTGTTTTCCCGTGATCGATGTGTGCCGCGGTGCCGATGTTGCGGATGCGCTCCTTCAAATGGAGCAGGGCCTGGGCCTTCTTGATATTCTCTTCTTTACGTCCCATGGAATGCGCACCAAACGTTCAACGTGGGCGAGATGGTGTCGCACCGGACCGAGCCTAATTAAACCTTCGGTCCTCGGAGAGAATCATCGGGCGGATGACGCGATTCGTTCGAGTTCTTCCTTCTTCGCGATTGCAGAACTCTGCATGTCTCCTTTCGCCGCCATCAGGATCTCGTCCGCGAGGCACTCCTCGACGGCCTTGCGGTTCTTGAAGGTCGCCTGCACGGCGCCCACGCAAATGTTGCGTAGCGCGAGGTCGAGTCGATGGCGTCCACGAGGATCTGCACGGGATGCTTGCTCGTCCGCTGGGCGATGATCTCGAAGGCCGTGCGCACGACTCGGTAGGATTTCGCTTTCTTGCCGGTGTAGTTCTCCGTGCGCATCATGTTGTTGATCAGCCGCTCGACCAGGTTCGCTTTCGCCTTCCCGAACGGTTTGTTCGCCCACCGTCCTCCGGTGTGCGGGATCACGATGGGAGAGAGGTTGATGTACTTCGCGAGCCCCGCATCGTGGATCTCCACCTCCGTGAGGTCGTATTTCTCGAAGAGCTTCATTTCGTAGCTAGGCCGCTTCCGCGGTTTCTTCGGCTCCTTCTTCGGCTTCTCCACGACGGGGGCTCCCTCCGCGATGGCCGTTTCGGGAGGAACTTCGGCGGTGGGAGTCGGCTCGGCGGGGCCCGTTGCGGGTGACGGTTCCGGAGGCGGAGGGGCCGGCGTCTCCGGAGGCGGCGGGGGCTCGGCTGCCACGCGTCTACCTCACGGGCTTCTCTTTCCGGCCGCGGACGAGCTCGTCGAGGCTCACGCCGTTGACCTGGATCACCTTGTACCGCACGCCGGGGATGTCCCCGTACGACCGACCCATACGGCCCCCGATCCCTTCGACGAGGACCTCGTCGTGCTCGTCGATGAAGTTGATCGCTCCGTCGCCGACAGCAAAGGCGGTCACCTGTCGACCGTTCTTGATCAATTGGACCTTCACGCACTTCCGGAGCGCGGAGTTCGGCTGCTTCGCTTCAATCGCGACCTTTTCGAGGACGATGCCTTTCGCCTGCGGCGATCCCTCGAGCGGATCCGATTTCTCCTTGAGATGGAGCACGCGTCGCTTGTAATATCGATCCGACCACCGTCGGCTCTGTCGCTCGCCCTTCAACTTCCGCGCCGCGAACAGACCCCGTGCCACAAGGGAACCTCGAGAGAGTTGCGTCCTAATTTCCATGTGCTATTTAAGGGTGGTGCGGCCGCGGCCTCGACGTTCTCCCGATTGCGGCCTCGTTACGTGGAGTGGATCGCAGGATACAATCGACGACAGAAACGACTCACGCCGCGGGGACCGTAATCGCCCGCTCGCAATACGGACATGTCACCCGTTCCTCGGGGAAGAACCACGTATCCACGTTGCCGCCGCAGTTCGGGCAGGCTCCCACGAAGTGCTCCTGACCTTCGGCCTTTTCTTGGACAACGAACTCGTCCGCGGACCGGTCGATTACGCCTTTGATGAGTCCATCATCGAGCGCCTCTCCCAGGAGCTTCTCCGTCTCGAACCGCGTCTTTCCGATCCGCTGGGCCATCACGTCCATCTTGATTCGCCGCTGGGACTTCGCCCAGTTCGCAAATTCGATGACCACCTGTTCGCGGCGCCACTGCATCACGCCGAGCACGATCGCGATCGTCCCCGGGATGATCGTGACCGGCCCGCAGAGGTAGAGCAATTCCGGGACGTCCCGGAGGAAGACGACGAAGAACAGTCCGAAGAACATCGCGAAGCCGCCGATGGCGAAATACGCGATCGCTGGGAGACGCATGAGTTGCGCCGCGGGCGGCACGGACGCACGACGAAAGCGCCGGTACTTCAATCCCGCGGCGCCAGAATCAGGTCAACGCACGAGCCCGAGGCGTCAACCGTTTTCGGGGGGTGCCGACGCGTCCGACGGCGCGGTCGCTCTGCCCGCGGCGGGTTCCCGGATGAACAGGACCCCCGTGGCGGAAATCCCGATGAACGTAAGTGCAATGACGGCAAACGCGAGGGAGCCCATGGCGTCCGTGAGGGCGCCCCCGAGGATCGGGCCGATGATCAGGCCCGTCCCGAAGATGATCGAGTAAATCCCGAACGTCGTCCCGGACACGGCCCGTTCGACGATATCACCGAGATAGGCGAGGGCTGCGGGAGGGAACGTCCCCGCACCCGCGGCAAGGACGGCGATCAGGGGCCATTGGGACGCGAGCTGGGCCGTGCCTTCGGGTCCGGTGGCCATGGCCAACAGGATGGCCAGGCCTCCGAAGCAGGCGAGGCCCAATCCCATGAACGGCCGACGGCGGCGGGTTCGATCGGACCATCGGCCGCTGACCGCGAGGGACAGGCCGAGCGGGACCCCGAGGGAACCGACGACGATCAGGAGTTGGGACAGGGGAGCGGTCCCTCCGCTGCCGATCAGGTGATCCGTGAACGTTAGCACGTATCCGTAGAGGGCGACGACCGGCACGTAGACGGGCAGGAGCCGACGGATGTCCCGATTGCGCAACACGGTCCGGAGGAGCTCGAGGGTCCCGCGCTGCGGCTCCGGCGTGAAGTCCGTCTCTCGGACGAGGGCCAGGACCAGGACCGTGGAGATGGCGACCCCGATCCCCGCCGCCCCGAGGACGAGCGCCTCCGGGACGGACGCCTTCAGGGCGAGGAACCCGGATCCGAATCCGGCGACGAGGCCCCCGAAGGTGACGAGGTCGAAGAACGCCATCAGCTGCGCGCGGTTCTCCACGTTCGCGTGGTCGTTCACCATGGCCAGCGTGGAGGCGACCTTCGCCGCCGCGCCGATCCCGAACATGGCGAAGAACAGGGCCACCAGGTACGGACGGATCCCGACGGGCGTCGGGTCGCTGATGCTGGGGATGAAGAGGACGACGGCCACCGCGGTGACGAAGTGGGCGAGGACGAGGATCCGCTTCCGTCCCAAGCGGTCGCACAGGGCGCCGAAGTAACCGACCGTTGTGATCTCCGCGAGCGGATAGACCGCGAAGAGGACGCCCTTCCAAAAGGAATCGAGCGAACCCATCGCGTGCTGCATCACGGCGACGCCGGCGAAGGCGGCCGCGCGCATCACGAACGTGGCGAAGTAGAGGAAGGAGAGGTTCGCGAGATCGTGCGGGCGCAGATGGAACGTCTTCGTCAGGAAGCGGTTGAGGGGTCCCATGCGGCTCCGCGTTCGCTGATCGCGGCACGGCGTGTCGGGCTATTTGAGGATGGTCCCGTGGGTCGCAGACCCGGACAAGAGTCGCGGTCCTGACACTGAGCGCGGAATGGTTAAGTAGGATGGGGCCAACATCGCCGGTCCGAATAGGAGGACTCTCCCTGTTCTGCAACCAGTGCGGCGGTAAAATCGCGGACGGATCGGTATTCTGCAACTTGTGCGGCGCGAAGCAAGGCGTCGTGGTCCCGGCTCAGGCTCCCCAACCCGGCATACCCCAGGGCGGCGCGTCGATGGGCCAGCCGTACAACCCGAGCGCCCCGGTCCAAGCGGCCGCTCCCCCGCCGATGCCGCAGAACTTCAAGTGCAATTCGTGCGGCGGTCCGATGAAGCCGTCTGCGGGCCTCGCGCTCGTCGTGTGCGAATATTGCGGCGCTGTGACGACGATGGGCGCCGGGGGTGCCGCGGAAGTCTTCCAGAAGCACTTCATGCTGAACAACAAGATGACGAACGAGACCGCCATGGAGTCGGGCGGGAAGTGGCTGAACAAGGGGATCTTCCGGCGCAAGGTCGCCGAACGGTCCGAGCTCGGCGCGGTCACCCTCAAGTATGTTCCGTACTGGGTCGTCCCGACGTCCGTCGTCGCCGACTTCCAGGGGACGAAGAACGCGGGCGCGGGCGCCGGCGCGGGCATGATGATGCACGGGGACGGCAAACAGAAGGCCGCAGGTGCCGCGTTGTTCGCCCTCACGATGGCGGCCGCCGCCGCAGGTGGCCAGAACCGGAACGTCCAGGTGAATCAGCCCCAGGTCGTCCGTGTGCGGGATCGCATCCAGCTCCAGCGGAACATCCCGGTCGTGGCGGTCCGCGGGTACTCGCAGTACCAGCCCGAGGACGGATTCACGTTCGAACTCCAGAACAAGAGCAACTTCGACAAGCGCCAGACCGGCGGTGTGGACGTCCAGAGCGGCGACGTTTCCGAGGCCGAGGCGAAGGCCCAGGCCGCTGCGCTCGCGCACAAGTTCGCGGAGCGCGAGGCGAAGAAGCGCGTCGACAACCTGGAGTCGATCCAGGTCTATCCGACGACGTACGACGGGGAGTTGCTCCACGCGCCCGTGTGGTTCATGGAGTACGCGCACAAGGGCAAGCAGATGTTCATCCTCATCGACGGCGGTTCGGGCCAAGTCATGAACGGAGAGCGTCCGGCGTTCGCCCTCTGGTGAGGCCGAACCTGCGGACTTCCATCCATACCCCTAAATAGATATGTGCGGAACATGATGTGTCGAAACGCGCGGAGAGATGAACGATGCCCGACATCCGTGACCGAGTCGAACAGGACCGCGGACTGCTGAAGAAGATCCAGCTCGTGATCCCCGGGTACGCTGGGTATCGACGACGGGAAGACATCCGCGCGGCCGACAACCTCCTCCGGATCCAGCTCGCGAACCAGCTGAAGGGCGTCCGCGGGGACCTCGAGGACATCCGAGACCAGATGGCGATGGACGGCAAGGTCCAGGGCCTGCAGTCGATCGGGAACGCGATCTTCACGATCGAAGGGCTCGAGGCGAAGGTCCGTCATGCGGAAGGCGGCTACTCGGGACTCAGCGCGACGATCCAGATCAAGGAGACGGAGCTCGACAAGCTCTACGAATACGACTACGCGATGCTCGACTCCCTCGACCGGGCCTCGGCCGTCCTCCCGACGATCCGGGAGGCGGCGGACCCGAAGGCGTTCGAAGCCGCGGTGAAGTCGATGCGCGACGCGATCACGTCGTTCGAGAGTGCCTGGAAGTCGCGGACGAACGCGGTCACCGGCATCCAGGTGAGGTGAGACCATGATCCCAATCGGATTCTTCTTCGGCGGCGGAAAGCGAACGGACCAGACGGCGGGCCACAAGGAAGGCATCGGCGGCAGCATGACGATCGCCTGGGACGACCAGTTCAAGCGACAGAACATCATGTGGAAGGTCCCGCGAAACGTCCGGATGAATGACAACGTCGTCGTCCGAGAGGACGAGATCGCGGTCTTCTACCGCGACGGCAAGGTCCTCGCGTACCTGGACCGCCCGGACCGGTACGCGCTCACGTCCCAGAACGCGCCGATCCTGGGCCGCCTGATCCAGGCCCTGTCCGGCGTCGTCCAACAGGCCGAGGTGTACTACCTCCAGAAGCGGATCTTCGACGGCAAGTTCGGGACCCAGGACGCCTTCCTGTTCCAGGACCCGGACTTCGACATGGTCCAGCTCCGCGCGTTCGGAGACTTCCGGTACCGCTTGAAGGACCCGGAGACGTTCATCAACCAGTTCGTCGGCACGTTCGGCGCCGCGACCTCCGCGGAGATCGAGGACCGGATCAAGGGCGAGCTCGTCAAGCAACTCAATGTGACATTGGGCAAGATGAAGGCGAACGGCCTGAAGGTCGTCGATTTCGCCGCGAGCCTGAACGACATCGAACAGGGCGTGCTCGCGAACGCGAAGCCGCACTTCCTCACCCTCGGCATCGAGATCCTCCAGATCAGCGGGATGAATATCCCCTTGCCAGACTCGATCAAAGAGGCCCTCGAGAAGATGGCCTCCGCCAAGGTCCTCGGCCGGACGAGCGCGGCGGCGTACCAGCAATTCGCCTTCGCGGACTCCATGAAATCCGCGGCCGCGAACCCGTCCGGCGGTGCGAGCACGGGCGTCGGGCTCGGCGCGGGGATCGGCATGGGATACGCGATGGGCTCCCAGATGGGCGGGATGATCGCCCAGCCGCCGCAGCAACAGCAACAGCAACAGCGGGCGTGCCCGAAGTGCGGCA
>VBLU01000206.1 GCA_005879065.1 Methanobacteriota archaeon
TGCCATCGGGGCTTCCTACCAAACGACGCTCCATCTCCAATCGTTCTCGATCAACGGGGATTCTGCTGTGTGGGCACCCGAGCTCGCCTGCCCATTTCCGGCCCTCCATCGTTCGATCGGCGTCGTGATCGATGCGGTGTCTCAAGTGCGGAACCTGTGGCTCGTGTACAACGGCACCGACGCGGGCGGGTGGAGCCACTACGAGATCCATGCCAAGAACGTGACCGGCTATCGGCCCGACCGGGTCCCTGCCGTCCTCCTCAAGTCTCTTCCATTCAAAGGGGCAGGCAACGTGATTGACTCCGCGAATCATTGGAAGAGCGTGGCCGATCTGTTCTACCTCTCAGTCTCCGCCACCATCGGAGCTGAGTCACTCTCGGGATTTTCGGTAGCCGACCAGATGACGTCGCTCGCGGCGCCCGCTTCCGTGAACGGCAACCTCCGGTTCGTTGACATGGACTCGAACGGGCTCGTCGATGCAGGCGACCGTATCGACATCCACCCGCCAGCGATGGTGACTTCAAACGGATGGGACTCCTACATGATACGGATTGGCAACTGGTCCGCCGGAGCACCGGCTTATGGCGCGGCCGTACACTTGTTCCTTGTCGGACCCGGAGGAGTCCTGGATGCGTTGCCCAGCGCAGCGACGATAACGGCCTCGTCGGTCGGCGCGTCGCGGCCCTGATAGCTCGTGTGTGATCGGCCCCAGAAACGAATCGGGCACGACGGCGCCTCGAAGTCTGGGAGTGTGGCTTCGTCAGTTGCTTGGTGGAACACGTCGGCCCGTCCGGTGGGCATGGACTTGGGCGGGATGGGCGAGCGTCTCATCGCGAGCGAGTCGTGGCGTAAAGGTCGAAGCCTCCGACCCCGCCGGGCCGATTCGAAGAAAAGAGAAGTGTCGATCGGTCGGAGGCGATGTAGGGCTGCGCTTCGTCGTAGATGCTGTTCACCGTTCCTCCGAGATTCAGAGGAGTGCCCCATGGGTCGGACACTCGCTCGCGGCTGGAGACCCACAAGTCTGTCCCACCGACGGATCCGGGACGGTCCGACCAAAGGAACAGCTCGAGTCCGTCGAAGCGAATGACGGGGCGCTGGTCATTGGCGCTGCTGCTCAGTTCATCGACGAGTTGTGCGACGCCGAACGAACCGTCGGGTTGCTGGGTGCTGACATAGACGTCGTTCCCCCCGGGTCCGCCCGGTCGGTCGGAATTGAAAAAGAGGAGCGGCGCGCCGAGGTCTTCGTTCTCGAAGTAGCTGGGACCCGCGTCAAAGTACGCGGAGTTGATTCCCTCGCCCAGATTGACGGGCGCGAGCCAGCCAAAGTCGTTGTTGACATGTTCGCGCCAAGAGGCCCAAAGATCGGTGCCCCCGAAACCACCCGATCTCGTACTGGCGAAAAACAACCAGTGGCTGTCGCGCGACAGGGCAGGGACGTTTTCGTTGGCAGCGGTGTTGACCGTGGCGCCGAGATTCACCGCAGGCCCCCACGGATCGTGCGCGCTCGCCCGTTGCGAAACCCAAATGTCCGCCATGCCGTATCCACCCGCGCGGTTCGAGCCCAGGTAAAGGCTGAGGCCGTCCCGAGAGATCGCGGGTCCGACATCGTTGGCCGCTGAATTGACGGTCGGCCCGAGGTTGATCGGTGCCGACCATTCCGAGAACTTTGGCATCGCCACGGCGAGATTCGAGGCCATGACCAGCGACAAAACGATCCCAAAGAGGACCCACGGCTTCAAGCTCCCCCCCTCCATGATACTGGGTAACACGCGGTCCCCACATAAGCATGTCGCCGGAACACGCTTGGTTCAATCTGGACATCGCGAGAGCCCCTTTGGCGCCACCCCGTAACCGCCGGACATGGGCAAGACAGGAGCGCGACCCGAGGCGCTTCCTCTGAGTTAGCTCGGGATGATTGCGCCACCCAAAGCCTTTAGGGCCTCTATCAATTCGGTCCGCCCGATGGTGGACCTCCGGACCGAGATCGCCGGGGTGCGGCTTCGAAACCCAACGATGCTCGCCTCTGGGTTTCTCGACGAAACCGGAGGGTCCATGGCCCGCGTCTACGAGGCGGGCGCCGGCGCGGTCGTGACGAAGAGTATCGGACCGAAGCCGCGGGAGGGGTATCCGAACCCGACGATTGTCGAGCTGGATGCCGGTCTGCTGAACGCGGTCGGCCTTCCGAACCCGGGCGTCATCGAGTACGAGCACGAGGTCAAGAAGGCGCACGCCGCGGGTGCGGTCGTGATCGGCTCCGTGTTCGGCAAGGACGCCGAGGAGTACGCGGCCGTCGCGGCGAAGATGTCCACGTACGACGTAAAGGCAATCGAGCTGAACCTGTCCTGCCCGCACGCGAGGGGCCTCGGGACCGAGATCGCCCAGGACGCCTCCGCGGTCCGGGACTTCACCCGCACGGTGAAGGATGTCGTCGACGTTCCCGTCTTTCCCAAGCTCTCTCCGAACGTCCAAGACATCGCCACTTTCGCCATGGCCGCCGAGGAAGGCGGGGCCGACGGGATTGTCGCGATCAACACATTGAAGGCAATGGCGATCACGCCAGAACTGAAGATGCCGTCTCTGGCGAACAAGTACGGCGGCCTAAGCGGCCCCGCGATCCGGTCGATCGGAGTGCGAGCCGTGTACGACATCTGCGAGAAGGTCCATGTCCCCGTGATCGGCGTCGGTGGGGTCGGATCGGGTCGCGACGCCCTGGAGTACATCATGGCCGGTGCGAGCGCGGTCCAGATCGGAACCGCGATCCTCTCGCGGGGCCTCGGCGTCTTCGACGAAGTCGTACAGGAAATGGGCGTTCTCCTGGAGGAAGCGGGCTTCCACTCCGTACCTGAGGCGATCGGGGTCGCCCATGCCTAGGATCCAGGTCGTCCCCCTCCTGGAGATCGTCCGGGAGACGCCGACGACGATGACGTATCGCTTTCGGGCGGATCTCGGCGGGCAACCGGGCCAGTTCCTGATGGTCTGGATTCCGCGATACGACGAGCTCCCCATGGCCCTTT
>VBLU01000119.1 GCA_005879065.1 Methanobacteriota archaeon
ATGAACCCTGGAACAACGCCTCGCGGGCCCTTTCCAGGAGACCGCGTGCAGTGGCCGCCTCCGGGTCTGCGGGATCGCACGGCTCGAGGAGACCTTGTGCGGCCAGGATCGCATACGACCACGAGGCGCGGCGAAGTTGTTCCGTCGTGCGCTCCGCGATGCGAGACGCTTCTTGGGCTGCGGTGAGGGCGGCCTCGAACCGCCGCTCCTGGAATCGCTTCCGGGCCTGGACGAGCAAGTCCTCGACCCGGTCGAAGTCGACGGAGGAATCACGGCCTAGGATGAGGCCCGCGTCGCGTTCCGCGGGGGCCTGCGCCTCCAGCTCCATCAGGATCTCGGACGCGTCCGGCGCACTCGCGAGAGCCTCCACGAGGTCCCATTTCTTCTTGAGGCCGTGGAGACTGACCCGATGCCGCTCCCCGAGGTCTCGGAGCTGCCGCGGTCGGAGCCGACCGAGGCGGTATTCCATTCGCCGCCGATCCGCCTCCACCACCACGGCGTCGGGATCGGGCAAGGACAGGAGGGTCTCGATCAGGAGGGTGCGTTCCGCCTGGCGTCCCCGGTCGATGCGATGGGCCCGTGCCAGGTCGCGCAGGACCTCGGTGGGCAAGTGGGAGAGCGTGTCTTGCAAGGTGCGTGGCATCGCGGGGCCTTCCGTCGGAATCCAAGCTCCCGCGTCTCGATAAACGTTGCGCACGGTTTATCATGAATCCGGCGGCCGATAGCGGCGCAGCACCTCGATCGCCCACTGGACCTTCCGGAACTCGTGGGGATCGCCACCTGCGTCGGGATGGTGCTTGAGCGCCTGGACGCGGTAGGCCTTTTCGATCGCCGCCGGCGAGGGCCAACCGCGACCGAAGCGGGGCGGGTGGACCTTGACGTTCTCGAGGCCGAGAATGCGAAACGCCGCCGCGATCCCTTTCGTCTGTAGGTAGAATTCCCGGAGGTCCGAGAAGATCCCGCCCGATTCGTGGCCGCCTTCGATGCTGTATCGTTTGTGGTCCCGCGCGATGTCGCTACCCGCGCGATGGTCCCGCCCGCAGGCGAAGCAGAAGAACCGATCCGCCACGTCACCCGATCGGTCGTTCGGCGGATGGCCTTTCGGGTTTCCGTAGGCAAAGGTTATTTTCAGCCGCCGTGTTCGCGTCATCCGTGTCGTTCCGCGCCGGTCCCTCCGTGTTCAAGGACCCCGGGAAGCTGTCGTTCGACTACCTCCCCGACAAGTTGGTCCACCGGGAGAAGCAAACCCAGCGGCTCTTTAGCCTCCTCCGGCCCATCGTGGAGGCGGGGGCCTCGAGCAACGCCTTCCTGTACGGCGCCGTCGGCACGGGGAAGACCCACACCGCGAAGCGGTTCTGCCTCGACTTCCGGAAGTACGCCTCGGAGTCGGACCGGGCCGTGGACTGGGACGTGGTCAATTGCCGCCAGCGGATGGGGGACGACGCGGTCCTGCTCCGACTCCTGCAGCACTTCGACCCGCATTTCCCGGAGCGCGGCTTCTCGATCGCGGAGAAGATGGAGAGCCTCCGGAAGCACCTCGAGAAGCACAAGCTGCATTTCATCGTGATCCTGGACGAGGTCGACGCCCTCCTGAAGAAGAGCGGCGCGGACCTGATCTATTCGTTCGCGCGCATCGCGGAGGAAGGCACGGCGACGAAGGGCAACATCTCCATGATCCTCATCTCCCAGCGGCCGAACGCGCTGGAATACATGGATCCCGCGGCCCTGAGCACGTTCCGGCGATCGAACGTCGTCGAGTTCCCGCGGTACGACCGGACGGAGCTCGAGGACATCGTCCAGGGCCGGGTGGCGCTCGCGATGCACCCGGGCACCGTGGACGACGATCTGATCAACTTGATTGCGGACATCGCGTCGGAGTTCGGCGACGCTCGATACGCGATCGAGCTTCTGGAGAAGGCCGGCATGCTCGCCGACGAGGAGCGGGCAGAGGAGGTCGCGGCGGAACACGTCCGCGGGGCGAAGTCCCACGTCCACCCGATCGACGTCGAAGAGCGACTCGGCCTCCTGGACGTTCCGAAGAAACTCGTCCTCCTGTCGATCGCGCGGAAGAGCCGCAAGAAGGCGTACATCACGATGGGGGAGGCGGAAGAGGCCTACGCGGTCGTGTGCGAGGAATACAACGAGAAGCCGCGGGCCCACACGCAGTTCTGGAAGTACGTGAAGGAACTGGACGCCCTCGGCCTCGTCGACACGAAACTCAGCGGGAAAGGCGAGGTCGGGAAGACGACGCTCATCTCCCTGCCCGAAATTCCCGCCAAGGTCCTGGCTGATAATCTCGAACGAAGTTTGAAGCGTCGATAGGTGTATGAAGAAAAGCGGTGGGATGGGTGCAACCGCAGGCAGAGGAGATGGGCACCGAGGCTGAGTCCGTCCGTTCAGCGATGCCCATGGAGCTAGAGAAGGGCGTCTGCTACCTTGTGAAGGAGAAGAAGCCAGAGCTGAGCTACCGCTTGTTCGAGACCCTTGTGGCTCAGAAGATCCCAGGCCTTTGCATCACCCGCCAGTACCCGGAGCGGGTCCGTCGAGAACGCGGCCTTGCCGAGGTCCGCTTGATCTGGCTCAGCCACACGCCGGGCGAGGACTTCCACAACCCGACTGCGATCGGGACGCTCGCGAAGGTGATCCAGAAGTTCATCGAGGACAGCAATGGCGAAGGCGTCGTGCTCCTGGACGGCCTGGAGTACCTGATCATCAACAACGGCTTCCTGCAGACCCTCATGTTCGTCGAGCATGTGAACGAGTTCGTCATGCAGCGGCGAGCCATCATCCTCCTTCCTGTCAGCCCGGACACCCTCGAAGAGAAGGAACTCGCCCTCCTGGAGAGGAACTTGAAGGTCCTGGAATCACCGGCCCTCCGGACGGACCTCGAAGCCCGCGAAGTGAGCCGTCTTCTCGACAGCTACTGAGCCTTTTCCGACGCGGGCGCCAGCTGGCGGGCCACGATCTCGTCGACCAGCAACAGGAACTTTTCCTCTTTCCCTTTCGGGACCGTCGCGCCGGACGCGATGTTGTGGCCGCCCCCGTTTCCGTCGACTTCGGAAGCTGCCTCCCGCAAGGCTGCCGCGAGGTCGAGTCCCGCGGCGATCAGGGATCGGGTCCCGCGGGCGGACACCTTCGTCACGCCGTCGAGCACGGAGAGGCCGAGGACGGGTTTCGACTGATCGAAGAGGAATTGCATCCCCGTGCCGGCGACGGAACCGGCCAGGCTGGCGTCATCGCAGTAGAAGAACTGGATGTGCCTCTTCGCGAACAGTCCCTTCGCCTCCAGGCCGACCAGGTATTCGAGGAGTCGCGCGGTGTACTCCTCGAGGAGCTTCTCCGCCCTCGTGAGGGCGTCTCGGTCCCCGAGGCAGACCGCCAGGCCGAGGCCTTCCTGTCCGAGGCGGTCGCAGCTGTTCACGTAGGCTTCGAGGTCTTGAGCGTACATCTGGTCTGGCTCGATCCAGTATCGATCCTCCACGAGGGCCTCGAGGGCCTCCGGAGCGG
>VBLU01000078.1 GCA_005879065.1 Methanobacteriota archaeon
CACGTTCGTCGGGTGGAAGCAGTCCACGTCCTTCCGCGGGTCCACGGCCGAGACGGCGGCGTCGAGGCGAATCTGCGGAGGAAGCGGCTGCTGGACGAGGATCCCATGGACCTTGAGGTCCGCATTCAACCGAGATATCTCGTCGAGCAAACGACGCTCGGAGACCTTTTCGGGCAGCTCCACGGTCCAGTGCGCGAGGCCCATTTCCTCGGAAGCCTTGCCCTTCATCTTCACGTAGAGCTTCGAGCCCGGGTCCTCTCCGACGATGATCGCGGCGAGGCCCGGCACGATCCCAGCCTTCGCGAGGGCGACGAGGCGAGGCTTCAGTTCCGCGCGAACCTCGTCCGCGATCTTCTTCCCGTCGATGAGCTCGCCGGGCATTCCGCCACCCGAAAATCGGGAAGACGGGCCGCCGGTTATAGCCTTGGAGGCGATGGAGGGAGCGATGTCTGACACCGGCGTCGCGGCGCGATTCCGTACGCGGATCTTGTCTGACAAGAACCCAACGTCAGCGTCCCACAAAAACGCTTAAGACGGGTCCCGGCCTTTGACCCGCCGGATGCACTCTACCGACTGGTCTCGACTCCTCACGGAACGTCAGCGCGAGGTCCTGTCGATCGTCGTCGAGAACAAGGTGTACCGCAACCGGGACTCGAAGATCTCGGAGCTGGCCGACCGGATGGGGATCGCGCCGGCGGCCGTCGCGAAGCACCTCCTCGAGATCGAGAAGGAGGCCCTCCTCCAGGTCGTCGTGACCCCGTCGGAGCAGGGGAAGCGGCTGTACGAGCGGATGGAGCTCGAGCCGCGCCCGGAGAAACGCCCGATCTCGGAGGTCCTCGACCGACAGAAGATCGCGATCCTCCACTTCCTGCGGGACCACCCCGACGCGAGCGCGACCGAGATCGTGGAGGAGATGGGCCTCTCCGAATACACGACCGTGAACAGCCTCCGGGTCCTGACCGCGGTCCAGCTTGTCACGAAACAGCGCGGACCGGCCCTTCGCCGCGGTGTCCCGCCGTACGTGTATCGGACGACCGCCCACGGGGAAGACCTCGCGGGGCGATTCCCTGCTGCGGCCACGGCGTAAGGCCGATATATCCGCCTTGGACTCCTAGCGCGACGTGTTCGACGCGGTCGTCGTCGGGGCAGGCCCCTCCGGAGGCATGGCCGCGCGGCAACTCGCCGCGGCGGGCTTCCGGACGGCGATCCTCGACAAGAAGAAGGTCGTCGGGGAGCCGGTCCAGTGTGCGGAGGGCGTGAGCGAGTTCGGCCTTGAGTCGAACGGCCTCCGTCCCCGCGAGGAGTGGATCGCGCAGCGGGTGTCGGGTGCGAAGTGCGTCGCCCCGAACGGGAACTGGTTCTACATCACGCGGCTTCCCGGGTACGCGATCGACCGACCGGCCTTCGATCGCTGGATCGTGGAGGGGGCCGTGGACGACGGGGCGGACCTGCGGACGTCGGCGCGGGTGACCGGGATCTCACGGCATGACGGCGGCTGGCGGATCGAGGCGAACGGCGAATCCATGGAGGCGCGGATCGTCATCGGTGCGGACGGGCCCGCGAGCCTTATCGCCCGCCAGGCGGGCCTCGTGCGGAGGCTCGAGAAGATCGTCGCCTACGAATATCGATTCCGCCGCGAGGACGTGCCGATCCTCGATCCGGATTTCTTCCTCCTGTTCGTGAGTCAGGCCTACGAAGGCGGCTACGCCTGGATCTTCCCGAAGGGCGAGGACGTGAACGTCGGAGCGGGAGGCCCGATCGACGGACACGCCGCGACGGTGGCCTTCTGCCGGAAATTCGGGATCGACATCGCCCGCCGAACGCAGACGATTGCCGGCTCGATTCCGTACCGGTACGATCTGTCCGCCCTGGCGATGCCCGGCCTCGCGATCGTCGGAGATGCGGGCGGCATCACGAATCCGATGAACGGCGCGGGGATCCATCCGGGACTGTTCAGCGGGCGCATCGCGGGCGAATGCGCCGTGGCAGCCTTGGGGAACGAGGACCCGAACGCGATGATGGCGTACGATCGGATCCTGAGGGCATCCCCGTTCCTCGACCCCCTGCTTTCGTGGATGATTGATCGCGTTCGGACCTGGAGCGATGCACTGATGGACTCCGTGACCGAGGAGCTGCAGGGGCTCGACTGGCGCGCGGTCGATGCGAGGCTGTCCCTTCGCGTGGCCGTGCGGAAGCCCTGGCTCGCCCTCCATGCGCGGGACTTTCTCCGGATGATCCGCACCTTGGAGCTGTGCGATCGATACGGATGGTAGGACCTCCGATATTCGAGCGAAGCCTAGATAGAGGCCTGCGCGTTGCTTCGCTCGATGCCGGTGGCGGTTGGGGTCCGCACGATCCGCTCGGGCAGTCGACTGGAACGCATCCTGGCCTCGGGCGGGTTTGCGGTGACGGCGGAAATCGCGCCGCCAGCCTCGGCCGATGGGATCGAGATCCGGGAGAACGCCTCCCGGTATCGAGGGGCGGTCGACGCGTGCAACCTGACCGACTGCACGCGAGCCCGCGTGCACATCTCTTCCCTCGCGGCCGCGGCGATCGCGATTCAAGAGGGCGTCGAGCCGGTCATGCAAATGGTCCTCCGGGATCGGAATCGGATCGCGCTCCAGGCGGATCTCCTAGGCGCCGCCGCACTCGGCGTCCGGAATGTGCTTTGCCTTTGGGGCGACCCTCCGTCGGCGGGGAACGAGCGGGATGCGAAGGGGGTGTTCGACATGAAAACGGAAGACATGATCGAGATGTTCCGGAACCTTCGAGACGCCGGGACCCTCCGAGGCGGTGACAAGGTCAAGACTCCGCCGAAGGTGTTCATCGGTGCCGCCGCCGATCCGTTCCGCGGTTCCAAGGAGGAATCGTTCGGCAAACTCCGAGCGAAGGTCATGGCCGGCGCGGACTTCGTACAGACCCAGGGAGTCTACGACGTCGACGCGTTCGAGGAATGGATGCGCCTCGTCCGAAAGGAGTGGCTCCACGAGAAGGTGTACATCCTCGCGGGCGTCATCCCTTTGAAATCCGCGAAGATGGCCCGGTTCATGGTGGAAAAACTCGGAGCCGTGGTTCCGACGCACATCATGGACCGCATGGAGAACGCGCCAAACCCGAGGGCGGAAGGCCTGAGCATCGCCGTCCGGACGATCAAGGCCCTGAAGAAGGTCGACGGGGTCCGCGGTGTCCACCTGATGCCCGTGGGCTGGGACGGCGTCGTTCCGAGGTTGGTGAAGGACGCGGGACTCGCGCCCCGTCCCGAGACGGCGGTGTGAGAGCCGCAAGTTCGCGAAATCCGTTCACCGGGCGTCCCAACCTTTAATTGGCTTTTCCCTATGGGGACTCGGTAATAGGGATGGTTTCTCCCCCGCGGGCGCTCCTCAGCGTATCGGACAAGGAGGGCCTGGTCGATTTCGCCCGCGGTCTGCGGGACCTCGGCTTTGAGCTGATCGGCACGGACGGGACCGCGAAGATCCTGAAGGACGCGGGACTCCCCGTGACGACCGTCGCGGACTACACGGGCCTGCGCGAAGGACTCGGCGGTCGCGTGAAGACGTTGCATCCCCGGATCTTCGCGGGAATTCTCGCGCCGACGGGTGACGAGAAGGACCTCAAGGACCTGGGCGCGGTCGCGATCGATCTCGTCATCGTGAACCTGTATCCGTTCGAAGCGACCGTAGCCAAGCCGGACGTCACCGTCGATGAGGCCGTAGAGAACATCGACATCGGCGGGGTCTCCCTGATCCGGGCGGCGGCGAAAAACGCCTCGCGGGTCGCCGTGGTCGTGCGTCCGGCCCGCTACCGCGACGTGCTTCAAGCATGGCGCGACCACAAAGCGATCCCAGGGAAGCTGCGGGAGGAACTGGCCCTCGAGGCGTTTGAGTACACGTCCCGATACGATGCCGCGATCTTCAACTACCTCGCCTCCCGGGACGGTAGGCCGCTCCCACCGGCGCTCCGCCTCGCGTACGACAAGATCGCCGACCTCCGGTACGGCGAGAATCCGTATCAACAGGCTGCCCTTTACCGGGAGCCGTACCGGTTCGCGGCGACGGCGACCGCGGAGCGACTCCAGGGCCGGGAACTCTCGTACAACAACCTGATCGACCTCGACGCCGCTCTCCGGGTGTCGACGGAATTCGAGCCACCAGCCGCCGTCGTGATCAAGCACACGAACCCCTCCGGGGTCGCGATCGGCACGACCCTCGCGCACGCGTACGAGGCCGCGCACGCCGCGGATCCGATCTCCGCCTACGGAGGGGTCGTCGGCGTGAATCGCACGATCGACTTGCCTACGGCGAAGGCGATGAAGGGGGACGTCCTCGACGCTGTCATCGCCCCCGGGTACGAGCCCCAGGCACTCGAGATCTTGAAGGGCAAGAAGAAGGGGGCCTTCCTGATCCTGCGGACCCGAGGGCCGTTTCGGAAGGAGCACGGGGTCGACATGACCCGCGTGCTCGGCGGCGTGATCCTCCAGACGACCGGATTCCCCGAACCCCGGCCGGAATCGTTCAAAGTCGTGACGAAGGCCTCGCCGACCGCAGAACAGATGCGCGACATCCTCTTTGGGATCACCGTGAGTCGCTACGTGAAATCGAACTCAATCGTCCTCGTGCACGGGGAACGGACCGTCGGCATCGGGGCGGGCCAGATGAGCCGGGTCGACGCGTGCATGCTCGCCTGCTACAAGGCGAAAGGCGCCGCCCGCGGGAGCGTGGCGGTGAGCGACGCCTACTTCCCGTTCCGGGATGGCCTCGATGAGTTGGCGAAGGGGGGCGTCGCCGCGATCGCGCAACCGGGCGGTTCGATCCGCGATGCGGAAGTCATTGCCGCCGCCGACGGGTTCGGAATCGCCATGGTCTTCACGGGGACGCGACTGTTCAAGCACTGAGGGGATCCGATGGCACGTCTTCGGGTCGGGGTGCTCGCGTCCGGGAGGGGCACGGACTTCCAGAGCCTCGTGGACGCGCGCGACCGCGGGGATCTCGCCGTGGACGTCGTCGTCCTCGTCTGCAACGTGCCCGGAGCGCCCGTCCTCGCGCGGGCGAAGAAGGCGGACGTTCCCGCCGTCGTGATCGACCACCGGCCCTTCGGGAAGGACCGGGCCGCCTTCGAGCGCGAGGTCGTGAAAGTCCTGAAGGAGAAACGGACGGACCTCGTCGTCTTCGCGGGGTTCATGCGGCTCGTCACGACGTACTTCATCGGCCAATTCCCCATGCGGATCATGAACATCCATCCCTCCCTGCTACCCGCCTTCCCAGGGGCCCATGCCCAAAGGGACGCTCTCGCGGCCGGCGTCAAGGTCACCGGATGTACGATCCATTTCACCGACGCCTCCGTCGACGGAGGACCGATCATCCTCCAGAAGGCCGTCCCGATTCACGAGGACGATACGGAGGAGACCCTCGCCGCGCGCATCTTGGAACAAGAACACATCTTCCTTCCCCTCGCGGTCCGCCTCTTCGCGGAAGGCCGTCTCAGGGTCGAGGGCCACCGGGTGAAAATCGACACGAAGGGCCTCTCGCTTCCACCGGTGGCCTAGCCCGGATCCGACATCCCAAACCAAAATAAAGGGCCGTCCAGGAATCCTGAACGGCCTCGTTGTGGAGGGATGCTTGTCTAAGCAACTCCCACAATAACTCAAATCTATAAAACGTTTTTCGAATCCCGCTCAAATCTGAGACCAGCTTTTCGAATTCGGGGCCTCCGGATCGCTCAAAATAGGTGAGGCCGCCCGCCCTTCAAGAAACCGGGGAACGGCCTCGTCATGGAGGGATGCTTTGGCCGTGCACGGACGTGAAGTATATCAAGCTTTCAGATAGTTTGTTCGGACCGGGTTTCGAGCCGGGTCGTCGTCGGGCCTTCCGCCGAACGCCTTCCGACCCGTCGGATGATGATTGGTTTTTCCCGCCATTCCGCAAGCCTTATGGCGAGCGCGACCCTTCGACGCGACGGCGGACGACATGAAGGGCGTGGGGAAGTTCGGAGAGGTCATGGCGGGGGAGAAAGGCAAGGTGAGCTACGATGACGTCGCCGCCCGCCTCCTAAAGATCATCCACTCCGGCAGTCAGCGGAAGGCGATCACGGATTTCGTCTGCCGGGAACTTCGGAAGATCCCGCATTACACCTGGGTCGGAATCTATTTCGTCGACGGCGGAGAAGGCCACCGTGATCGTCCCAGACGTGAACAACGACCCGCGGTACTTGCAGTGTTTCATCAACACCCGCGCCGAAATCGTGGTTCCGATTCTCCGGGACGGTGCGCCCATCGCGGAAATTGACATCGACTCGGATCAGTTGAACGCCTTTGGGCCAACGGACAAGGAATTCCTCGAATGGGTCGCGGACGACCTCCGCAGCATCCTGTGACGGTCGGGCGTGGAACGGTCCGACCCTTCGTCGCTAGAGCCGGAACTCGCCCCAGACCCGAATGAACGTATCGACCTGGTCCGAGGACGCGAGCTCGTACGTGGCCATGAGTCGGGCGACGGATTTCGGATTCCGGATGCGATAGCCTCGATCCTTCGACTCCGCGCGGTCGATGATCCCCGCGGCCTGCATTTTCTTGAGGTGATGGGAGAGGGTGGACGGCGAGACCGGCACCTGTTCCAGGATGCTCTTGTGCGTGGCGTCCTCCCGCTCCATGAGGAAGTTCATCACGCGAAGTGGCACCGGCTGACGCAGGAACCCGAGGATCTGTCGGTCCGCCTCGGTCAGCGCCGGACGCGAGTCGGCGAGGCCGGGCGTGGAACGCGGATAGAACCGTTTGTACTCTCCGTCCATCGAGGACGTGATCAGGTCATGCCTTTCCAGGAACCGCAGGTGGTAGTCCGCGAGGGTGATGGACAGGCTCAGAGCGCGAGCCAGCTCACGAAGATGAAACCCGGGATTGCGGCGGACAAAATCGTAGAGGTCCTTCCGAGTCTGGACCGCCAGGATGTCCTCGTCCTTGGACGCCATGCACCGCTCAACGCCGCAGCGTGAACCCGTAGAAGAGGGCGAGGATCACGAGGTCGAGGGCACCGGACAGAACGAACGTCTGCCGAAGGTCGATCGTCGGCGAAAAGAGGAAAACCGTCAGGACCAGGCCCTTCAGGAAGAAGACTCCGAAGGCGCCCGCGAGGAACACGAGGTGTCCATCGCGGGTTCGTCGGAACGCGATCACGGCGATGAGGGTGAGGGCGAGCGCGAAGACGGAGACGGTTGCAAGCAAGACGTTCTCAATGGCCACCACGGGAACCGCCGCGGACCGTAACGGAGAACGGTGTTAAGGTTTGCGGCTCCGCCGGCGATTCGCGAGGACGATCGTCATCGCGACGAAGGCCGTCGCGCCGGCAAAGGTCGCCACATACAAAATGAAATCGCCCTGGGGTCCGGGACCCGGCGCCGATCGCCGGATTTCGTAGACCGTGCTGCGAACCCCGAGGGTCGCGTGTTGC
Organism: Methanobacteriota archaeon; assembly: GCA_005879065.1. Taxonomy (GTDB): domain Archaea; phylum Thermoplasmatota; class Thermoplasmata; order RBG-16-68-12; family RBG-16-68-12; genus RBG-16-68-12. The sequence goes on from VBLU01000078.1 coordinate 7,440, forward strand.
AGGACCTGGGTGCTCGGCGCGGGAGAACCGAACGCGTACGTGAGTGTGAGATCGTATGGACTCGGTTGCGTGGGCGCGTTCATGAGCGCGACAGGAATCGGGCTCCCGTCCGCGAGGGCCGTGTTCGACCAAGAGAAGAACACGGTCGACGAGCGGCCAAGGCCGCTCGCGGTCACGTTGATCTCCCGCTCGTCCGGAGCGAAGTGGTTCTCCTCGTCCCAACTGTGGTCCTCGAGGGTGACCCGTTCGCGGGTGTCCATCCGGAACACGAGTCCGAGGATGGCTCCCGGAGGCACGACCGCGGGATTGACGCCGATATCCAGACGGGCCTCCATCGGCGTGAGGACGATGTTGTCGATCCGTTCGAAGCGTTGCCCCACGGTCACGTTCAAGGTGACGTTCGTATCGCGGCTCGGGACAAGGAACTGGAAGACACGACCCCCGTCGACGTCGGTCCGATTCGAAGCGACGACCCGGACCTCACTGAAGGCAGAGGGGCCGAGGGCAATCGTTCGGACGATCTCGCCGGGGTCGATCCGACCGTTCGCATTCCCGTCCTTCCATGCGATGAGGTTCAGGACCTCGAGCTCGTAGGAACTGGCGATCCCACCCGTCTGACTGTACCAGACGTCGAACGTCCCCGCATGGTAGGACAGATCGAACTGGTCCTCCTCGGGCGCGGTCCCCAGGTGGCTCGAGACGTTGAACCCGTCTCCCGCGGCGCTTACCGCGACAGTCCGCTGGGTCGCCGCTTCGAGGTCGTCCGGGACCCCGTCGCCATCCGAATCGGTGGTGCCGTCGGCGACGGCCAAGGAGGAAGCGAGGACCACGGCCAGAGCGGCGGATGAGGCGAACGCCATCGCCGCGGCGCGTGTGAAAACCATGGGACGACGTCCTCGGACTCGATGTGGTCCGGCGGGTATAAGGAAGTTATTTTACAGTTTTCGAAGCCTTCGACACGTGTCGATAGAGAAGACCTGGCAGGCGGCTATCGCTCGTCCCATCCCGGCTTTCCTCCCACCCGGCCGTATCATTCCTTGAGAACTTCTCCGAAGGCCATCCGGCGGTGGACCTTCGTGATCCGGATCTTCACCTGATCCCCGACCTTCGTCCCTGGGACGAACACGACGAAGTTCTGGATCCGCGCGAGTCCATCGCCCTCGCGCCCAATATCCTCGATCTTGGCTTCGTAGACCTTCCCTTCCTCGACCGGCACGTTCGAAGGTCGGAAGCTAGGCCCCGAATACGACATTCCCCACTCCATGCGGCGACCCCCCGTCGCCGGCCCGTTTCGCATCGCGGTGTGCGGTATATAACGATATAGCAGACACGCGGCCGGGCGGCCGAAACGCCGAACGAGCAACGGGGACGACGACGCCAGCGGGGATCACAACCGCGTTTTCCCCCTACGGGCGTACTTCCCACCCCCTCCCCTCCTCCCCAGCGCTTGACCGCTTGACCGCTTGACTCCGCGCCCCCTCAGCGCAATGCCGGGCCCTCCGAGGAGGATCAGGAAAATCCCGGTGTAGAACAGGAACTTCTCTCGAAACCCGGTCTTGGGCTCCTCCGTGCCGTCCTTGTCGCTGGACTGGTCGGTCTCCGTCACGTTCGCCGAGCCCAGCCCGCCGGTCGCGACCTCCTGGTCAAACAGCTCTCCGCATTGCGGACATTCCGTCGCATCGAGGGGCACGACCGCCTTACAGGTCGGACACTCCGCGACGACGTCTTGCGATTGCGCCATGGCGGCAATCCGCTCGTGCGGTCTGAGGCTATAGTCGTTTCTTCGTCTCTATCCGATTTGATATCATGCCCCGTCGACGTGCGGCGGCCCGGGGGCCGGGTGGGGCGGTTTGGACGTCCCTGGCTTCGCGGGATCAGACGGTCGCCTTCGGCTTGGCGAGCCAAGGCACATGAATCTGACCGACGAGGTCGCGCCACTCGGCGGGCATCGGCCGGCCGGATTCGTCGCGGCGGTACCAATCCAAGATTTGGTCCACCTTGGCGTCGCGGCCGGAGATCGTCACCAGGAGGGCGTTTCGGACGTTCGCGGCCGCCTCGGCCGCCACCTGGTTCTCGAAAATCGCCGCGTACGGCGTCTGGGACATCCACCAGAGGACCAGATAGTAGGTCTTCCGGTACGGGATCCGTGGGCGTTTCGGTTTCAGCACGGGTTGGAGTTCCTTTCGGCGGAGGCAGGTCCGTCGACAAAGGAACGACGAGGTGGAGTGATAAGGAATTTCTCCAACGGTTCTCAGCCCTGATACTTGTGTGCGGGTCACTCTTCGAACCAGGCGCCGCACGAGCATCGAATCGCGTCGGAGTCGACCTGCGTCCCACACCGCGGGCACGAATAGACGAGATGATCCCGCAGACTCGCGGCCCGGAATTCGACCCGGCACACGGGGCACCAGTCCTCGCCGGACGGCACGCTGGAGCCGCACTCGGGGCATTGGAACATCACCTCGGAGGCGGGGGCAAATCGGACACCGCACGCGCAATCCTCCGACGCCTGCGACACGAAGCGACTGCAGGACGGACATTGATACAGGAGTAGGGAGACCTCCTCGGCTTGGGGAGGCTCCCTGGGGGAATCGGCTAGATCGCGAACGCGCTGAAGGTCCTCGACGATCTCCCGGAGGGACCGCGGTCGGAGTCCGGTGGACCCGACGTCCGCTCGGGCGAACGAATCGGACTTCGGGATGCGCCCGGATCGGTACGCGCCTCCCGTGCCACCTGCGAAGGCGGAGCCGCAATGTTGGCAGCGGTCCAGCTCGAACGAGGTGAGCTGTCGGCAGTTCCAACAGAGGATGCGCGGCAAGGTCCCGAGCGACTTCATGATCTGGTCCACGTCGCGTGTCGGGTTCTGTGGACCCCGCGACCTTTGCCGGAACATCGTCGATCCTTGCGCCATAGGTCAGCGGCGAATCACGCTTTCCGACCAAATCATCTTGGTCCAGACTTGTGTGGTATGATAATCAGGACCGAGTTTGCCCCCTCCCCTCTGGAGGCTGCCTCGCGAATCCTTTAAATGAGGCCCCTATCTTGGACCGGACGGAATGAAGATCCTCGTGTGCGTCGCATGGCCGTACGCAGCGGGTCCGCGCCACCTGGGCCATGCGGTCTCGACGTTCATCCCCGCGGACATCGTCGCCCGCTACCACCGGATGAAAGGGGACGAGGTCCTCATGGTGGGCGGCAGCGACATGCACGGAACTCCGACGATGGTCCTCGCGGACCAGGAGGGCGTGACCCCGCGGGCTGTTGCGGAGCGTTACCACGCGATGCACGAGAAGAACATCGAGCAACTCGGCGTCCGCTACGACCTGTACTGGAACACCGCGGATCCGCATCACGAGGCCTGGGTCCAGGAAATCTTCCTCTCCTTGCGGGACAAGGGCCATGTGTACGAGGCGACGATGGTCTCTCCCTTCTGCACGACGGACCAGAGGTTTCTCCCGGACCGCTACGTGGAGGGGACGTGTCCGCACTGCGGCTTCCCGCGGGCCCGGGGCGATCAGTGCGAGAACTGCGGCCGGATCCTCGACCCCTTCGAGTTGAAGGATCCGAAATGCAAGATCCACGGGACCACGCCGATTCCGAAGGAGACGAAACATTTCTTCTTCCGCCTCAGCGCCTTCGAGAAACCCCTGTCGAAATGGGCGGCGGACGACAAGGAGCACTGGCGGCATCACGTGCTCACCTTCGCGCGCAGCTGGCTTCGGGAAGGCCTGAAGGACCGACCGATCACGAGGGACCTGGATTGGGGCATCGAGGTCCCTGTCCCCGGATACGAATCGAAACGGATCTACGTCTGGTTCGAGGCCGTGATGGGCTACCTGACCGCGACGAAGGAATGGTACCGGCGCCGAAATCAACCGGATGGATGGAAGGACTTTTGGTACGATCCGAAGGCGCGGCATTACTATTTCATCGGGAAGGACAACATCGTGTTCCACACGATCATATGGCCGGCGATCCTCCTCGGCTACGACAAAGGACTCGACCTTCCCTACGACGTGCCCGCCACGCAGTTTCTGAACTTCTCCGGCGAGAAGATGAGCGCCGGGCGAGGGAAAGGAGTCTGGCTCCCCGATCTCTTGGAGCGGTTCGACCCGGACCAGATCCGGTACTACGGCATCGCGACGATGCCCGAGACGAAGGACACGGACTTCGAATGGGAGGATTTCGAGCGACGGAACAACAGCGAGCTCCTCGCGGTCTACGGGAACTTCGTGCACCGCGCTCTCACGTTCGCGGACAAGAACTTCCACCACGAGATCCCGCCCGCCGCTTTCCTCGATGCGACCGACAAGGCGATGATTCGCGCCGTCGAACAGCAGTGGAAGAAGGTTGGTCAGAACCTTGAGTACGTCCACCTGAAGGACGCGATGAAGGAGGCGATCCAGCTCGCCCGGCTCGGGAACCAGTACGTGGACCAGAAGGCGCCCTGGAATCTCCTCAAGACGGACCGCGCCGCGTGTGGGACCGCGATCCATGTCGCCCTTCGCGTGAGCCGCGCCCTCGCGGTCCTCATGGCCCCGTTCCTGCCGTTCAGCTCTCCGCGGTTGTGGCACGCCCTCGGGTACGACTCGGACGTCCACGAGACTCGGTGGGAGGACGCCCCCGAGGATGTGCCGGCCGGGCAGAAGCTTCGCGTCGGCAAACCGCTCTTCTCGAAGATCGAACTCGGGGAACCGGCGGCCGACCCCGCGGAGCGGTTCGACGTCCGCGTGGCCCGCATCGTGGACGTGAAGGACCATCCGAATGCGGATAAGCTGTACATCCTCGAGGTGGACCTCGGGGATGAGCGACGGCAGATCGTGGCCGGCATCCGAAGCGACTACACGAACGAACAGCTGCGCGGGAGGAAGGTCGCTCTCCTCGCCAATCTGGAAGCTGCGAAACTCCGAGGGGTCGAGAGCCGCGGGATGCTGCTCGCGGCCGAGGACCAAGCGACCGTCGGACTCCTGATGCCGCCCGAGGACGCCGCCATCGGCTCCCAGATCCTCGGGGTCAAGGGGGCTCCGGCCTTGCCCTTCTCCGACTTCCAGGAATTCAAATTCCAGGTGGGCCCGGGCGGCACGGTCGAGTTCCGAGGTCGCGACGAAGAGGTGAAGCAGACCCTGGCGGTGAACGGCGCCCCGCTCCGCGTGGACAAGGACCTGAAGGAAGGCGCATGGGTCCACTGATCGACTAGTCGACCGGCGCCATGACTATGTTGGCCATCGCCGCCCGAAGAAGCGTTGGCTGAGTCCGATGGCAAGTTCGCGTTCGATCGGTCGAAAGTCCGGACCAACGCAATCCTGGCGGACTCCACTCCCTGTCGACCGATACTCCACAACGGGGCGGTCCCCCTCCAAGATCGCGAAGTGACCCCAGATCATCGGCGTGATTCGATACGTGCGGCCCGCCCAGTCGAAGGTCGTGTTCCGCAACCGAAATTGAATCTGAAGAGATCCACCTGAGGATTCGATGAAGAGCCGGTCGCGCCAACCGTCGTAGCGGACTCGCCCCGCGCCTCCGCGAGGATCGTTAATGTGACTCCAGCCGTGCCGACCGCGTGGTACCTCGTATTCCCTCTCGCCCACGAGAAGACGGTCCCGAAGAGGCCCCATCTGGAATTCGATCGTCACGTTCCCTGATTTGCTTCGGCCGATAAGTTCCTTGTCCGAAATCTCGATTTACAAGTCTTTAAACGAAGGCGGCTCGTTCCGCGGCCCTCCTCCATGCACCTGGACCTGCACAACCACACGCACTACTCACCGGACTCGCAGGTCCCGCCTGCCCTTCTCGTGGCCCGCGCCAAGGAAGCAGGCCTGGCCGGCGTTGCGATCAGCGACCACAACGCGGTCGGAGGCATCCCGGCCGCGGAGATGGCCGCGGGACCCGACTTCCTCGTCATTCCGGCCGTCGAGATTTCCACGAAGTCCGGCCACGTCCTTGCCTACGGCGTCCGCGAAGTCGTCCCCCGGGACCTCGGGGTCCCAGAAACCTTGGAGCGAATCACTGCCCTCGGCGGAGTGGCCGTAGCGGCCCATCCCTACCGCTTTTGGTCGGGACTCGGAAAGGCGGCGGTGGTGGGAGCACCTTTTGCCGCCTACGAGACCTTCAATGCCCGCACCCTCCGAGGGGGAAACGCCCGAGCCCAGGCTTTGGCCCGAGAACGCGGTGTCGGCCAAACAGGCGGAAGCGACAGCCACTTCCTCGACGAGGTCGCCCGAGCCGTGACCGTGATCGATGCCGGCATGCTCCGAGCGGACGACGTGGTCCAGATCCTCGGCGCGGGCAGGACGTCCGCGCAAGGACGAAACCGCGGCGCCGCGGGCACGGGCCGGTACGTGACCAAGGCCGTCGGAGAGTGGATCGTCCGCGGGATGCGGAGGATCTAGCCTTACAGATGTTCCTCGATCCGAGGGATGTACTTCTCGACCGCGTGCTTCGCCTTCAACGGGTCGTTCCCCAGGCCGAGGCGCATCACGAGGAGCGCCTTCCGCCCTCCATGGACGATCAGGTATTGGCTGGCCTTGGAACGGATGACGACGCTGTCGAGGACGTCCCTCGTCTCCGAGGTCACGGTCTCCGCGGAGCCGATCAGGACCGCGAACATGGACCCGAACGTGTCCACGTGGACCCCCTTCGGGAAGCTTCCCGCCAAGTAGGTCCCCGCGAGGGAGACGAGCATGGCCTCGTGCACTCCCTCGTTCTGCTCGACTTCCTTGAGGATCGATTCAAGCGCGGCCGCGTCCACCATGTGCCGAAAGCCCTCGGAAGGCCCGGATGGAGGCCTCGCGGGATTAAACCTTTCCGCCGTGAATCTCATGGGCCGCGCGTCAGAGCGCCCGGAGGAGCTCGTGCATGGCGAGCGCCGCATCCACCGCGTCCGCGCCCTTTTCCACGCGGGCAAGCGCCTGCTCGTCCGTCATCCCAGGTCCCGTGATTCCCAAACCGACAGGCTTGCCCGCCCGCAATCCGACGTCGAGGAGGGCCCTCGGCACGACCGCCATGAGCGCCTCGTCGTGGAGGGTCTCCCCCTTAATCACCGCCCCGATGGCCACGGCCCCGTCGACGTCCGGGCGTTCGAGGAGCCTCTGGACCGCGAGGGGAATCTCGAACGTGCCGGGGACGCGGACCACGGACGTCACCCGGACGCCTCGCTCCTTCGCGCGCGCGAGGGCCTTCTCCACCATCCGGTCCGTCACCTCGCGATGGAACTCGGCGGCCACGATCGCGAGCCTCATCGGTCGCCTACCTTCAGGGGGCCCGCATCCGAGAACCCTTCTCGTTGTCCCGTCCCCGCGCGGGCCCGCATCGCATCGGGCCGGAACAGGAGGTCGTACGCATTCACCGCATGCTCCCGGGTCCGTCGGTCGAAGAGGTGGGCGAGCTGGACCTCATCGGATGCCTCTTCCTCGTGGACCATCACGCCGAGGATGTGCCGGCCGACATTCGCTTGGACGGCCTGCAGGCCGAAGTCCGCCGCGAGCGCACAGTCTTTGTCCACGGGTTGCCGGCCGACCATGCCCAGGGCCAGGACGAGGTCGCAACCCCGGTCGAAGAGGATCCGCGCGCCGGCCGCGAGGTCCTTGATCCCTGGGACGGTGTAGCGCTCGATGACGAAGCCGCCTCCCTGCTTCCGGAGCTCGTCGATCGCGGCCGAGGCCATGTCGTACCGGGAGAACGATGTGTCGACGATTCCGATTCGCTTCAGGCCTTTCGCCTTCGACGCGGCGCGGGCGGATCCGCGGGCACCTCGACCTTGCCGCGTTCGACCTCCGACAGCCGCTCCTGGAGCGCGAGCCATTCCGCCACCTTCCTCACGATCTTCCGCGTCCCGTCCAGGTCGCCTTCGAACTTCGGGAGTCGGACGACCTTCGTCGAGAGCCCGCGTTTCCGGCACTCCTCGAGGATCCGGTTCTCGTCGTGGACCTGGTCGAAGCCGATGGCGACGACGTCGGGGCGGATCTCGTCCAAGATGTCGTAGATGTTCCCCTCGTGGCCGAGGAGCGCGCGGTCGACGGGCTTGAGGGCCTCCACCAACTGGAGCCGCGACTCCTCCGGCGTGATTGGCTCGTGTTTGAACCGCCGCGCCGTGCGGTCCCGCGCGACCACGACCCACAGCTCGTCGCCGAGCTTCCGCGCCTCACGCAGGAAATAGAGGTGACCGGGATGGAGGAGATCGAAGACCCCCGTCGCCATTACACGGACCACAAACGCCACGCTCGGACGATGTCCTGGCCTTCCAGGAACACGAGATTCCTCTCCCGAGCATATGCCTTTGCATCTTCCTTGGAGAGGGCTCGTCCGTCGTCCGACATCATCTCGCAGATGGTCGCGGTGGGCGCGAGTCCGGCCATGATCATGAGGGCGGTCGTGAGCTCCGTGTGTCCGCGGCGTTCCTCGAAGAGCTGCTCGGCCGCGTTCAGCAAGGGGACATGGCCCGGAGAACGGAACTCCTCGGCGAAGGCATGGGCGGCCCATCCGTTCTCGCGCTTCACGGCCTCCTTCGCAATCCCCGCGAGGCGCGCGATCGTCTTCGCACGATCCATGTCGGTCACGCCCGTGAAGGTGTCGCGATGGTTCACCGCGATCGAGAAGGCGCTGTGCCGATCGTATTTGAAGTCCTCCGCAGACACCGCCTCAAGGACCGGATACGCCGGGCCTGCGCGACGGAGCACGTCGGTCATGAAAGGCAAGCCGATCCGGGCCTGGACTTCGCCGGACACGGTCATGCAGATCAGGCCTCCCGCCTCCTTGCGGAGGGTTCGGATCCCGGCCGGGGTGACGAACTCGCTCGCGATCGTGAGATCCGTCTCGGCCTCGCGGCCGTCCCCGTCGTATACGAGGACGAACTCCCCGCGGCGGAGAGAGGCAAGGGCGCGCTCGAGGTCCACGGTCCTCCGACCCGAGCGGCGTATATCAAGATTATTGTAAGAACTATTTTGCTGGTACGAAGATTGTCGAAACGGAGTCCTTATTTCGTCGCCGTGGATGGCGTCCAAGATGTTAGAAGCCCGCACCGTCGCGGCCGTAGATCCCGGAGGGATGCGGGACATCATCGCCTCGCTTCCGGAGCAACTTTCGACCGGGATGAAGGTGGGGGAAGCCGCGCCCGTCCCGCTCGAGGAGGCCCAACGGATCTTCGTCGTCGGCATGGGAGGCTCGGCGATCGGCGGCGATGTGTTCGCGGCTTGGCTCGCGGACCGGGCCAAGATCCCCATCCAAGTCGTCCGGGACTATCGGCTTCCGGCCTACGCGCGGCCCGATGATCTTCTCGTGGCGATCTCCTATTCCGGCAACACGGAAGAGACCCTCGCGGCGACCGCGCAGGGGATCAAGCTGGGTTGTCGCGTCGTCGCGATCACGTCCGGGGGCACGCTCCGCGATCTCGCCCGCGGCAACAAGATGGACGCCTTCGCGGTTCCGACGGGACTTCCCCCTCGCGGGGCGTTCGGCCACCTCTTCGGCATCCTCGCGGGGATCGGCGGGGGCTGGGCCTTGGGGGCCCTGGACCACGAGCTCAAGGAAGCCATCGCGCATCTGCAAGCCCTCCGGACCCGACTCCGCCCGGAGAGCGGTGTCCGATCGAACCGGGCGAAGGCCCTGGCGCTCCGAATCCGGGCCGTGGTCCCCATCATGTACGCGGCCCCGCCTTTCATCGCGGTCGCCCGGCGATGGCAAACCCAACTGAACGAGAACTCGAAGGTCCTCGCGTTTACTTCCACGTTCCCCGAAGCGGACCACAACGAACTCGTCGGCTGGATGGAAGACTCTCGCGCCCGCGCCCATCGAGCAATCCTCCTGCGGGACCGCGATGAGGCGCCGGACATCCGTCGTCAGCTCGACATCACGGTGGGGCTCATGGCCCGCAAGACGAAGGTCGAACAGGTCACCGACGAGGGACCCACCCTCGTGAGCCGCATGCTCGGGACCCTGTTCCTCGGAGACTACGTGAGCCTGTATCTCGCCGCGTTGCGTCGCGTCGACCCCCTCGTCTTGAAGCCAATCCAGGCCCTGAAGGCGAAACTCGCGGAGAGCCACCGAAGGAGCTGAACGCCGAGGGGGAGACTTCCAGGCAGCCGTCACCAGAGCGGGAGCCATTTGAACTCCCGAGGGCTTACGCCCACCAGCTCTCCAGGCTGGCGCCCTACCGGACTAGGCGACCTCGGCAATCAGCGCGCGCCCATCGGGTCCGTTGCTATAAAGATTCCCCGCGCGCTCCTCCGATTGGTGGGCGAAACGCGCGCGCCATCTCGACGCGATCGCGTCCCGTCGGGTGGCTATAAAACAGCCACTTCTCCCACGGCCGCGGGTCCGCGACACCGAGGTTGAGATCGTGCAGCTTCACCATCGCGGCGATGAAGTTCGTCGGATCCCTCGTCAGGGCGAGGGAGAATCGGTCCGCGCGGGCCTCCCGGGAACGGGACGCTTGCAGTTCGAGTGGCCGAAAGGGCAGCGCGAGGATCGAGAACACGGCCACGAGGAAGGGCAACCCCGCCATGTCCGCCACCGAGCGGATCCCAACGATGGTATACGTTGAAGCATAGACCCAGCTCACCGCGAAGAGGATCAAGAGGGAAACGAGCGAGCCGGACACGAATCCACGGATCGGATCCCGATACTTCTGATGGGCCAGTTCGTGGGCGAGGACCGTCTCCACCTCCTCCGGCGTGAATCCGGTCACCAACGTGTCGGTCACAATCACCCGCCGCGTGGGACCGAGACCCATGACCGCGGCGTTCGACCGCCGAGTCTTCTCGGACGCGCGCAGCTCGAACACGCCCAGGATTGGGACTTTTGCCTTCGCCGCGAGGGCTTCGAAACGACGACGAAGGGCGGCATCAGCGAGGGGCCGGAACCGATAGAAGAGCGGGACCAGGAGCACTGGCGCGAGGAAGCCCAGGATCGCGGACACCAGGACCCCGAGGACCCAGGCCACGAGCCACCACCACGCGGGCGTCGCCGAAAGGAGCCAAAGGACGACGCTTCCCACAACAATCGAGCCACCGAGGCCGAGGCCCACTGACTTGGCGAGGTCCTTCGCCCATCCCCGGAAGGATTGTGACGAGAGCCCGGAGGTGGTCTCCCACCGATGTCCGCCGACGTATGCGAAGGGGAGTTCGACCGCGAGGAAGATGAGGAACAGCAGGACGAGGAACAGGATCGTCGAGGCCCATGAGGGCCATCGAAAGGACGCAACGGCGTCTCGCAAACTCGCGGACCCGACCGCGACCAGGCCGACGACCAGAACGATGATGGCCGCGCTTCGCACGATCGAAAGACGGAACCGCATTCTCCGAAGCCGATGCGCTTTCGCCTGTCGCTCCGAATCGAACCCCCATGCGTCCACGGCCATGGATCACTTCCAGAGTTTCGGGTAGGTCCCGGGCTCCATCAGGACGCGACCGGTGTCCGCCGCGGCACCCGATTTCGCGATGACGATTTCGTCCGTGGTCATGAGGGCCTTCGAGAGGGCGACCGCTTCGCCTTTTCCCGTGAGCACGCCGACCGAATCACCTCGTCGGATGTGCGGAGACAGTTTCGCGATGCCGGGGACGGCGAGATTCGCTCCATGGCAGAGGGCGTCGACAGCCGTATCCTTGATGACGATCCGAGGAAGGTGTCGCAAGAGGTCCTCGATGGGCCGCAGGACCTCACGGACGGGCCTCTCGTCACCGTCCTCCTTTGCAAAGGCGAGGGCGTCGCGGAATGCGTTCAGGGGATGCGCGTCCGCTTCTTCGAAGCTCGCGGTCCTCGTCCTCCGAAGGTCGACCAGGTTCGCTCCGACCCCGAGAGCGTCGCCGAGGTCTACCGCGAGGGTGCGGATGTACGTCCCCGACTCACAGCGAACCCGGAACAGTACATCCCGCCCGTCAATCTCTAGCGGCTCGAGTTCGAACACGCGTCGGGTCCGCTGCTCCCGCTTCACCGCGGACCGGACCGGCGGGACCTGATAGATCTCCCCGACGAACCGGGCCATCATGGACCGCACCCGTCGCGGGTCCACGTCCTGGTGGAGTTGGAACACCCCGACGTACTCCTTGTCCCCCGCGAGGACCGCCTCGACCGCGCGGGTGGCGTCCGCGAGGGCGACCGGAAGGACTCCCGTCACGCGGGGATCCAGGGTCCCGGAGTGGCCCGCCTTCGGGACGGAGAACATGTCCCGGACCCAGGCGCTCACCTGGTGGGACGTCGGGCCGGCCGGCTTGTCGACGATGGCCACCCCGAGGCGGATCCGCTCCTGGATCGTCCGATCCTCGGGGCGGGTCCCGTGCTTCGAATCCGGCGTCTCATGGAGGACGACGAGATCGCTCATCCCCGCACCCGGGCGGCGATCATGGCGACGATCTCCTCCGGGGTCTTCTCGCCGGAGTCGATCACGAAGTCGAAGACGCTCGTGTCCCGCAGATCGATCCCGTAGATCGCCTTGTAGCGGATCCGCTCGGACTCCTCCCGGGCGACGATCTCCCGCTTCGCCTCGGGGACTCCCTTCTTCTCGCGGCCGGCGATGCGACGGGCGCGCACCTCGAGGGGCGCGTCGATGAGGACCTTCAGACCGGGGATGCGTTCCTTCGACAACAGGTGAGCTTGGATCCGTCCGTCCACGACCACGTTCGCTCCCGCAGCTTGCTTCGCCCGGATCTCCTCTAAGATGGCCCGGTCCAGGGCCCGGTCGATCGAGGGGTCCTTTTCGGCGGCGCGACCGAAGGCCTCCAGCCCCATCCCGCGTTCCTTTGCCATCGCCCGGAACTTCGTCCCCGCGGACACGAGGATGTAGCGATGCGTCGCGGCCCACCGTTCCGCGACCGTGGTCTTGCCGCTGCCGGGGGGCCCTCCGATCACCAGGATCATCCGGCTTTCCCTCATGCGGCGTCGGCCGGCCCGGGCCGGAGCGGAACTCCCATCTTCTCGAGGCGGCGTCGGAATCGGACGTACTTCAGTACGCGGGTGATGATCTGGCCGAACGGAATCGCAAGGAGGGAATACAGGAGGACCCACGAGGGCAGGACGTAGACAGAATTCAGGTACACGTGATTGGACCACGGCACCGCGATCCACTGGTTCCCGAGGTTATTGAGGACGACGTCCACGAAGAGCCGCAACCACGTGAAGATCACGATGAATAGGAACAGGGTCCACGCCATCGACTTGATCGGCGTGGTCTGCATCTCCATCGTGTCCTTCATGAATCCCTGCTGGGCCTCCTTCAGCTTGGCCAACCTCGTCGTCTGGCCTTTCCGCATGGCCTCCATCTGCTCCTTCCGCCATGCGCCCATGACCTTCTGGGTACGCGCCATCTTCACCCAGTTCGTGTAGTGGTCCCGGATCACGGACGAGATCGTGGTCGTCAGGATGCCCGCGAGCAGGATCGTGACGGTCGGCATGGCACCGCCGAACCCGATGACGGGAAAGAGCGCGCCGTTCGCGATCGACGCGAATCCCACGGCGACTTCCGGACTGATGATCGCGTAGATGGCGATGAGGCCGAGGAAGATCATGATGAAGCGACTGAAGCTCGGCGGCGCTCGCGGCGTCGCGGGCGGCGAGGCTTCCGGTTCCTTCGGCTTGGGGAACTCTTCGGATTCGGTCGGTTCCTCGGACTCGGACTCATCGTCCGATCCTGACTCTTCTTCGTCGGAGCCAGAATCCTCCTTCGTGGAGTCGGAATCCCCGCTCACGGACTCGCCAATGGACCTGTTAATATAAGGATTTGCCAGCGCTCGGCCGGGAGAAAATTCAGTTGCCTTCCGCGGCCGCGGGCGAGGTCCCGAGGGCCGCTTGGATCTTCGTCGCGAGATCTTCATACCGCTCGGAAAGAGCCTTCTCCTGCTTCTGGAGCGACTTGACTCGGATCGTGAGCGTCTCCTTGTGCTCCTCGAGCTCCTTCTTCAGCCCTTCGCGGTCGTCCTGGCGCACGAGCAGCATGCCGATGCTCTTGTAGATCGGCGTCTCCCCCGTGAGTTTATTGAGTTCTTCGAGGGTCCCCTCGACCTCGCGCAACTTGGCCTCGAGTTGCATGCGCTGGCTCGCGAGGACCTGGAGCTGGTTCTGCAACTGTTGGTACTGTGCGATCTGGTTCTGCAACTGCGGGGAGATGTCCTTCACGAAGTCACCTCGCGCCGCACACGGGCGGCGACGTCCGCCCAACGGAGATACGAATTCACCGCGGCGCGCAGGGCGCTCGTGTCCTCCGCATCAATCGTCAGGGTCACGCGGCCCCGCGCCGCCCGCAAGGAGACGCGGGCCTTCGGGACATCCCGTCCCGCCTCGGGACGCAGGGACTCATAGACGACCTTCGCATCCGGACCCGCGAAGGTGATCGTCGCGCGGCGCATGGTCACCGGGCCTTGACGACCTTCTTCACGTTCGGCCGCTCCTTGTAGAACATCTTGGAGCCGCACCGCTCGCACTGGATGCCGACCGTGTTGATGTTCGCCCGGATCGGCTCGAGGCACTTCGCGCACTTGTACATCTCAGGCCTCCCCCGCCTTCGCCTCGGGCTTGTCCGCGGTCTCCTGGACCTCCCGTTTGAAGGACGTCGTCACGATCGGGCGGTAGGCGCCACCCGCGAAGACGTACCCGCACCGACGGCAGGTCCACACCCCGGTCGACGACCGACGCACCGCGACCGCGGCACACCGCGGGCACACGTGTCGGTGCTTCAGGCCCTCCTCGATCTCCTGCATCCGGCGGCGGATCCGCACACCGTATCGGGGCCCGAACCGGCCGACACTGCCTGACTTCCGCGTGCGACGTGCCATGGAGGACCTCAAGAGGATCGAAGGACGGGACGGATCGCGCGGCCGACGCGCTGGGCCGTCTCGATAATCCGCTTCACCTCGTCATAGGAGAAGCTTCCACTTAAGCCTTTTTGCATCGCCCGAATGTCTTCGTTTTCATCCGTCGTCACGGTGATCCTGGCATCGGCCATCCGCTCCTCGTCGAGGCTCGGATCGACGACGAGGAGGTCCTTGATCTTCGCCGTCGTGACGCTCACGGGCCAGTGCTCGATCGGCAGGGCGAAGTCCTCGCCGAGGCCGAGGTTCTTCGCGGGGACGACGGTCGATGCGAGGGCGGCGACGGCGCCGTACGAGCACGCGTCGAACAGGTTCCCGTCGTAATCGAGCACGTGGATGTCGATGAACATGATCCAGACCTTCTCCTTCGGGGTGATGCACAGCTTCTCCATGTTCACCATCTTCGATTCGCGGATCCCGCGATCGACCACCCGCGCGAGTTCGATCGCGTCTGGCCTCGGAGGCCCCGCCTCAAACGTGGGGCTCGCCATCGGGATCAGCTCGACGCTCGTCGAAAGCACGCCCGTGTTCGGCGTGTCCGGATACGGCTCGCCGACGGACATCTTGATCCCGACGAGGATGTCTGTGTTCCCGAGCTTGGCCCGGGCGCTCCCTTCCGCCGTCTTGACGAACGACCGTTGAATGGCGACCTTCCGTGGTTCGTCGAGCACGCGGCCGTCCACGCGCTGGCCCGTCGAGGCCAAGCGGTAGACGTGGGCCCGCATCAACTCCGAGACGATCTCTTCACTCATCAGATCCCCTCCGGGCCGAAGTCGTCCTCGGGCGGGGGCGGCAGCTCCGATTCCGGCATGGGTGGCGGCGGGACCGGCGGCGACTCCCTCAGGATGTCCTCGAGGGTCGTGGAGTACCGCCGCCGGAGGGCATCCCGTTGCAATTCATAGAGGCGATGCGTCGCGTCAATCGACATCTCCATCGCCTTCTGGAACTCGTCGAATGTGAGATGTCCGTCCATC
Source organism: Methanobacteriota archaeon (assembly GCA_005879065.1). GTDB lineage: Archaea > Thermoplasmatota > Thermoplasmata > RBG-16-68-12 > RBG-16-68-12 > RBG-16-68-12. The sequence continues at coordinate 23,209 of VBLU01000078.1, forward strand.
TGGAGCAGAACGATCTCGCCGGTTCGCGGGACGATCGCCATGGGGCAGTCCGCGTCCCCGAAGTTGTCCTCTTCCTTGTTCAGGTCGACGCAGACGACGCCGTCGATCTTCCCCGAGGCGCAGGACGCGACGAGGTCCCGCATCGGTACGCCGGCGTCGGCCAGGGCCACGCTCGCGGCCGTCAGGCCCGCACACCGCGTCCCCGCATCCGCTTGGAGGACCTCGATGAAGATGTCGACCGACGTCCGAGGGAATTGTTCCTTGAACACGACGGCCGAGAACGCCTCCGAGATCACCTTCGAGATCTCGACGGAACGCCGATCCGGCCCCGGCCGCTTCCGGTCGGAGACGCTGAAGGGCGCCATGTTGTACCGGCACTGGACGAGCGCCCGCGCCGGGTCCTGCAGGTGCCTCGGGTGGGCCTCCCTCGGCCCGTAGACGGCGGCGAGGACCTTGTTGCCGCCCCACTCGATGTAGGCGGAGCCGTCCGCGCGCCGGAGGACTCCCGCTTCGATCCGGACCGGCCTCAGCTCGTCCGGTTTCCGGCCGTCCAGCCGTCGGCCGTCCGCCCTGATCAATTTCATCTGCTTCTCGATGTGCTCGATGTCTTCCATACGAATTGCTCCTCAGGCGGGCCTCGGGCCCGTCGTGGACCGACGTTCTCGTTCGATGAGCTCCCGGACGGCCTCCGTGAGCCCGTAGGATTGGGCGCGCTCCTCGATCAGGCGGATCGCGCTCGCGGCGACGGCGGTGTCACGGTCCTCTCCGTCCAACCAAATCCGGCCGTTCTGTCCCACGTAGATGTGGCACCCCGTGAGTTCCGTGAGGAGGGAGATCATGCTCCCCTGTTTTCCGATGACCCGGGGGACCTTCGTCGGAGAGATTTCCATCACGATGCCGCCATTGAGACGGCGGGCCTCCCTCTCCTGCATCGTCAGCTGGACCCGCTTGATCTCGTCCACGCTGAGCACGTGGCCCATGATGACGTCGCCGACCTTCAGGTAGCGAGAGGTGTCGCCGAACTCCACCCGCCACGGGGACTCCGTCGCATGGAGAGGGGCTGGATACGGCGAGTTGATGTCGACCAGCCAGTGGGATGGCCCGAGGTCGACGACCTCGCCGATGACCGCGTCCCCTCGTTGAGGGATGTACCGGCCATTGAGGGGGATCACGCTCACGAGGCCGTCATGCTCGTTCCGAATGCCCAATTGCGCCGCGAAAACTTGCCCGCCCTCGATGTACGTTCCCGGTCCGGGCTTCAGCCCGGGGCCGCCGACGGCTTCGCCCGGAATGACAATCGGGCGGAGCGACCCGCTACTTTCCATTGGTGTCTCGCTCTCACGCAACGCGTCGAAATGGAGGCGGCTACTTGAGCCTTTGGGTGCTCGCCTCCCAATCCTTCGATCTGTCGGCAGCAGGGCGCGGATCCCCATCGCCTTCAGTGAATTGGACGGTTCGGACCCTGCGCGGGATGCTTCCAATCCCACCAAGCGTAAACTGCACCTCCGCCCACGATGACGGAGAGGCTGCCGAACCCGATGACGAACGATTCGAGGTTCGTGGAAAGCGCGAAGAAGAGGGTCGCGGCGACGCAGAAGACGGTCAGCGCGACGGACGC
>VBLU01000022.1 GCA_005879065.1 Methanobacteriota archaeon
AATTACGCCGCGAGCCACGTGGTGGCACACAACTGCCGTTATTGTTTCATACCAGGGACGCAAGTTCTCACAGACAAGGGCCACGTGGGAATCGAGGAGCTGTTCCGACACGGCGAGGCCACAAGCAACCCCGAAGTGCGCGTTGTGAAAGGCGTGAAAGCCATGAGTCACCAGGGGCGGTGGCGGCTGGTTCAGAAGGCATTCGAGCATCTCTACTCGGGGCCGGTCGTCAAGCTTCGTCCGTTCTATCTTCCAGGATTCGAGTGCACCCCGGATCACGCTGTCTTTGCGGCAATCGGCGGAGGAACCGTGAAGAAAATGAAAGCGGGTAGCCTCCGCCTCGGCGACTATCTCGCAGTTCCTCTCGCGAAACCGTCAAGCGATGAACCGGTTGATGTTGAGAAGATTCTCCGCGACGAACCCGCGCCGGGGTACAAGTACGACGTCAGGCTGGAAATTGTTCACGGGCGGATTCGGCGAACCTCAGAGCGAGGGCTTGGCGTTCCCGCGATCCTCCACATCACGCCTCGTGTTGCCCGGTTGTTCGGTTACTACTGTGCGGAAGGCTCGCTCTCCCGAGCCGCAAACAGACCCAACAGTGGATCCGTCTGGTTCAGTTTCGGCGCGCACGAAGAATCTCGAATCCGCGAAGTGGAGAAGATCCTGGGAGATGTCTTCGGCATCCGGGCTCGGCGCAGCCGCCAGAAAAATCGCACCGCGGTGATCGCATCGAGCGCGACTTTGGCCACGGTTTTCCGACACTTCTGCGGCGATTCAAGTGCGACGAAGCGGGTCCCGGAGTTCATTTTACGTTCGGGCAACAAAAGGGTCCTCAAGGCGTTCCTAACCGGATATCTCAACGGAGATGGTTACGTCACGAAGAGCCATGGGCGCTTCGTTCTTGGAAGCGCCTCCGTCTCGCAAGCGCTCACCTACGGTGTGGCCCAGATATTGTTCTCCTTAGACGAGATCCCTCGGGTCTACCGGTCCGAAAACGATAGTGAATATGAAATTGAAGGACGGATCGTGAATCGGTCGGATGATCACATGGTGCGGCTCCTGGTCGACCATGTGTCCATGACTCCACAGGACGTCGACTGGGAAGCCTCGGACGCACGCGTCATCCGCCGAGGCGGATTCATCTTGGTCCCGATTCGGGAGATTTCGCGGGCGGATTACGTGGGCCCGGTCTACAACATCGAGGTGGAAGAGGACCACAGCTACACCGCGAACTTCATGGCTGTCTCTAACTGTCAGAACGCCGACATCTCCCAGCGACGCAAGGTCGAAGGCATCGAGGTCGAACCTCAGGATGTCGTACGCATGACCGTCGAACAAGGCTGCCAAGGCCTCGCGTACACGTACAATCAGCCGACGATCTTCATCGAGTTCGCGCGCGACATCGGGATGCTCGCGCGGAAGGCCGGCCTCATCAACATCTTCGTCTCGAACGGATACGACACACCCGAGACGGTCGCCGAGATGCCGAAGTTCCTGGACTGTGTCACGGTCGATTTCAAAGGATCCGGAGAGACCAACTTCGTTCGGAAGTACATCAACATCCCGAACGCGGAGCCGATCTTCCAGACGATTCTCGACACCCGCGACACAAAGAAGATCCACATCGAGATCACGGACCTCATCGTGCCCCAGGTCGGCGACGATCTCGGGGCCGCGAGGAAGCTTTCGAAGTGGGTGTACGACAACCTCGGTCCTGACACGCCAATCCATTTCCTCCGGTTCCATCCGGACTACAAGATGATGGAGTTCCCCTGGACTCCCGTCGAGACGCTCGAGAAGCACTGCACGGTCGCGAAGGAGGAGGGCCTGAAGTACGTCTACATCGGGAACGTCTCGGGCCATCGTCTCGAGAACACGTACTGTCCGGGCTGCGGCGCGATCGCGATCAAGCGGTACGGGTTCGACATCACCGGCTGGTACCTGGGCAAGGACAACAAGTGCAAGAAGTGCGGGTACAAGCTCGCGATCTTCGGGCGGCTCGAGCAGACCGCGAAGGAGAACCGCTTCTACAGCGTGCTGTACCACCGCTGACTCACTCGACGAGTCGCCCTTTCTCGATCACCGCCCTGCTGTCGACCTCGACGCGGACCTCAGACAGGATGCACTCCACGCGGACCCCGGGGTGGATCTTCCCTCCAATCACCAGATTGTCCCCGAAGCCGAGGTGCGCGGACCCGACCGCCTTCTCCGCCTCCAGATGCGGACCCATCACCCGAGCCTGCGGGTTCAGGCCGAAGCCGAAACGGCCGAGGGCGCGTCCGTCCTTGCCGCCGCGGTTCATCGCGTCCACCGCCGCCTGTGCTCCAACGATCCGGCTCGCGGTACCGTCCGCGATCTGTGCGGTGGCCGGGCCCCGGAGGCGCTCCTCGAAGTGCACGTCGACGACGAGGCGGCCCGAGGCGCTTCCCTCGACGACCGCGATGAAGAGCTCTCCCGCGGGAAGCGTCGTGACGGTCCCCTTCCGGGTGCAGAGTCCCGTATCCTCGGAAATCCAATCCCGGCCCTCTAGGGAGAAGGATAGGTCCGTGCCTGCGGCGGAGGTGAGATGGACCTCGCGCGCGCCCCGCAAACGGCGGGCGGTCCTGCGCACGACCTCGTGGATTTTCGCCCAGTCCGTCGCGAGCCCTCCCTGCCGCAGCATCCCTTCCTCGATCCCCGGCATGGAGATGACACGGGCGCCGGCTCGATTCGCGGAACGGCGCGCGTGCGTGTGCGTCAGGGAGTACGTCGTCGCGAGGAGGACCAGGTCCGCGGCCGCCATCGCGGTCCCGACGGGTTCCGGCGGCTCCTCGCCGTCCGTCGTGCGGGCGCGGATCTCGAGCAATGCCGGGTCCGTCCCGAGTCCCTTCGCCGCGGCGAGGAACGCCTCTCCGACGGACCTCGTCCCTTCATCGATGACGACCAGGACCTTCTCTCCGGCCCGCAAGCCCGCACTCGTCGTGAGCACGAGGCGAGCCCCCTCCTCCATCGCGGTCGAGAAGACGACGGACGCGGCATATACCTTCCGGGCCAGGGAGAATCGAACGTGGGTTTCCTCGGAACAAGAGCTAAATAACGAGGGCCGCATCGCGAGGCGATTCGGAGGGAGTCCTTGGCCGTGGCGGTCGAAGCGCTCCGGAAATTGCTTCACGAGTTCAACGCCCGGACCGACGCCCGGATGTCCGCAATCGTCTCCCGATCCGGCGTCCCCGTTGCGTGGGTCCTCCCGGATGACGCACAGGTCGACAACTTCGCGACGATGGCGGCGACCTTGCTCGGCGCCCTCGAGGTGATCTATTCGACGATGAAGGCGAGCGCCCCGACCCATGTGACCGTCGAGTCGGAGGGCGGGATCCTGGCCGTGCGCGAGGTCACAGGGAAGATGTTCTTCGTCGCGATGTCGGAGAAACGGTCCCCGGCCCTCGTCCGGGCGATCGACGATGTGATCACGAAATCGAAAGCTCTCCTGACCTAAGTGCCGCGGGAACGCCGCGAAAGATGGGGAATCGCTTCGACGATCCGCGCCCGAATGCGTTGATAGGGCTCCACGCGACGGCTCACGACCTCGATGAGGAGCGCGAACCCGATCCCCACCGCGGCGCCGCCGAGCACGTCGGAGGGCCAATGGAGCCCCAGGTAGACGCGGCTAATACCGGCGAGGACGGCGAAGGCGCCCGCGGGGATGCCGAGCCGCCAGCGAAAGCGGATCGTCAGGAATGCCGCGACGGCGAAGGCCCGGGACGCATGTCCGCTGGGGAAGGCCGGATCGAACTCCGCGGAGCATCGGTATCCCGCGAGCGTGTTCACGTTCGCGAGTGCATCGCACGGCCTCGGTCGATCGACCAGGTACTTGATCGCCTCCGTGGCGACGATCGTGATGGCGAGGAGAAGGAGGACGTCGAACGTGGCGGTCCGGAGGCCCCGCCACCACAGCGGAACGGCCACGAGGAAGATCACGTAGACGCCGGTGAGGATCGTGAAGAAAATCATGATCCGGTCGAGAATCGGATCCGACCCCGCGAGGTTCCAAGTGCGGAAGAGCCATTCATCGATGCCTGGCGACGGCGGCATCGTGGTCAAAGGATGCACGCGCCGGGATAGAACGGAAGCCGACTAAAGGACGACGCCAAGAGAAGCCTCATGGCCTCCCCGTGCCCATCGTCTTCCACCTTGGATCGCGAAATCAACCTCTTCCAACGCCTGCTCCGCCACTACGGCCCGCAACACTGGTGGCCCGCACAAGACGCGTTCGAGGTGATCGTCGGCGCATTGCTCATGCAGCAGACGGCATGGCGGAATGTCGCTGAGGCGATTCAGAACCTGAAGGAGGCGGGCCTTCTCGAGGTCCGCGCGCTCGCGGCGGCCCCTATGCCGGTCATTCGGAGACACGTGAAAATCGCGGGCCTGTATCGGACCAAACCGAAACGCCTCCGTGACTTCTGCCGCCACCTTCTGAATCGATCGGATGGCGACCTGACGCGATATTTCGATCGATCGACGGACGTAGTCCGAGACGACCTGCTCGCACAAGACGGCGTGGGGCCAGAGACGGCGGATTCCATCCTCCTCTACGCCGGCGGCCATCCCGTCTTCCTCGTCGACGCATACACGATTCGAATCGGTCGGAGAATCGGCCTCTTCGACACGAACGCGTACGACGACGTCCAGAAGCACTTCGAAACCCGCGTGCCGCGAGACCTCGCGATGTACCGGGAGTACCACGCGCTCCTCGTCGCCCATGCGAAGGCGCTGTGCCGCCCGACGCCGTCCTGCAATGAATGCCCCATCCGCCTTTTGTGCGACTTCGGGCGGGGACGGAAGCGATAAAAGACCCTGGAGATGATGGGACATCGTCATGGTACGGGCGATCACGTTCGATGCCTTTGGCACGCTCGTCGACGAGGGACCGGACGTGCTGATCGGAATCGCTCGCGAGATCTGCAAGGACCACCGGCCGTCCTTGAGACCGGACGCGCTCCTAGCCGCGTGGGGCCGGTATCTGTACTCCGGTGCTGACTTGGAACCCTTCAGGAGCTTATCGAAGCTCACGCGAGAGAGCCTCGGCAAAACTTTCCGCGATCATCGCATCGAGGCCGATCCGAATCCCTATGTCGAATCCCTGGAATCGTGTTGGCGGCAGGCAAAGGCATATCCGGAAGTCCGGCGAGTCTTGAAAGTGCTTGAGGGCGTCCCTCGCGCCATCGTGTCGGACGCGGACGATGCGTTGCTCGAAGGCGTGCTCGAACGCAACCGCCTGCGGTTCGATGCGGTGATTACATCGGAGTCCATCCGTGCGTACAAGCCCCGGCCGCAAATTTTCCAAGCGGCTCTGAGAGCTCTTCGAGCGAATCCCGCGGATGTCGTCCACGTCGGAAATTCCCTGAGAGAAGACGTCGCGGGCCGAAGTGCGCGATCTGGCTGGCCTGCCAGACACGATCGAACGGGTCCTCGATCCGGCGTCGACGGCTCGCGAAAACCCCAAGGAAAGGAGGCCGCCGCCCTCTGCCTACAGGGTTAAGTAACGTCCCACCCTTACCCGGCCTGGAGGGGCGGAGGGAGTGTCGAGCGTCACCGTAGGAGAGCGAGTCCTCGTCCACCTCTCTGGGTTTCTCCGTCACGCAGACGCCTATGAGTGTCCGGTCGAGATGACGCAGGACGGCATCGCGGCCGCCCTCGCGTTGAGCCGCGCCCATGTCGCCCTCGAGTTGAAGCGCCTGAAGACCGCCGGCCGCGTCCAGGAACGGATGGCCCACGTCGCCCATGCGCGCTCCCGGCGGAAGGTGTACGAGCTCACCCCTGCAGGCCAGGAGGTCGCCCGCCGCATGCGCGAGCACGCGCGTGCCCGGACCGTTCAGCTGAACGAGCCGCAAGGCGTCAGGCAAGTCCTCGGGTCCGACGCGATCGAGGCGTTGCGTCGGTCCGGCCTGCGGGAGTCCGAGGCCGTCCAGCAGGTCCTCGCCTCGGATGTGATCGAGCTCCCGCGACCCGACGCCCCGAAGGTCCCCGTCCCGAGCCGACCCTTCTTCGGTCGGACGGACGAACGGCAGAGGCTGCAGGCGTGGCTCGCCGCAGAGACTCCCTCGGTTGCGGTCCTCGTCGGGGTCGCGGGGATCGGGAAGACGGCACTCATCACACGGCTTCTGGCGGACGAACCGCGGCCCACGTTCATGCGGCGGGTGTACGCGCACGACGACGCCCACGGCCTCCTGAGTTCCTTCGCCGATTTCCTCGCCCGCCAAGGTCGTCGACGACTGAAGTCCGTGATCACGCGGCCCGCCTACGATCCGACCGAGGCCGTCGCGGTGATGCGGGGAGACCTCTCCGGATGCGTCGTCGCGATCGACGATCTGCACGCTTCGCCGGCGGCGGATGCGCTCCTCCGGGCTTTGTTTGAAATCCCCGGGACGACGAAGATCCTGGTCGCGACGCGGACCCAGCCGACTTTCTACGAACGGTCCGATCTCGTCGCGAAGCGAGTGCTCGAGGTCCCCCTCGAAGGACTCGATGAGGGCGCGTCCGCCGAACTGCTCCGGGCCCGCGGCGCCCCGATCGAAGCGGACGCCATCCAGCATGTGATCGCCGCGACCCACGGACATCCCTTGGCCCTCGAGCTGTTCGCCGCGAGCGGGCTCGACGCCGGCGCGGTCGAGACGGAACGATACGTCCTCGAGACGGTCCTGGACGGCCTTGACGATTCGTCGGAGGAACTGCTGCGGACGTTCGCGGTCCTGCGACGCCCGGCCCGGTCCCCAGAGGCCCTCGGTGCGACCCTGTCCCAGCTCCGCCGCCTCGTTCGCAGGGCCCTGCTCCATCACCGGGATGACGGGTACCTGATCCACGACCTCGTGAAGGAGTTCTTCCTTCGACGCATCGGGGACGCAGCGCGGAGGGACGCGCACGCACGGGCCGCGGCCTACTGGCAATTCCGAGCGGACGGCCTCGAGGAAACGTACCATCGGATCGAGGCGGGCGACCTCGACACGGCGAGGATCCGGCTCGTGGAAATCGGGCCCGGTCTCGCGGAGAGTGCCCGCGCGGGAGACTTGGAGGCGGCGTTGCTCCGGGTCCCACGGAGCCCCCGCCTGGACGGCATCCTCGTGGAGACGGAGGTGTTCCTCGGAAAATTCGCCGAGGCCCGGGCGGCCCTCGAGCGGATCGGCGCATCGGGCGGGCAGCTGGAACGACTGCGGGCCCGCATCCAGCTCGGTCGGATCGAGAACCGGCTCGGCGCGTACAAGGAGGCGCGGGTCGTCTTGGAGGAGGCCGCGCGCGACGCCGCCGCGGTGCAGTCGCCGGAGATCGAGGGCGAAGCCCTTCGCGCCCTCGGGGGCGTGGAACGCAAGCTCGGGGATCTCGATGCCGCAATCACCCACCTGGGCCGCGCGACGGATGTCCTCCCGAATGGCTCGAGGGAACGGGTGCGCGCCCTCACGGATCTGGGAGTCACCCTGATCGCGCGCGACGACATCCCTGGCGCCAAGGCCCGTCTCCTTGAGGCGGCAGCGACCGTTCGACGGGCCACGCGGGAGGATGCCGTGATCCAGATCAACCTCGGGATCGTGACGAGTCGCGAAGGGGATCCGCGGACCGCGGCGGCGACCTTCGCCCGTTCCGCGGACATCGCCCTCGCGACCGGTGAAATCCGCTTCGCCGCGTATGCCCTCGCAAACGCGGTCGACAATTTCCTCCGCATGGAGGCGGTCGACGAGGCCGCATCGAGCGCGGAGCGCGCCCTCGCCTTGGCGACCACGATTGGCGATCCCCTCGCCGTGTCGACGGCGCGGGCGAACATGGGCCTCGTGTTTGCGAAGCGGGGCGATTGGGCCAAGGCCGAGGAACAGCTGCTCGGCTCCGTCGAGATCATCAACCGGCTCGACAACCCGTACTCCCTCGCGACGCGGTACGAGGAGCTCGCCCGACTCTATGACGCGCAAGGACGCGGCGGAGATGCGGCGTCCTGGCGGACGCGGGCCGAGGGCTTGTTCGCGCGGCTCCAAGGCAGCGGGCCCGCTGCCGGCCCGTGATCTCGATCGGACTCATTCACCCTCGCTGGACGTGGCTTGTTCAAGACCGATACCCACTGGAGGGCGTCGGACAATCGGCCGACCAAATGGTTAAGTAGGTCAGACATAATTCGCCTCCGTCCGCGGGTCAATCCCGCGGATCGACGGGATGGGAATCATGCCGCTGACTTCGCCCCGGAGGGGACACGCCCTCCTGTTGGTCGTCGCCGTCTCGTTGTTGTCGGTCCTCTGCGCCGTTCCCTCCGTCCAAGCGACGCCACGCACGATCGAGCCCGCCGCTGCCATTACCGTGACACTCGTTCTCAACCAGGCCGCTTACCTTAGTGGCGACGTCGCGATAGCGACCGCGTTGGTGTATCGCACCCCTGGGCCGGCGAACTACACGTACAACTGGACGGTCCGAGACACCTTCGGCCGTATCGTGAACACAACCATCTATGGGGTGTCGAAATTCACCTACCCCATCCCGCTCAACTACACGGGCCGGCTCACTTTCTCCGTGAGGGTCGACGACGGACAAGGGCTCACGTCGAGCGTGCAGAGCACCGTTACGGTCTTCGTCGCCGTGATGTCCCTGCGGCTTGACCGCGGGGACTTCACGCCGGGCGACGCGATCACCGCCTCGTATTCCGTCACTTCCCACGTGATCCTCCGGCCGACCTACGACTACCAGGTCGCCGACAGCAGCCTCACGATCGTCCTCAGCGGCAACACGAACAACACGACCTTCTCCTTCCGTACGCCCGCCCCTGCCAGCCGCACATACCGGTTCCTCGTGACCGCGAGGGAGGGCACGAACACCTCGCAGGCACAGCTGACCATCGCGCAGGCGGCGGGTTGGGTGCTCGGGGAGACGTTCGACCGCGCCTCCTACACGCCGGGCGATTCGATCCACGCGCACCTCGCGGTGACGCCTCGGAGCACCGCGGCCTTGCCGCTTCAGTTCACTTGGACCCTAAGCCTGGGCGGATTCGGCGGTTCGCCGAGCGTCTCGGCGATCACGACCGTCCCCGAGGTGGACCTCACCCTGCCCATCCCCCAGGGAGTGGGAACCGGCGAGCTCGTCGTGATCGCGACCGAGTCGAGCACGGGCACCGCGATCGGGCACACCCTGCACATCGGGACGACGAACGCCCTGTGGTCGACGGACATCGGGGGCGTCCCCCTGTTTGCGGTCCTCCTGGGCCTCCTGTTCATCCTCTTGTTCGTGGCCGTCCTCGGGCTCTGGCGCCGGGTGGGCGGCGGCCATCTCATGGGACCGAGGGCCGCACCGCCGCCTCCGCCTCCCGGAGATACGACCCAGGCACCGACCACGATGCCGATGTCCGTGATCTGCAGTCATTGCGGGAAGTCGATCGACCTCACGACGAGCAAGCGGCCGATCGAGGTCATGTGCCCTTCGTGCGGCGAGACGCAGACCGTGGCGTGACGAGGACAAGGTTCTTAGTCGTTGGACCACATCCCACCGCCTCTTCGAGGCGAGACGATGGCGGAACAGGACGAACTCATTGCGGCAGTCGTGAAGGACGACACGGTGCGGGCGCGCGCGATCCTCGACCACGATCCGCATCTCCTGCGGATGCGCACGCCGAACGGGACGCTTGTCCTCACAGCGGTGTACCATGGGGCGAACAAGGCGCTCGGGCTCCTCCTCGAACGGACACCCGAAGACGCGCTGAGCCTCCACGAGGCCGCGGCGACCGGGAACGCGCGACGTCTCAAGACGATCCTGGGGCAGTCCCGGACGCGCGTGAACGCCGGGAGCGCGGAGGGCTTCACGCCTCTCGGCCTGGCCGCGTTCTTCGGTCATCTTGACGCCGCAAAGGTCCTCCTCGAACACGGCGCGGACGTGAATTTCAAGGAATCGAGCCGCTTCGCGAACACCGCGCTCGACGCCGCTGTCGCCGGGGACCATCCGGATCTCGTGAAAGCGTTGCTCGCCGCCCGCGGCAATCCGAACGTCCGGAGCGAGGCGAACTACACCCCGCTCCACAAGGCGGCCGCGCACGGAAATCTGGCCATCGTCCAAATGTTGCTCGACGCGGGGGCCGACCCGAAGGCGACCCGCGACGACGGGTCCACGCCCATCGCTGACGCGCGCAAGGAGGGTCACGAGGCCGTCGTGAAGCTTCTGCAGACCCGCGGCGCGTGACGACTCAGTGCTCCTCGATGAACATCCAGCGGTGGCCCTCGAGGTCCTCCGCCCGGTACAGCCGGCCGTACGGGTTGTCCTGAGGCTCCGAGAGGATCGTGGCCCCCGCGCCCTTCGCCCGCGCGAAATGGGCGTCCACGCTGTCCACTTGGACGCTGAGGCCGTCGATCACCCAGGGGACCGCGGACCATCTCTTGGCGGCGGCGCACCTCTTGCCGTGGTGCTTCGGACTTTGGTAGTCCGGCGTCGGAGTGGCGAGGAAAATCCGACCGCCTTCGAAATCGAGTTCCGCGTGACTGATCGTCCCGTCCGATTCCGTAATCCGATCGAGCTCCCGGAACCCGAAGGCGCGAACCAACCAGTCGACCGCCGCCGCTCCGTTCTCGTACGCGATCATGGGCACAATCCGTGGTCGCTCCATCTCCGTGTCCTGCACCGAACTCCCCTCCCCGTTGGTATGGCTCGAGCGGTACTTAACCGGAAAGGCCGCGGACGATTTCGGCGATGCGACGCAGGCCCTCCAGGATCGTGTCACGGGAGGCGGCGTAGGAAATCCGGATGTGCCCCTCGCCGGCCTCACCGAAGGCGCTCCCCGGTGTGACCGCGACCGAAGCCTTTTTCAGAATCCGCTCGCACAAGGTCCCGCTGTCGATCTTGGCCTCGAAGCGCGGGAAGACGTAGAAGGCTCCGTTCGGATGGTACGTCGCGAGACCGTCGATTTTCGCGATCTCCTTGAGGACCAGGTCGCGGCGCGCCCGGAACTCCTTCACCATGGCCTCGAGGGGGGCCGTCGGTCCGCGGAGGGCCGCGACGCCCGCCTTCTGGGCGAACGCGGTCGCACAGGTAATCGTATGCTCCTGAACCTTGGAGATCTCCTTGAAGAGGGGCGGCGGGGCGACGAGCCATCCCAGCCGCCAGCCTGTCATCGAATAGGTCTTCGAAAAGCCGTTCACGGTCACCGTGCGAGCAAACATGCCGTCCAGAGATGCAGGCGAGATGTGTTCGCCCTCGTACAGGATCTCGCGAATACACGGAGCCCGCGGGATTCGAGGGTGAGTTCAGCATGAGGAGTCGGGTGCGCGGCGTGATCGCCTCGGCGACCGCGTCCGCGGCCGGGACGAATCCTTCGTCATCGCCGGCGTGAACCGGGACAGGCCGAGCGCCGGCGAGGGTCACCATCGGGGCGTACGAGACCCATCCGGGGTCCGGGATGATCGCCTCGTCTCCGGTATCGAGGAGGGCCATGCACGTCATGAAGAGGGTATGCTTCGTCGGAGCGACGAGCACATTCTCCGGTTTCGCGGGAATGCGATTCTCTTTTTGCACCTTCTCCGCGACGGCCTCTCGGAGCTCCCGGATCCCGGGAGCGGGTGTGTATTTCGTGAAATCCGCGTCGAGGGCTTTCTTCGCGGCATCGACGATGTGGGCCGGGGTCGGGAAGTCCGGCTCCCCGATCGCGAGGGAGAGGACCTTCTCGCCGCGCGCCTTCATCTCCGCGATGAGGTCTCCGATGTGGACGGTGGGCGAGGACTCAATCGAGCGGACACGCTTCGCGAAATGGACCATGCCGATGAAGAATACAGTCGACTAGAAAGCTTCACCGCCAGACCACATTTTGCCCCACCGTCGGAGGCCGGCAATTGGCTTATGCACGAGGTGGTGCTATCGGCGCCGCGCGGATCAACGCCCCTGGGGAAGAACGGGAGGAGGACGGATGGAGCGGGACGGTGAAACGAAGAATCCGCTTCATACGGACCTGCACCGAGTCCTCACGCTCCGCCATGCCGTGGCGATCTACGTCAGTTCGCTCCTGGGGTCCGGCATCTTCGTCATCCCCGGGCTCGCGGCTCGCATCGCGGGCCCTGCGTCGATCATCTCCTGGATCCTCTTGTCGCTCGCGAGCTATCCCTTCGCCTATACGTTCGCGAAGCTCTCCGCCCGGAACCCGGAATCGGGAGGAATCTATGCCTTCGCGCGGGAAGGCCTCGGCCGGGGTGCGAGCGCGGCGACCGCCTGGCTTTTCCTAGCCTGGGCGGTCTTGGGGGCCCCCGCGGCGACCGTGGCGGCGGCCTCGTACCTCACGTTCGTCCTCCCGCTGAATCGCCCGGACGTGTTCCTCGTCGCGGCGGCCATCCTGATTGGCGCGTTCGGCGTCAACTACCTGGGCATCCGTTTCACCGGTCGCGTGCAAGTCGCGACCGTCGGCGCCATCCTCGCGGCCCTCGCGATCGCCGTCGTCGCGTCCGCTCCGAGGATTTCCCCCGCGAACTACACGCCCATCCTCCCGAACGGACTCGCTTCCATCGGCACCGCGGCCGCGCTCATCATGTGGTCCTATCTGGGATACGAGAACACATCCAACGTGGCGGAAGAGTTCCGGAATCCGGAGCGGGACTTCCACCGCAGCGTGGTCATCAGCGTGATCCTGATCAGTGCCCTCTACCTCGCGGTGGCCATCGTCACGGTGGGCACGGGGGCCTACACCGTCGGGGGAGGTGTCACTCCCTTTGCCGCGATGATGTCGGGCGCCTTCGGTTCGTATGGCGGGATGTTCGTCGCCATCCTCGCGGTCTTCGTCACGTTCGGCACGGTGAACGCCTACGTGGCGGGCATGGCGAGGGTCTACTACGCCGCCGCCCGGGACGGCGTCTTCCCGGAGGCGCTCGGCAAGGTCGATCCAAAGACCGGTGCTCCGAGGCGTTCGCTCGTGTTCCTGATCGTCATGGTCCTCCTGAGCCTCGCGGCCTTCTATTTCCTGAACGTGGAATTCGTGTCGGCATTCTTGATGGCCAGCGGCGCCGCGATCCTGACGTACGTGATCGGGTCGGTCGCCGGAATTCGGCTCCTCCGGGAGCGCGGGATGCGACGGATCCTTCCCTGGATTTCCCTCGTCGTGTCCGTGGTCCTGCTTCCGTTCATCGGGACCCTCCTGGCGGTAAGCGTGGCGATTGGCGGGGTCGGCCTGCTCACCAGCTGGGGACTTTTGCGACGGAGGAAAACAGTGAACGCAGGGATCTAGCATCGCGACGTCAGCGGTGTGCGAAGAACGCCCGAACCTCGGCCTTGCTCACGTGATCGATCCGCGCGAAACCCACGCGCTCGAACTGGACGACGTCGTCCACTTTCAGGGAGGCCACGAGGGGCTCGCCCAATCCTCGGGATTCGGATCCGTCCGGCAGGACGAGGTGCACGTTGATCCCGTGGGTGACCCACTGGATCTTCGGGATGTCCTTGTTCTCCATCGAGACAAAGCGAGCCCGGTGATCCAGGATGATGTTGCAGAAGTCTTTCAGTCGCACCTCTTTGCCGCGGAACTTCTCGAAATCCTCCTTGGCGACGTGGACCTTTGGTCCCGCGGGAATTTCGCGATGGCCGCGGCCCGGGAAGTCCGGGTGGAGGGGCGCCTTCGCATGTTCGATCGGCGGCAGGCCGGCGATCTCCACCGCCACGGGATCGGGGACGAAGAAGTAGCGGTTCGCGTCCTTGTCGATCAGCTTCCGGTTCTCGGAGTACAAGGTCTCCGCGGGCACTTCGATGTCGTTCAGGCTCAGGCCGAAGGAGAGCACGAACTCCCTCAAGGCGGCCGGCCGTATGCCCCGGCGGCGCAGGGATTGCAAGGACCACGTCCTCGGGTCGTCGATCCCGGTCAGGTGGCCCGCGGCGATCTCCTTCCGATATCGGGACTTCGACAGTTCCAGGTCCTTGAATCGCAGGATGCCGAAGTGGACGAACTCCGGTCGTCGCCGGATCCCGAGGATGTCCCAGATCCGCGTCTCCATCTGGTCCTCCATCACGAGGTCCTTCCCGCGGAGGACGTGCGTCACGCCGAGCAAAGCATCATCGACGGCCCAGGAGAACTCCAGCATCGGCCAGACTCGGTAGCGGTCGCCGACGCGCGGATGGTCCCGCTCTGCGATCCGGAACAGTACGCGATCCCGGAAGGCCGGGTTCGGGTCCGCCATGTCTGTCTTGAGTCGGACAACGGCCTCCCCCTCGGCGTATTCGCCGGCGAGCATCGCCTTCCACATCGCGATCGTCTCGTCCACGCTCTGGATGCGGTGGACG
>VBLU01000023.1:0-14711 GCA_005879065.1 Methanobacteriota archaeon
TAGGTTCAGCAAGGAGGGCTAAGTCGTAAACATGTGTTGCGACTCCGGATCCGTGAGGAACCGGAACAAACCTGGCTATATGCGGGGAACTCCGAGTATCCTCGAGTACCGCCAATGCGGTAACAATCTCGAGGTGCGGACAATCCGCAGGGAAGGCCGATCAGAAGATCGGAACCCTCAGAGACTGCACGCCGGGCTCCGACGCACGTGCGTCGGATGATGATACAGTCCACGCCCCATGGCGACATGGGGAGCACGTGAACAAGGTATCTGTAGGGGAACCTGCAGATGGATCACCTCCTAAAGAACGCCATCAAGCGTTGGAGGTCTTGGCAAGGTAGAAAGGGCCTCTGCTTCCCGATCGCGAACGTCTAATCCACTCCTTTTTTGGAGCTCGGAGATCAGCGGAGGTCTCGGGTCTTTCAAGCTTCGACCGGCTCGGAGGCCGCCGTCAGGTCAGATGCCAAGGCGTCGGGTCGCCCGAGCGGTTTGGCATGCCATGGAACGTGAATCTGCCCCATCAGCTCGCGCCATTCCGCCGGCATCGGACGGCCCTCCTCATCCCGACGGTACCAGTCGACGACTTCCTCCACTTTCGTGGCAGGGCCCTTGATCGCGACGAGGATCGCGTTCCTCACGTTCGCTGCGGCTTCAGCCGCCACGCGATTCGTGAAGACCGCCGCGTAGGGAGACTTCGACATCCACCAGATCACGAGATACATCGTGTTGCTCGAAAGCCGTCGCGCCGGTTTCGCTCTCAAGACCGTCTCCATCCTGCGTCCGCTAGGTCGGTGGGCGTTGCCGTCTCAAGCCAAGGGTGGGTGGAAAGAGGCTTTGTCAACGCGGGCGGCGCGTGTTGACAAACCTCGGGCCAGGGAACGCTCTCATTTGTGAGCGGTCACAATAACGCATTCGCAGGGAATCTCGATCCCCTTTCGCGTCCGCCATCGGCGCAGATTTTCCCGCGTGCGCGAGAGGATCTTCTTCTGGACAGGCGGGTCCTCTTCTCGGATGGAATGGCCTAGAGGCGTCCCTTCGACGAACACGTCGATGTACTCGTCTTCGTCCTTGAAAGCCATCGTGTGGGTCTTCCGCACTTCCTTCGTCTCGTGGAATCCCGCGTCCTCGAACAGTTTCACCATCTCTCCGGGTCCGCCGAGCTCGTACGGAGTCGGTAGGTACCCCGTCTCGTCAGGCTCCGCGAACTCGAGCATCGGGCCGACGACGGCATGGATCGCGGAGGCCTTTTCCGCCGTGCTCCACACCGCGACGCCAATGCGTCCCCTGGGCACGAGGACTCGCAGCGTTTCCTTCGCGACCGTTTCGGGATTGGTGAAAATCTGGAAACCGAACCGACTCACGGCCAAGTCGAACGTCTCGTCGGGGAAGTCCATCTTCTCCGCGTCCATGACGCGAAATTCGGCATTTGGGATTCGGCGCACTTTCGCGGCCCCGGCGGCTAGCTCGACCATGTGGTCCGAGAGATCGATGCCCGTCACCTTGCCGTCCAACCCGACCATGCGCGCGAGGCTCATCGCGGGCTCGCCCGGACCCGTCGCGATATCGAGGCACCGTTCCCGAACCTTCGGGTCCACGCGCGCCAGCAGATCGAACCCGTACGGCTCGAGATTCCGGAGCAGTTTCGTGTACTTTTGCGCGGACTCATTCCAAGCGGTGCGGGTGTAGTCCCGATAGGAGTCGTCCGAATACTTCCAGGGCGTCATCGATCTCCCCGGAATCCGAACTCGCCCCGCGCGGTAGCTCGTCTGTGGGCCATGGTCTCAGAACCAGCCCTTTCGCCGCATCCACAGGGTAAGTGCGAAGGTCGGCAGCGCCATCAAGGTCACGGCGATATAGAGGCCGACCGGTTCATTGAACCCATAGAACGACACGTTCATTCCGAACAAGCTCGACACGACGGCAATGGGCAGCGTAATCGTGAAGATGACCGTGAGGACCTTGATGACCTCGCTCATCTGGTTCGACACCAGGGTCGCTTGGGTCTCCATGAGACTCGCGATGATCTCGCGGTTCGCGTCGAGGGTGTCGAGGGCGTTGATCATGTGGTCCTGCGCGTCCCGGAGATAGATTCGGGTCTCGCTCCGGAAGATGGGGATCTCCAAACGGCCCAAGAGGGAAAACATGTCCCGTTGGGGCCGCAGCGAGTTCCGCAGGCGAACGACATCGGAGCGGAGCTGGTGGAGGCGGGAGATGCCTTCGCCGCTCGGTCTCTCGATGATGTCCTCTTCGAGCTGGTCCAGCAGCGACTGAAACCGATCGAGATGCGGAAAATAGGAGTCGACGAGGGTGTCGAGGATGGTGTAGGCAAGGAAGTCCGCACCGGACTTCAACATCTTGGGATTTCTCTTGCGGAGTCGGATGCGGACGTCCTCGAGCGACGGAAACGCCGGACCGTGGATCGTGATGACGAATTTCTTGGCCACGAAAAGGGAGAGCTGGTCGGTATCGATCTCCTCGGCCCATACGATCGCCCGAGCGACGACGAACACCATGTCTTCGTACTCGTCCACTTTCGGCGAGAGCTTCCGGTTCTGCGCATCCTCGAGTGCGAGCGGGTGGCAACCGAACAACGTCCCGAGTTCCTCGAGCGTGCGCTCGTTCGGGTCGACCACGTCCACCCAGGTGACCGCGTACTTCTCGGCGAGATCGCGGCACCGTCCGATGGTCACATCCTTCTCCTCGAGAAAATCGGTCGGCGTGTAGGCGAGGACCTCGACGCGGACCATCGCGCCGCGAACCTGTCGGACTCCCTTTAACCCTTACGCGGCGTCCGCGGGGACGGAAACTCCAAATGCCCTACGGACCTTGCGGACGACGGCGGGGCCATGAAGGTCGTACCACGCAAGAAGGCGAAGGCTCTCAAGGGAGATCGGAGCCTGTCCTACCAGGTCATCACCCCGAGCAACGTCGGCTCGCGAAAATTCATCATCACGGTCGTCGACATCCGACCGGGCGGGAGCACGCGGCTCCACGAGCACCGCACAGTGGAGTCGATGTACTACATTCTCGAGGGCCGAGGAGAAGTGGTGTCCGGCCACGAGAAGAAGATCTTGGGACCCGATACGGCCGTGTACTTCCCGGCGGGTTCCACGCACGGCATTCGCAACGTCGGGAAGGCACGTCTCCGATACCTCTCATGCCACGCTCCTCCATACGAGATCGAGGAATTGTACCGGAGTTGGCGCGAGCACGAAGGCCTCGTGACGACTGGCGGCTGAGGCCTGCCATCGTCCGAGCCGGGTCGACTCGTCGTCTGGGCCCTCCAGGGCATCGGCGTGATTCCGGGATCCTTCATGTCGAACAATCCGCCGTGGATTTGGATTGGCGCGGGGACCGCCCTTCTTGGCGTTGGCCTCGCGGCCTTCGGACTTCGCGCCGGTCCACCGACAAAGAGTCCGTGACCACCACGTCGGCTAACTTACGAGCAGCGTGATCGAGTCATAACCTGCCGAGCCTTCCGGGAAGGTAGGTGCCGGGTTCGAGTCTTGCGGGGTGCCTGCGGCGTCCACCGCACGGGCCACGATCCGGAACGATCCACTGCGGGGCGGGGTCCAGTCGAGGGTCCACAGAACCCACGTGAGGTCCGACTTCGGTGAGCTCAGAGTCGCCGACTTCCATGTGGCTCCGCCATCTGTACTCACATCGACCGCGGAGATGCCTCGATCCCCCGCGAAGGCGATTCCACCGATATGGACGACACCACCAACGACCGTGCTGTCCGCGGGCGTCGCGATGATCGCGGTTGTGTGGATCAGCCCCTGATTCGTCCATCCCTTCTGCTGCCAGTACCCGAGGTACTCTCCCTGCGTCGCCTCGATCTTCGTCAGCCACTTTGCATGGAACATCCCGTAGAGCCCGGGAACGATGATGCGTGCCGGAAAGCCGTGTGCGGTGACGAGCGGTGCTTCGTTCATCCGAACGGCGACCATCGTGTTGGGGCTCATCGCCCTCGACAGCGGAACTGCCGCGGTGTAGCCGTCCGCGCAGGTGAAGACGATCCAGTCGGCGTTCGGACTGAGGCCCGCCGCCTGGAGTAGCGCGGAGAGCCGCACACCGTTCCATCGGGCTGTGCTGATCAGATTTCC
This sequence comes from Methanobacteriota archaeon, assembly GCA_005879065.1. Classification (GTDB taxonomy): domain Archaea; phylum Thermoplasmatota; class Thermoplasmata; order RBG-16-68-12; family RBG-16-68-12; genus RBG-16-68-12. Next base: position 4,107 of record VBLU01000023.1, read on the forward strand.
ACCCACTTCGTTGCTCACACACTCCAAGGTGGCTAACGTGTCAACATTGTCCGGGTCCGTCGGATCGGACTTCGCCAGGAGCTGCGGATAATCGTAGGTGGCGGGCGTCGTCACCAGCCCTCCGATGGAAAGCCGCCACGAGGCCGCGTCGACCGTCGGGTCGATCACGTTCTTCGTGACCACGTAGAACTCCGAAGTCGGCGTGACTTCCTTCGCAAACATCTCGGCAATCGATGCGAATACGAGTCGACCCTTCTTCATGGAGAGGCTGGCGAATCCGTAGATCGCAAGGATGGCCAGGGCGATCGCGCCGACGCTACCTACGAGGAACTGTCGTCGGCTGAGGCTGAATCCGTCCGGATATCGCGGGGCAACTTCGACGAAGGCGTAGTCGAGCACCGCGGCGTACACCCAGGAACCAAGGACTTGGCTGAAGGACGCGAAGCCAGGTCCGACCGAGGTCTTCGATCCGAGGAACCCCGCGTCGATGAGCGGGAGGATCCCGAGGAGGATAATCCCTGCCGATGTGAGGGTGAAGAAGGCGATCACGAACCATCGTCGTTTCAGCCACCTCTGGACCCGCCAGAAGGGTCCGGATGAAGAACGATTCGATTGCCCCGGGGATTCGCCCCACGGTGAAGTCGACCGCGACCTCGGGGAGGAACAGTCCGAGGCCGAGCGTGCGCAGAATTAGGGTGATGATGAGCGCGCCGCCTCCCGCAATCGCTCCAGCGGCAAAGCGGTGCCATGGAAACCGGCGGAGGAATGCCGAGATCGCCTTCAGCGCCGCAGCCATACCAGCCAAACGCGCGGCGCGTCGTTTGAACCTATGCCAGCCTTGTGAATCGCGACCAATTCTTTATCTATCCCGAGGCTCGTGCTCCGAGCTCGAGCATGCCCGTCTCGTTCAGTTCCCAGATGCGAGTGGGCCAGCGGCTCGCCCTCACGGTGTTCTGGACGGTCATCTTCGTGCTAGGCCTCGGCCTCGGGCTCCTCGTCGGACTGTCGGGCCTGGCCGACCTCGTGCAGAGGGCGTCCGCCTCCACGACGGAGGCCCGGACCCTGGTCGTCGCCGTCTCCGTCGCGATGACCCTCAGCGGCTTGTGGGGGATCGCGGCAAGCCACCGGAACCTGAAACACTCCGTTGACTTGATTGCCGAGGTCGATCGCGCCCGGACGGAGACGATCGCCCTCGAGTCGACACGATACGCACAGCCTCCAAAGTAGGATGCCCTCCGGGTGGCGGAGGATCGGCCGGCATTCCGGATCCGACCGGAACGCCCTCGAACGCGTGGGATCGCTCCCCTAACGGCGGGTTTGATTCAGCGAGCCTTCCATCAGGCGCAGATACAAAAACACCGGTTCTCCGAGTTTTGCGACCTCTCGCCCCTTTTCCGTCAGGGAATACTCGACGCCGGGAGGTCGCGTGTCGATCACGGCGCGGTGAACGAACCCCAGACCTTCGAGCCGCGCGAGCTTCAACGAGAGGACCCGGGCGCTGATGTCTCCCAGGGCTTTCCGAAGTTCTTGGAAGCGGGCTATACGCGCCGAGTACAGGAACGTCAGGATCTCGACCGACCACTTACCGAAGACGGTGCGAGCGATGCGGATGTTCAGCCGTGCGTGATCGTTGTTCGTCGTCGCGGCGACCCCGCTCCGTTCGATCACCTCGCGGGAGAATTCCAACGAACGATCCGAAAAATCCCTGAAAAGGGAGGCGAGGGCGGGACTGATCTCAACGGGGGCTTCCCCTTTCGGGCCGGTCCGAACGCTGGCCTTCCGGGAGTTACGCTCTTTTTTTCCCTTGGACGTCTGTGAATCCTTGCGCTCCATGAGCCTTTTCCGAGGTCGAAAAGAGGACCCTTCCACCGACGGCAATCGCTCCGGACGGAAGAACTCTTCCACTTGTTACCGGTTGGTAACATACTCACGGCCGGCCCACTATTCAATTCACTTTCCGACGCGCCATGTTGGCGGCGGATGAAGTGTGTCCTCGTATTTTCCATCTTGCTCGCGTCCGTGGACCGGGCGGCAACTTTCGAGAGCGTCGACCTGTCGGTGCCCGTCGGATAAGGATTACCCTCTTCCTGCGCGGGGGCCGCTGCTCAACGACCCCCGCTCCTTTCTTTTTTCGGGAGTCCGCCTTTTCTGGTTCGCCCCGCGAGCGCCGGTGATATCCGTCCTGCTGCCATGCAGGTTCGGGGAATGGGCATGACCGCCGAACGTCAGAAGATCCGCGCCGCCGAGTGGCTGTATCGCTGGAACCTGAGCAGCAGCATCATCGGGATCGTCTTCACGATCCTCACCTTCATGGGTGTCTTCACCCTCGTACTCGGTCCGATTTTCACGGAGCGGTTTGGCTTCACGTACTTCCAGACCGCGCTCCTCCTGTTCCTGTTCGTCCTCGGGGTCATCATCGGCTTCGGCGTGTACTTGGACAAGGTGATCCACTTCTGGTCGGCGCAGGCGACCGTCGCGACGACGCGAAATCCATACCTCGTCTCGACGCTCTACCAGAAAGAACTGCTTTCCTTGGTCTACATCCAAGTTCCTGTCCTGAAGAGCCTGCGGGCGCTCCTCGAGGCACAGGCCATGGACGAATCGAAGAGAGGGGTCTTCCTCGCCGAGCTGGACCGTTCCCTCGCCAAGGTCGAACAATCGATACGGGAGAAGAACTGGCCGATCGAGCCCCACGAGCGCGTGTATTGAGGCCTACGTCGCAGCGGCCTCTCCCAAGATCTTCCCGTCTCGAATCTCGAGGATGCGGTGCGCGATCTGGGACACCCGCGCGTCGTGCGTGACGACGACAATGGTCTTTCCGAATTCCTGATTCATCCGCTGAAAGAGATCGAGCACCTCCTGTCCCGTCTTCGTGTCCAGTTCTCCCGTCGGTTCGTCCGCTAGGAGCAGGCTCGGATCGTTCGCGAGGGCCACCCCGATCGCGATCCGCTGTTGTTCGCCACCGCTCAGCTCATCCGGTCGATGGACGGCCCGCTTCGTCATCCCGACGAGCTCAAGCAATTCCTTCGTACGCTTGGACCGGGCCGACGGCCCCTTCCCCGCCAAGCGCATCGGCAACTCGACGTTCTCCTCGGCGGTCAGCGTGGGGACGAGGTTGAAGAACTGGAAGATGAAACCGACCTTCTGCAGGCGATACCGAACGAGCTCGGCATCGCTGAGGTCGACCAGGTTCGATCCGTTCACCTCGATTCGCCCCGCGGTTGGCCGGTCGATTCCGCCGAGCAGGTTCAAGAGGGTCGTCTTTCCACAGCCGGAAGGACCCCGCACCGCGACGAGCTCGCGGTCAGAGACCGCCATGTCGAGCCCCCGAAGGGCGATGACCTCGGACTTTCCCGCGCGATACACCTTGATGACATCCTTCGTTGTCACGTTCGGCATCCTTAGCCTCCTCGAAGTTTCAGCACCTGAGCGACATTCATTCGTGCCGTGCGGAGGGACACGAGCACGGCGGAGAGGAGCATCGCGGCGGGACCGAGCAGGACGAGGAGAAGCGCTTCGAGGGGGAAGACGAAGAAATAGGGCACCAAGGGCGCGAGTGAACCCGGGGGGCCGGCCGCGATAAACTGGGTCGCGAAGAAGGCGGTGCCGATCCCCACGGACGCTCCGATTGCAAGCCCGACGAGCATGATCACGAACGCCTCGCCCACAAGGAGCTTCGCCGTTTGCCAGCCGCTGGAGCCCCGCGCGATGATCGCCGCAAACTCAACATCCCGCTCGAGGCTGGCCGCATAGAGGATGAGGCCGATGCCTACGGTCAGAATGATGCCGATAAACAAAAGTTCCATGGAGATGAATTGATAAAGCGCGCGAGCGAAGGGGTTCGACGTCAGGGCCTCGATCTGTTCGTCGGCGACTGTCACGTACGCAACGTTCCGATCAGAGGTGATCGCCGTCTTCACGGAACGCCAGCTCGCGCTTGGAGCGAGGTCGACGAGGTACACATCCGAGTGCGAGTAGGGGGGTCCGCCTTGGAGCGGGGCGAGGGTATCAAAGCTCCCAAAGATGGCCGAGGAGGAACCGAAGCCCGTTCCAGGGAGAGATCGGACGACCCCACCGACCGTCACATTGACCTGGACGACTTGCTGGGTGTTGTTCGAAGTCATGAACGTTTCGGAAAGGTAGATGGGATCGCCGACCTCGAGAAAGGCCTGATTGAAGAAGGCCTGCGAGATGAGCACTTGACCCGTCGTCGACAGGACGTTGCGCGCGCTCTCCGAATTCCCATCCAGGAAGTACCAGGACTCGGGCTGGGCGACGGCGAAATATGATTTGGGATCGAATCCAAAAACGGTGGGACAGCAGTAGTTCGAGCTTTGTGAAGAGAAACTGCGGACCAAGACGGCTCCTGCAACGCCGGGAACCGCGGTGAGGTTCGGTTCCAAGTTCTTCTGCGAGTCGATGGGCTGGACCGCCATGTCGGCACCGACCTGCGCGCGGATCTCCCGCACGGTATGTGCGTCCTGCGTCGCCAACGTAGAGAGGGTGAATGTCCCGAACGCGATGCCAAGTGCGATGATGATCGCCACGTTCGACGAGCGGCGTGGGTTCCGGGTAAGATTTCGGCGGATGATGTGATAGAGCTCGCCCACGAGGGGTTTTGCCGCGTGGGAGAACCAGTCGTATACCTTGCCCGTCCCGCGGGTGAGGAGGCGTGTCAACCCGACGATCAACATTAAGGGCACAAAGGGCAGGAGGAGGAAGGGAATGACCCCCACCAGAAATGTCAACACGTTCGTCGACGAGCCGCCCCGGGCCGGCGGTGCGCTTGGCGGACCGATACGCCACGGCCGCCATGAGGAGGATGCTCTCCAATGCGACAGCGAGGACCGTGTCGGCCGACAAGCTGAAGGAGTCATAAAGCGGCGATGAGCCGGGCGTCGGGTTCACGATTCCGATCAGGAGCCGGCTCACGAGAACCCCGGCGGCTAGGCCGATCACCGCTGCGATCAGACCCCCAAAGACGGCTTCTGTGAGTAGGAGTCCGAGAAGCTGACCTCGTCGTGCTCCGCGGGTCTTCAGGATCGCGAGCTCTCGTCTTCGCTCCGCATGCCCCAGATCGACGCCGACGGCCCCGAGGTACACCCCCAGGAGCACGACGGGCGCCGAGAATATGAAGAACTGGATTCGCTGCGCCGCAATCCGGTTGGAGAAGTCCTGGATCCGAGAGAGGATGTTGTCCGAGATAGAAGAACCCTGTGATCCGAGGACCGCCTGGAGCCGGCGCTGCATCCGCTCCAGGTTCCGAGTGGTCAGGACCGTGTCGTACGGGTTTACGTACGCGGTTCGATCGATCCAGACCTCGCCGTTGAAGGTCTTCCCCGACGTGCTCGACTGGTTGAGCTGGGCCAAGAGCCAATCCGCATCCCGAATGTCGACGACGGCGATGCTGCCTCCGTAAAAGTAGTATGGCGGCGGTGAGCCATTGAAACCCGTCGGGAGGGTCGGCTCGATGATGGCGCGGACCGTCAGGTTCGTTCCCAACGTCATGTCAGAAAGTGCATACACAGCCCGCACAGAATCGCCGAGGCCGACCGCAAGGGTCCTCGCAACGTCCCTGGACAGGCCCACGCTCCCCCGCGGAAGGGTCAAGGAACCGGACACCTTTGAGTCCTGGATCAGGATCGGAGGCCGGTCCGGATTGATCGCCAGAGCTTGGGACACGCCGTAGCTCCCCACAACACGGCCCGAGGCATTTCGGAGTTCAAAGGCCAACGAGCCCAAGTTGCGATAGACGGAGACGTTTACAACGCCTCCAAGTTCGAGGACGGCTTGCTCGAGGGTCGAGTAGTTAACCTGACTAGGGCCAAAGGTGTAGATGGAAAAGCTGAAATCCCCCGGGATTCCGGCCAGGGACGCGTCGAGCGTCGCTCTCGCAGACGAATCGATGGCAATGAACGTCCCGGCGACGAAGGTGACCGCCAGCAAGACTCCCAGGATCGAGGAGACAGAGCGTCGTCGGTTGCGGAGGACATCGCGTGCCGCGTAGGGGAGAAGACCCAAGGTTCCCTCCACTCTTGCGCCTGAAAAAGGCAGTCAGGCTATAAGGGCGTTGGCACCGTTCGGGAAACTCCGACCCTCGACGCGAAATCCCTACTTGGTTGCCCTCTACCAAAAGGAACTCTTCTCGCTCGTGTCCAGCCAGTCCCGGCGCCGAAGAAGCTCGCGGGGACGGCTCGAGAGGCAGAGGATAGACGAATAGAAAGCATGCCTTCTTAGCGGAACCGGATCGCTCTCTCGCAAAGGTCGAACTGTCGATCCGAGACAAGAGCTGGCCTGTCGAGCCTCGGGGCCTCGTCTATTGACGGCTAAAGCTGTCCGCAAGTGCCGGTGGCTTTATAGAGCGAAGAACATCTTGCGCATCGGGGGATACGATGCGCGTTGTGGAGGGTCGATCAGGCTCGCGGCTGCGGGTATGGATTGGAGTTCTCGTCACGGTCCTCATGGTGGCGGCCTTCACGCCCGCGGTCCTCAGCAGGTCCACGATGTCCGCGAAGTCCCAAACCATCCCGGCCGGCGTATCCTCGAAAGCCGTCGTGCTCGCCGGGGCCGGCCATTTCGCTCCGCCGCATTCCGACAGCGGATACGATGCGAATGGGAACGGCCTGTTCGACTTTCTCCTCGTGAACGCGAGCGTTCAGATAACGGCGCCGGGGAACTTTACCGTTTCCGGGACGCTCCATGATGCAAATAACACCCTGCAGATCTACAACTTGACGTCGGCAGGCCTTCCGGCGGGGCCCGCGAACCTCACGATCTGGTTCGACGGTCGACCCATCAACCAGAGCGGTATCGATGGGCCGTACACGGTAGACCTCGTCTTGTTCAACGAGAACTTCTCCTTGCTCGATTTCGGCACACACACCACGCAACCCTACAGCCACCTCGACTTCGATCCGGTACCCGCCTTCATGACTCCGCCTCATCCCGATTCCGGCCAAGACACGAACGCGAACGGTCTCTTCGACCTCCTAAACGTCGATGTCCAAGTCCAAGTGAATGTGCCTGCTAACTACAGTGCGAGTGCGTTCTTGCACGACGCGAGCTTCACGCTCACCCTGTTCACCTTCGCCTCTGTCTTTCTCCCAATCGGGCCGGGATCCATTCGGGTCTCCTTCCCCGGCGGACCGATCAACCAATCGGGAATCGATGGTCCGTATACCGTCGAACTGCAGCTCTACGAGAGCGCCACGGGCTTGCCCCTCGGAACGAATACGACGACGACGCAGGCGTACAGCCATCTCGCTTTCGATCCGATCCCCGCCTTCATGACTCCGCCTCATTCCGATTCTGGCCTCGACACGAACGGGAATGGCCTCTTCGACTTCCTGAACGTCGACGTGCAGGTCCACGCGAATCTAGCGGAGAATTACACCGTGAACGGATTCTTGCACGACGCGAACTTCACGCTCACCGAGTTCGCATCCGGGTCGGCGTTCCTCCCGATTGGACCGGGATCCGTTCCGGTCTCGTTCCCCGGAGGTCCGATCAACCAATCGGGAGTCGATGGTCCATACACCGTCGAGCTGCAGCTCTCAGAGGCCGGGTCGTCCGTGGTCCTCGGGATGAATACCACGACGACGCAGGCGTACAGTCATCTTGCCTTCGATGGGCCCGCTCCTGTCACCCCGATTCAATCGTCCCCCGCCGTCACAACCCCGACGATTGACGGCATGATCACGTCCGGCGAGTGGAACGATTCGACCCTCGTCAACCTGACCGCGATTTCCGGAAACACACTACCCGCCTATCTACTCGTGAAAAACAGTCCGACGATGCTCTACATGGCCTACGACGCCGTCGGGGACACGTCGTTGTCGTCCAACGACGCCGCGGCGCTCTCGTTCGACACGGGGAACGATGCGGTGCCTTCGAACGGGCACGAGGATCAGTTCGTTCAAGGCGGTTTCGGAGGGAACCCTTCGGATCAGTCGCATTGGGTGTACAACAGTTCCTTGGGATTCTGGAGTGTGGAGGATGCCCCGTACAACCCGGGCCTCCCGAACCATACGGGCCTCGCGAGCGCCTGGGGCTACGGTTCGAGCCCGGCTCTCGGTGCGAACCACCGAATGTACGAGTTCGCGATCCCGCTCGCCCTGCTCGGTAGCGGTCCGAACCAGACTTTGGGATTCTTCGGCGGCGCCCAGCAATCGCCCGGGGTCGTGGACACCCCGACATTCCGATACAGCCTCTGGCCCATTTTTGCCGGCGGACCGATTCCATTGGGCTCGTACGGCGACCTCATTGTCGCCGGCGCCGGCGGCGGCGACACGACCCCGCCAACAATCGCGATCAATTCCCCGGCCTCCGGCGCGATCATCCCCGTGAATTCGATCACCCTGAACTGGAGCGCGTCCGATACGGGCACCGGTTTGGATCACTTCGAACTCAGCTTGGACGGCGGCACGCCGATCCGGCTGGACGCAAACGTGAGCGGGTACACGGTGTCGGCCCCGTCCGATGGCAACCACACCGTTCAAGTCACAGCGTTTGACGGGGCGAACAATTCCGCCGCGGCCTCCGTGACCGTGACCGTGGACACGACTCCGCCGGTTCTTTCAATCATCTATCCTGTCGCAGGCGCGGTGCTCGCGACCGGAACCGTTACGGTGGCATGGGCCGCGTCGGATGCGACGTCGGGGCTGGACCATTTCGAACTGAGCCTCGACGGCGGGGCCGTCACGGTCCTGGGCCCCACGGAGGGAAACCACACGTTTGCGGGCCTCTCGCAGGGCTCTCACACCGCGACCCTCGTGGCCTTCGACCTCGCCGGTCACACCACTGCCGTGGCGCGCTCTTTCACGGTCGACACGATCGCACCCAGCATCACGCTCAGCGCGCCAGCCGCGGGCTATCTGTCAACGGGCAACGTGGTCGTTACCTGGACGGCGTCCGATAACAACGGACTGGCTCGCATCGAAGTCAGCTTGGACGGAGGAGCCCCGCTCGCGCTGGGCGCGAGTGCCACCAGCACGACGCTGACGGGCGTCTCGGACGGGCCGCATACGATCCGGGTCCAGGCGTTCGATTTGGCCGGGTCGTCCGCGTCCGATTCCGTCGTTGTGACCGTCGACACGACAGCCCCGACCGCGTCTCTGACGGCTCCCACCTCCGGTCAACTCTTCGGGACGAGCTCAGTCCAACTCACGTGGACCGCATCGGACGCGACCTCGGGCATCGATCATTTCGAGGTGCGCCTCGACGGTGGTACGCCGATAAACGAGCCCGCCGGCACGGCGACGTACACTTTCACCGGCGTCTCCGATGGGAGCCATACACTGGCCTTGAGAGCCTTCGACGGGGCGGGAAACACGATCCTTGCGTCCGTCGCGGTGACCGTTGACACCACTGTCCCGATCGCGTCTCTGACGACTCCCGCTTCCGGTCACCTGTTCGGAACGAGCTCCGTGCAGCTTACCTGGACGGCGTCGGATGCAACCTCCGGTATCGACCATTTCGAAGTTCGCCTTGACGGCGGTACGCCCGTGACCGTGGCCGCGGGCACGGCGACCTACACCTTCACCGGCGTCTCCGACGGCACCCACACCCTTGCCTTGAAGGCCTTTGATCGGGCCGGGAACACCGTCCTCGTGTCCGTGGCGGTGTCCGTGGACGCGACTGCCCCGACCGTTTCGATCGTCGGCCCTGCGAGTGGTGCCGTCATCCCAAGCTCCGCGTCGACCGTCACGTGGACGGCAGGTGACGCCACATCGGGGATCGATCATGTCGAGATTCGCGTGGATGGCGGGACGGCGCAGACTCTTTCTGCAGGTGCGACGACCTATGCGTTGAACGGCCTTTCGGACGGAACGCACACCGTGAACGTGACCGTCGTGGACAAGGCGGGTCATTCCAGCTCGAAGAGCGTCTCGTTCCGCGTCGACACGAGTTTCGTGAGCCCGTCAGGACCCTACGGGATTGTGGGATTGACATCGATCATCGTCTTGGTCGTCGTCGCACTCCTTGCGGTCCTCCTGATCATCCGCCGACGGCGGCGTCCGCGAGCACCGACTTAGGTGGTCCCGGAACTCCTCCGCATCATGCGCCGGCGTCCATTGCGTGGAGAACGTAGTTCCGACTCCTCGGCACGGTGCGACCCCAGAAGTCGAGCCCGCCGAAAGACGGGAGTAAGAACTTCCCTCTCCGCGCAAATGGCGCCGCCATGAAGAGCCGCTTCTACTACGCGGGCATTCGCGTTCGCGACCTGAAACGATCGATCAACTTCTACACGAGAGCGTTCGGCATGAAGGTCGTCGCACGGGGCACGATGCCCCATGGCGGAAAGTACGTGCATCTGGTGACGCCGGGCACCCGAATGCGGCTCGAGTTGAATTGGTATCCGAAGGGAAGCCGCTTTTACGTGCCGTATCGGAAGGGCGAGGAGCTCGACCACCTGGCGTTCGTCGTGGACGATGTGAAGGCCGCATTCAAGGCCGTCACCCGAGCGGGGGCGAAGGTCGCCGTGGACCCGGATCATTCGGAAGGGACCGAGGTCTACGTGAAGGATCCAGACGGCGTCTGGATCGAACCGCTTGCGTAGCCTTCAACCAGGCCTCGTAGAATTCGATGACAACCTGCGGCCCAAGT
>VBLU01000023.1:14786-17981 GCA_005879065.1 Methanobacteriota archaeon
TTTGGTACATGAGCCTCCGCGCCGGCAACTCCGGTGACCACGGGAGACTATGGAGTCGGCTTGGCGCTCCCGTCGTCCCGGCGTTTCGCCCGATCAGCGGCGCGGACTCGCGGCAACCAATCGCCCGTCACCATGTAGACCACCCGAAGCCCGATGTTCACGGCGTGGTCCGCGATCCGTTCGAAGTAGCGGTTGACCAGGAGGTAGCGAGCGCCGGTTTCGACATTCAACTTGCCCTCCGTCATCCGCCGGACGATGTCCTTGAAGTTCTCGTCGTGCAACAGGTCTACCGCATCGTCGACCTCGATGATGTTCCGGACGGATTCCGCGTTGCGATGCACGAACGCCTCAATGGCGGTGTCGACCATCGTGATGGTCCGGTCCGCCATCTCCTGGATTCGTGCGACGTCCGCCCGCTCGACGATGTGCCGATCCCGGAACTGGAGCGTGAGTTCGCTTAGGTCCTTTCCGTACCGGCCGATTCGGTCCAGGTCCGTCGTGATCTTGAGCGACGTCGTGATCGTCCGTAGGTCTCTCGCGACGGGTGCATGGAGGGCGAGCAGGTCGATGCACGTCCGTTCGATTTCGAGCTGGAGACCGTAGACCTCCTGATCCAAGGTGAAGACCTCCTGGGCGACCTCCGGATCGAGGCGCGTCAGGCCATCCACGGCCTTCCGAATCGACAGCTCGGCCAATTCCGCCAAGGTGACCATGTTCTCGTTCAGCTTATGCAGACCCTTCTCGAGGGCCTTCCGTTCTGCGGCTTGCGGCATCTACCCGAACCTCCCGGTGATGTACGATTCCGTCAAGGCCTCTCGCGGTCGCTCGAACAGCTCCCGCGTATTGTTGACCTCGATGAGTTTCCCTAGATACATAAAGGCGGTCGTCTCGGACACGCGGGCCGCCTGTTGCATGTTGTGCGTCACGACGACCAACGTGAAGTCCTTCTTCAGGTCGAAAATCAGGTCCTCGATTTTCGCAGTCGCGATGGGATCGAGGGCGGAGCACGGCTCGTCCATCAGGAGGACCTCGGGCTTGACCGCGAGCGCCCTTGCGATGCAGAGCCGCTGCTGCTGGCCCCCGGAAAGGCTCGCGCCGCTCTCGTCCAGGGAGTCCTTCACTTCGTCCCATAAGGCGGCTTGCTTCAGGCTTCCCAGGACCGCTTTGTCGAGCTCGTCCCGATTGCGGACGCCATTGAGGCGCAATCCGGCTGCCACGTTGTCGTAGATGGACATGGTCGGGAAGGGGTTGGCCTTCTGGAACACCATGCCGATTCGGCGGCGAACAGAGACGGGGGACGCGGCGTAGATGTCCTCCCCCTGGAGCAGCACCTTCCCCTCGACCCTCGCCTTCGGGATCGTCTCGTGCATCCGGTTGAGGCATCGGATCAGGGTCGACTTCCCGCAACCGGAAGGACCGATGACCGCGGTCACCATGCGGTCCTCGATGTCCATCGTGATGTCCTGGATCGCGAGCTTCTCGCCGTACCAGGCCGAGAGCGATTCCACGCTGAGCTTGACCGCCATCGCCCACTCATCTCGAAACGGAACGGAGCCGGATGACGACGCGCGACACGATGCTGAGCCCGAGCATCATGACGACGGAGTCCCCGAAACCAGTCGTTGCTTCCAAACGCAGTGACGAGGAGGGGGGCGGTTTCTCCCGCGACTCGGGCAATCCCGAGGAGCCCGCCCGTGACCAATGCGCTGCTCGCGGACGGAACGACGACCCGAAGGATGGTCCGGTACCGCGGGATGCCCAAGGCGAGGGACGATTCCCTCACGGCGATGGGCACGAGGCGCAAGGCCTCTTCCGAGGTGCGCGCCACGAACGGCACCATGATGGTCGATAGCGCGAGGACTCCCGAAATCGTGCTGAACACGAGGCGCGGGCTACCGAGCCCGATGAGTCCCAACTCGAGGACGAGGGAATAGACGAAAATCCCAACGACCATGGAGGGGACTTGGGTCATGACCTCGACGAAAAACCGGACAGCCGCACCGAGGCGATTCTTCCCGAATTCGGCCAGATAGATTCCCGTCAGGATGCCCACCGGCAGCGAGACGAGCGCCGAGAGGAGGATCAGGATCAGCGTCCCTTGGATCGCGTTGCCGATGCCCCCTCCGCCGGTCGTCGAAGTGAGGAGGGCGGGAGAGAGGGATCGAAGTCCTCGGATGGAGGCCTCGAGGAGGATGCTCCCCAGCGGAATGATCGCGATGACCACACAGACGAACGCGGCGACGCCCATGGCGACATCGATCCAGCGCCTCCTCGTGTCCCGATCGACGGGCAGCTTCACGCGGCTCCCTCCCCGCGGCGAAGCACCCGGGCGACCATGAGCCTCGCGAAGATGTTGATGATCAACGACATGAGCATGAGGACGAGGCCGAGCTCGATGAATGCGCTCAACTCGAGCGGTGTCTCCGCCTCCGTGAAGTTGTTGGCGATCCAGCTCGCGATCGTCTGTCCCTGGTCGAAGAGAGACACGGAGATCACGTTCTTGTTGCCGATCGTCATAGTGACCGCCATCGTCTCGCCGACCGCGCGGCCCAGGCCGAGGATGACGGCGCCGAAGATGCCGGCCCGGGCGTACCGCAGGACCGCCAACCGCGTCGTCTCCCAACGCGTGGCGCCGAGGCTCAGCGCGGCCTCGCGCTGACTGTCCGGGACAGCGAGGAACGCTTCCCGTGACACGGACGAAATGGTCGGTATGATCATGATCGCCAGGATCACGCCGGCGCTGAGCTTGTCCAACCCGATCGGCGTCCCTTGGAAGATCGGAAGGAAGCCCAGGGTCCCCTGGATGAACGGTTCAATCGCAGTGCGCATCACGGGAGCCAGGACGAAGATGCCCCACAGACCGTAGACGACCGAGGGCACCGCGGCGAGGAGCTCGACCACGTAGGTGAGGGGGACTCGAATCCAAGGCGGTGCGAGCTCCGACAGGAAGATGGCGATGCCCAGACTGATGGGGACTCCGAACAAGAGCCCGAGTGCGGAGGTCACCAGCGTCCCGTACACGAACGGAAAGGCCCCAAAGAGGAGCGGCGGCTGAGGGTTCCAGACGGTCCCGCCCAGAAAGGACCAGCCAAAGGCTCGGATCGATGCCTCGGCTTCGAAGAAGAGGACGATCGCGATGAGGATGAAGACGCCAACGACGCCGAGTGCGATCAGGGTCGAAAACCATTGAAAAAG
>VBLU01000024.1 GCA_005879065.1 Methanobacteriota archaeon
ATCGGCCCACCCGCTGGATCAGCGACGTGACCTGGCGGGGAGAGTTGTATTGCACGACCTGGTCGACGGTCCCGACGTCGATCCCGAGCTCCAAGGTCGACGTGCACACGAGACCGCGGATCTCCCCCGCCTTGAATCCGGCTTCGACGCGGGTGCGCTCTTCCCGGGGCAGGGACCCGTGATGGACGGCCACATCCTGTCGAACCATAGCGAGACGCGAGCCGAGCAATTCCGCAAGGGGCCGTGCATTCACGAAGACGAGGGAAGATCGGCTCTCGTCCAGGGAATCGTCGATCGCGGAGAGCCCGGCCGCGGCCTCGGGAGTAATGTAGAGGTCTCGAGCGGCCTCGAAGTCCTTGTCGATCGGTCGCGGCCATTCGAGACGGTATTCGTATTGTTTCTCGAGGTTCGATTGGAGCACCGTCAAGGGTTTCTCGCCGCCGAAGACCGCGGCAATCGCTTCGGGATGGCCGACGGTGGCGGAGAGTCCGATCCGCCGGAAGTCGTGTTCGGCAATGCGACGCAATCGTTGCAGACCGATCGTCAGTTGGATACCACGCCGGTCATGCGCAAATTGGTGGACTTCGTCGATGATTACGAACTGGACCCCCCTGAGATGACGTTGCATGATTTTTCCGGGAAGAATCGCCTGCAAAGTCTCGGGAGTCGTGATGAGAACGCTCGGCGGAACTGCGGCCTGCTTCCGTCTCTCGGACGGTGGGGTGTCCCCATGTCTGACCGCCACCGTGAGTTTGGTGAAAATAACTAAACGCTTGATGCGCTCGACCATGTCGCGGTTGAGGGCCCGCAAGGGGGTTATGTAAAGGACTTGGATGCCAAGCTGGTTGCTCTGCTGCAGCGATTCGAGAACGGGCAACAAGGCGGCCTCGGTCTTCCCGGACCCTGTAGGAGCGACAACGATGACGTCCGAACCTCGACGAATCGCGGCGATCGCAGCGATTTGCATCGGATTGAGTTGCGTTATTCCTGCGGCAGCAAGAAGGTCTCTCGATATGGACTCGACTTGCTTGTCAGTGTTGTTTGGCGGCAAGGCGATACAAAAGGTCCTCCCGGTAATAAACTAATAGTCGGGATCGACGGATGGAAGCGAGGGTGGATTAACCTGTGAACTGAGACTGGATGAATGTAAGAGTCGGTGGATCGAGGCCGTCGGTCTTGCTGATTATGACTTCATATCTGCGTCCGTCGATTCCCACGAGACGAAGGTCCAATGATGACCAACGCTTGTCGATCCTCTTCATCTTCACGACTCGAAAGTTCCGTGGCCAAATTTCGCAGAATTGCCGCGCCCCTGCAGACTTCAGTCTACGTAAGTGAACTTCCTTGGCCGCCGCAGCAGGAACACCCAAGGGCGAGAGCTCTTCCTTAAGTTCTCTCCAGACATCGATCTCCCTTACGAGGACAATCCGGTTGGTTGTAACGAAGAGTTTGCTGGACGCTTTGCCTCCAAATCCTGCGAATATTGTTTTCGGCAGAACTTTGCGCCAGGGTGAACTCACGTCCAAGTCCCAACCCTCGNNNNGTTCGTACGACGGGGCGCTGGTCTTTTGTCGCTTCCATGTTAAGGCACCGATAGCAATGTCGGAACGGGGGGGTCCAACGAGTTGCTATGTCTTGCCACTTCCGCCAAGAAATTCAACAATTGAATTAAGGCGTCCTGCGCGACGTCGGACGGGATTTCAACCGCGAAGACGTACTCGAACAGGAATGTCACGGTACTTCCTGGGCTGCTGACGATCTTGATGGCGAGGCGGTCCGGCATAACACCCAAAAGGGCTTCGAGGCCCACGATGATATTGAGTCCGAGCTGCCAACCGAGCATTGCTGCTGCCCCATACAGCGGTACGGCCACAACAATTGAATCAGCGACGCCTGCTGCGGCACTTTCGTAATGCGATAGGCGTTTGATTGGGTCGGATGTCTGCACGGCTTGGAAGATTTCGTAAGACGCCAAGATCCCAGTCACGGCGATGGTTGCGGCGGTTCCGAATCTTATACGCAGCCCAAAATTTGAAACCCTGCCGCTGAACAATTTACCCGTCAGGACGACGTCCGACTTCACAATTCCAAAGGCCGCAGTGGTTCCTGCCAGCGCAAAGACGCTCCCTTTGACTATGTCTCCATCGCGAAAAGCCAGAATTGCTTGGCTCCCGAAGAGCGCGAGGGTTGCTCCTACCGAAGCGCCACGCAGAGCCGATCTAAGACTTGCATACCTCACGCCCGTCAGTAATCGAGAACTGGACAGTTCGTCGACTATTTCACCGCGGACCTCTCTGTCGATCGTGCGGACCTCCGTCAGCTCGAGGCTTGGAACCTCGGGATGCGGAACGCGAATTTTCACGGTCTGGACAGACGTAGAACCGATGACATAGTATGGCCGGCCCGTCTCGATATCCGTGAGCTTGGTAGCTACGAAAGCCGATCGGCCGAAGGACATCTGTTCCATGCCTCCCGAAGGAAGAGTTAGAATCGGGAGCAACATCTTCCCGACAATCTGATTCGTCAGTGAAATGCCGCTACGGATGATCTTGAAAGTCCGGAGGAAGAGGCCGAAGCCATCTTCGGACTTCCGAGCCCAAGCCCCATCTGGATTCCAAACGATGGTCTGTTGGAAGGTCGCAATCTGTTCCTCCGATACACGGAGTAGCCGCCGAAATGGAAGTAACCAGTCGCGTAGCCTTCGACTGACGTGGGCTGGGACGCTTGGAGAGCCTCCATGTCCGTGACAAGCCGAGCGACGACGAGCTCCGCGGATTCCCGAACCCGCGATATCGCCGCCCCTACGGTGATGCTTGTCGCATCGAGGGCCGATCGGGTGACCCCAGAGGGACCACTTGAGAGCCACATTGGCATGAGGAGGAGCGTGGCCATCGGCACTCCGTCAATCATGACGATGTTTGCGTCTGTGGCCACCTCCTTCGGAATTCGGAGTTGGAATTCGTACGAGTGGTCGTCAAGAGGAGCACCCACCGCAAGGTTCCGGTAGAATGGTGGCGTCGCAAGGAAGTCCGTGCCTCGGACGAGTGAGTAGACGAAGGCGGGTACTACCGCATCATCGCCCCGATCCGAGCTGGGGTCCATGGACAGCTGCAGGACGACTCCCTGAGGCTTCGACAATTGAATCGGGACGCTGAGGGTCGTATGGTAGAACAGGTTCCCGTCATCATCGCGGACGGCGGCCTCGGCGGTGTTCACGAAGTCGATGTCGAAACTGTTGCTGTCGTAGAGATATTCGAATCGGTACTGGCGCGGATGTCCGAGATCGCACGCACCATACGCGGACGAGGCAGTGCCCCAGCTTTCCTCACGGACAAAGTTCGCGGCCGTGGCCGTGAAGTTGTGTTCACCGCCGTCGGAGAGCACCCGATTCAAGGTGGTGAGCACATTGGCCGCGGATTCGTCGCTGCTGCGAGTCGCGTCGGCGGTGTGATCGGAGAGGAACACGCACGCATTCTCGCCGAGATTATACGTCCAAATCTGGGCGGATAGGCCCTGCACCCCACGGACGTCGAACCGTTGAGTGAACCGGATCATCCCGGGCTCGAACGTCCCTTGCCACGACAAGTCCCACAGCTCGGTCGGCGACAGGTCGAGGCTGTCCACGAGACCATCCCCGTCGGTGTCGGACTCGAGGGGATTCGTGGGCCTCCGGTTGGCCCCGATCACCTCGTCGAAATCCGAGAGGCCCTCGTGATCCGTGTCCGGGTCGGAAGGATCCGTGAGGAATCCGTACAACGACAATCCGTTCCATTCTTGCTCGTCTCGAAGGCCGTCCCCGTCCGTGTCAACGGAAGACGGCGATGTGACGATGCGTCGTGACTCTGCGAGGCCGTCGATCGCCAGTTCCAACAATCGCGGTGTCACCTCGCGGTAGTCCGACAGCGTGTCCCCATCCGTGTCCGTCAGGGTGGGGTCCGAGCCATGGACGAGCCGTTCGGCGCCGTCCGACAGCCCGTCTCGATCCGTGTCGGGATCGGTCGGGTCCGACGGATTCCGGCCATCGCCCGGGAACAATTCGGGACCGTCCTGAAGGCCGTCATCGTCCGTGTCGAAGTCGATCGGGTTCGTCAGGACGGTCCTCACGGATGACATCCCATCGATCGTGAATGTGACCGGGTGCGGTGCAATCTCTACTCCGTCTGGGAGGCCGTCCGCGTCCAGGTCGGGGAGGACCGGGATCGTGCCCACCGCGGACCGTTCGAGGCCGTCCGCCACACCATCGAGGTCCGTGTCGAGGGCGGCGGGTGACGTTCGGGCCGCGATGAGGATTCGTGCGGCGCGGACCACGCCCGCATCCCCCGATCCGTAATCGCGCACGACGATCCGCCAGTGCCCGACGCGCCCGAAATCCTCCAAACCGAACCGCGAGCCGACGAGACCATCGGACTCTGGCAAGGTGCGATTCCTCGCGCCGTCCAAGACGATAGACACGCCCAAGTCGGTTCGGTCGACGCGGGTCACCCATGGGGCCCGGAACGCCTCGAGGACCTCCAGCCTGTCTCCGCCCGCGAGCGGGACGGACATCGGGGCTTTTCCTGCGGCCAAAGGTGGCAGATTCCCGGACGACGCCGTGCTCCGGAGGTTGCACACAGGTGTGCATGGCAGCGGCACGCCTTCGAGGGAGACCCCCACACGGACGTCCACGTCGCGGACCGCTTCGTTTCCGGCCCGATCGACGGCTCGCACCCCGAACGCATGCGTCCCCGGCACGAGGTTGGTCGTCTCGTAGAAGAACGTGAAGGGCTCCTCGTGTCGGATTTCGACGGGGATCCCGTCCACGCGGAAGACGACGGCCGCCAATCCACGATCGTCATGGGCCCCGGCCTCGATGACCGTGAGACCGCGGACCAAGTCTCCCTTGGCCGGTCGAATCAGTTCGAGGATCGGAGGCGTCCGGTCCACGACCACGGGAATCTCCTCGCCGACCCGGGTGACGAGCTCGCCCGCATCCATCGCTTGAACGACCACCCGCAGCCGATGAGCCCCCTCGAACCAGTCGTTGGACGACCAAGCGACGGTGAAATTGCCACTCGGAGTGCCTTGGGAGCCCGAAATCCATACGTCGTCTACGTAGAAGTGGACGAACGGATTGGGCTGCCAAGCTTTGCCGCGGACGTCGACGGTCCCTCGGACGGCGGCTCCGCTCGCGGGCTCGAGGATCGCGGCCCCGCGCGCGTGGAAGCCCGGATCCCACAGCAACTGGGAGGGAGATCCGGGTCGATCGGGCAGGCTGACTTCGACCGAGAGATCGTTCGGCCTGGGATGATCGATCTCCATCGCGATCCCGGCCCATTGGACAAGGCCTTCCACGGGCGGCGCATGGACGTCGATTGTGGCCGTCCCGGCGGCCGGAACCGCGGTGGGCATGGAGCCGGAGGTGACCGACATCGCGTACACTCGCGTCTCCTCGTCCAAGTCGCTGAGTCCGTCCCCGTCCGCGTCGCCCGCACCGGTGTCGAGCATGAAGTCATCGAAGTACATCGAGTAGGAGGCGCCCGCCAGTCCGGCGGTGCAGTGGAAGCCGATCGCGATCCGGACGAATTTCGCGTTCGTCCAATGAGCGGCGGGGAAGTCCACCGCGGGATTCCGCGCGAGGTCCGTCCAGACGCCAAGGCCGCTCGGAGGCGCCAGGACCACGTCCGCCTTCGTCGGCCCGCAAAGAGAGAGCTTCCGGCTCGCCTGGAACGAGGTGATGTATCGGACGCGATCGAGGCTGCGGTAGTCCTTGTCCAGCAGATCGAGCGCGACGCCCGAGGCATACGCATCCCATGGAGAGACGCTGGCATCCTGGAGATGATCATAGAGCAAGGACACGCGCAGTTCCGTGACGGCGGCTCCCCGGGTCGCGTAGACCGCGTACCCGTACGCGGACCCGAAATCCAAAATCGAATATCCCGAGACGTCCACATGATACGACCGCATCCCCGACCGAACGTACGTGGACGAATACCCGGCCGACGCCTTGTCCCCGAGGAGGAAATCCGTGTATGGCAGCCAGAAGTCCGTCTCGAAGTCGTCGACCAGCGCCGCCGCACCCGACGACGAACCGGTCAGAATCGCCAGGACACCTAACGCTAGCAGGATTTCGCGACGGCCGTGCAATGCTCCCTCCCCCTCGGAGCGGAGCGACGGCCCTCGCAACCCTCCGCGAGGGGGATAGGGGGACCGCCATATGAAGTCGCGGCTCTCGGACCACCGTTCATCGACCATTGTCGATGTCCATTCCAATCGGAGTGTTTACTGCCTCATGAAATGCGTATTGGAATAGTCTTTGGCGGAAGTAATATAACAGCGTATTACTTCGGAGCCTCCCGAGGAACGTTGCATGGCACAATACGCGCATCCCGAAGTCTTGGTCGACACGAGCTGGGTGAAAGGTAGTCTGGGGGACCAGAACGTCCGAATCGTCGAGGTCGACTACGATCCGACCTCGAACTACAACCTGGGTCACATCCCCGGGTCCGGCCTCATCGACTGGCGGAAGGACATCAACGACCCCGTGACGCGGGACATCGTTTCGAAGAAGGACTTGGAGTCGCTCTTCGGCCGCCTCGGGATCACGAACAAGCACCGAATCGTCCTGTATGGCGACTTCAACAACTGGTTCGCGGCCTTCGCGTTCTGGGTTTTCAAGTACTACGGCGTCGACAACGTCGTCCTGCTGAACGGCGGGCGGAAAAAGTGGATCGAGCAGGACCTGCCCGTGACGAAGGATCTCCCCTCGTTCCCGGCGGCCTCGTTCAAGGCGAAGGAACCGGACGAGACGCTCCGAGTATACCTCCCCTACGTCCGAGAAGCGTATCGGCAAACGGGTAAGGTCCTCGTTGACGTCCGCGGTCCGAAGGAATTCACGGGCGAGATCCTGGCGCCGCCGGAATATCCGACGGAGCACGCACAGCGCGGAGGTCACATCCCAGGAGCGAAGAACATTCCGTGGGCACAGGCTGTGAACGAGGATGGCACATTCAAAGCGGTCGACGCGCTCAAGGCCCTCTACGAGCCGAAGGGTGTGACGCCGGACAAGGAGGTCATCGCCTACTGTCGGATCGGCGAGCGGTCGTCGCACACGTGGTTCGTCCTGAAGTACCTCCTTGGATACCCGAACGTCCGAAACTACGATGGGTCCTGGACGGAGTGGGGGAATCTCGTGCGGACGCCGATCGAAAAGCCTTGATGGAAGAAAGCCGACTCAGAAACGGTAGACGTCCTTCCGGTGCCCGAACCGCGTGAAGCGCAGCTGCCCTTCCTCCTTTTCGTAGATCCCGCGGTACGACCCGATCCGCAGTCGCCAGGCACCCTTCATTCCGCGAAGGGGCCTTACGTCGAGGCCAGGCCGGGGCCTCGGATTCTGCTCCATCTGCTCGAAGCCTTCGCAAAGCATGCCTGAACGTCCTGCGGCAGGCGGGCCAGCTCGCGCTCCGCGGAGCGACTGATGAGGATCCGGACCAAAGGTCACAGCCTCAGACGCTTGCGCACGTCCTGCCAGTCTGAGAACTCCTCTTCCTTCAGCCTCCGAAGGTGTTCCCGGATGAAACCCGCGGGCGGGCAATCGTCCATCAGGTCGTTCAGGACGTCGTCGTACGTAGCACCACCGACCCGATACGAACGCAGGCGCGCCCAGGTTTCTCTCTTCACCGGGATCGTCGTGGTCGGCATGCCTATCAGCATCATCAGATTGATAGTATTAACAGTAGTCGCTCGGTGGTGCAAATCCGGCCCACCTCCGGATTGACGAGCCGTACGTCCGCACTCGTGGTTCGTCCAGACGTACCTCCTCGGGTTCCCGAACGTGAAGAACTGCGACGGCTTTTGAGGTGGGGGTACGACGCAAGACGCCGACGGCGAGGTCAGGTGTCGGAACAGGTGTCCCTCATTTCGGGACAAGAATTAGCACCTATGATTTTTGGTGCGGAATCCTTTAGTTGCCGGTCGGACACGCTATGCATTATGGGCTGGATCACGCGACGAATCGCAGGCTCGATCACGTTCACGATCGTGACGGTGCTCCTCGGATCCTACGCAGCCCTGAGGGGCTGGCTCGTGGGCGGTGTCTCGCTGGCCACCACGACCGGCATCGTCATCTTGGGGATCGCCGCCCTTTGTTCCCTTGGTGTCACGTCCCGCATGAAACGCGAAGACAAGGGCCGGGAGGCGTGGCAGGCCTGGCAGGACTACTATACGCGGATGTATCCCGGGTACTACCGCGGTCGATAGGCCTCGCAATCCTCCAGACTCCTCTGTTTTGTATCCTTTGTAACTGGAAA
>VBLU01000025.1 GCA_005879065.1 Methanobacteriota archaeon
GTTTATGGGCAGCCCGTCCGTGCGGCGACCATTCAGCTCGATCGTGCCCGAGGTCGGCTTCTCCGCCCCCGCGAGGAGATTCAAAAGAGTCGTCTTGCCGGAGCCGTTAGGTCCGATCAATCCGACCACGGACCCTTCGTCCACGGTCAGGGACACGCCTCGGAGCGCCTGAACGCCGCCAAAATCCTTCCGGACATTCTGCGCGACGAGCCGCGCAGTCACTCGACATACCTCCGGAGTGTGGGGACATATCGGCGGACGGTGCCGACGATGCCGGTCGGAATGAAGAGGGCGATGAGTAGGACGAGGGCACCGATGACCGCGAGCTGGAGTCCGAGCAAGCTCTGAACCGTTTGGAAGTAGTTGTATGGGACGTAGACAATGACGGCACCGAGGAACGGACCGAGTAATGTCCCCGCTCCGCCTATGATGATCATGGCGAGCATCCGCAGTGAATAGGTGATGTCGAATCCCGTGTCGGGTAGGACAGCCGAAAGGGTCCACGCGTAAACGGCACCCGTGGCCCCCGCGAACATGCCGCTGATGCCGAATAAGATCAGCTTCAAACGCGAGGCGTTGACACCCACCGTTTTCGCCGCATCTTCGTCGCTCTTGATGGCCCGCAGCCCGTATCCGAGACGCCCGTGCGTCACCCAGTATGTAAGGCCGATTTCGAGGACGACGATCGTCCAAATCGTATAGAACTCGGCGAGCGGTTGGAACCCGAGGTTCATGAAGATTCCGCTGCCCCCTCCGAGCTCAGAGATCTCAGGGACGATGTTCTTCGCCGCGAGGAACACGACGAGGGTCGTGATCGCGAAATACACGCCGCGGAATCTCAGCGTCACCAAGCCGATCCCGACCGCGAACGCAGCTCCGAGGCCTGCCCCCAGGATCACGCCCAGCAACGGAGGGAAACCAAGGCGATCGATCCCGCCCCCGAGGGCGTAGGCCCCGATGCCCATGAAAACGGCATGACCGAAGCTCACGTACCCCGTTAGCCCCGTCATGAAGTTGAGTGCATACGCGAGGCCGACGAAGAGGAGAAAATTGATCAGCTGGACCTTTACAATAATCGGGAGAAACGGAGTCGCAACGCCAAGGACAACCATCACGAGGGCGAGTCCATACAAGGTCGGCCCGAAGGTGGGAAATCGCATCCGAGGGATCCTCATCGGAGGATTCCCTCGCGGGCGAAGAGGAGGACGGGGATGAGGACGAGGAAGGCTACCGCCACCGCAATGCTCGCGGAGATGCCAAACGCTGGGAGGACATCGATCAGAATCCCGAGGGTGAGCCCACCGAGGAGGCTTCCCCACATTTTCCCGGGACCTCCGAGGACGACGATCACGAAGCTGATGGGAGCGTAGGTCGCACCGATCAGTGGGGTAATCCCGACCGGGAGCCAGACCGTGAGCAGGGCACCCCCGGCCATGGTCAACGCAAATCCGATTGCGGTAGCAATCGCCGCGATTCGAGTCGGATTGATTCCCATCAGTTGCGCAGCCCCGATGTCCTGACTGTACGCGCGAATCGCATTGCCTAGATAGGTCCGGGACAGGAACAGGTCGGAGATCGCGATGATTGCGACGGAAGAGATGGCGACGTACAAACCTCCGAGCGGCACGTGAACGGGGCCCGCAGCGAGGGTCTCGGGCGCCCACCGGATGCCTACCGCGTCGCCTTTGAAGATCGCGAGCGCAGCGTTGCTGAGGATGAGGCTCAAACCGAACGTCGCGACCAATGTCACCATCTCGGTTTCGCGCGTGATCGTGTCCTTGCCTCGGAGTTCTCGATGGAGCAATCCGAAATAGAAAAGGAAACCGACCCCGATTCCAATCGCAGCATCGACCGGGACACTGAGGACCGGGTTGAACCCCAGATAGACGTTCAGATAATACGCGCCGTACGCGCCCAACATGATGAATTCCCCGTGGGCGACGTTGACGACCTTCGTGACCCCCCAGATCACGTTCAGGCCATGCGCGATCACGGCGAAGACGCAACCCAGCATGAGGCCGACGACGAGGTCCGCCACGACGAGGCCGAGGTCCGCCATCGTCCCCCCAGATCTCGCGCAGGCGCCCGCCCTACGGGAGGTACGGATAACGGACGGATGACTGTGCGACGTTGGCCGGCTGAACGACCTTTAGTTGCCCGTCCTGCCACTGCACCAGGACCATCGTATGCGCGATTTGGAGCCCCGTCGAATCGACTTGGAACCCTCCGAAGAAGGTCATGACCTTCATCTGGGCGAGAGCTTGTCGCACGGCGGTCGTGTTCAAGCTGTTCGCAGTTTCGATCGCCTTGACCAGGATGAATATGCTCGCAGCCGCCTCGCCGGAGTGGTACGTTGGCGCCAAGCCCGAATGGATGGATTTGTAGAGCGTGGTGAAATCCGCCGAGGACGGTCCGAACCACGTGAAGCCTTGGGTCGCGGCCAGAGCCGGCGTGTAGTTTACCGCAGACTCCCATTGGGAAGGTCCCGTGACATTGTTAGCGGCCGCCCCGAGGCCCGACTGGAACGAGGGTTCCGTCACGGCAACGAGGAGAGAAACGACTTTCGGCTTCCAATTAACGGAACTGAGCTGGCTCACGATCGCCTGCCCGTCTTGGAAATGGCCACCTCCGATGAGGTCATCGGCCCCAGCCGCGATCGCGGCGTTGAGCTGGGTGTGGAAGTCCGTGGTTCCCTTGTTCGGGTAGGTTTGATTGGACGCCATTGCGAGACCCAATTGCTGACCGTGCGCGACGGCGGCACGTCCCGCCACAATGGAGAAGGCATCATCCGCGTAGAGGTACGCGATCTTGTCCGTCGGATGGTTCGCCTTGATCCAATCCAGGGGTCCATCAAGGTACGTCGTCGCCGGACTCAGCACTTCGACGAGGTTTCGGTAGCCCTTGGTCCACAGGGTGTTCGATGAGCCGCCGTGGGACAGGAGAATGCGATCGTACTGGTCTGCCAACGGGGCCGCAGCTCCGGTGAGCGCGCTGCTGTACGGAGCCAGGAGGAACTGTGCATTGTCTTGTGTGATAATTCTGGGGTACAGGTTCACGACGTTTGTCGGGTCGCTGGCATCATCGTAGTAGTCGAGATCAAGGCCGTAGGCCCTTCCATTGACCTCTACTCCACCGTGGTCATTGATCCAATTGGCGGCGGTTTCGATGCCGGTCAATGAGTTCTTGCCTTCGACATTGTACTGTCCCGTGAGGGAAATTGAAAATCCGACCTTGACGATCCCGGCCAGCGAACTAGGCGTCTGGCTGAGCACGTAGACGATCCCGGAGGTGATTCCCACGATGAGCACGGCGACGACAGCCACCGCGATCAGTTTGGTCCGTCCGCTCATGCCTGCGGTCGTCGGTGTCGGCTCCGGCTCGACTGGTTGTACCATGTCATTTCCTCCGTGTTCGGCATACGAAATCCTTCGAAGTGCCAGGGATCTCTGAGGAGAGTCGCGAAATCATTCTGGTCCCTGGACCACCATGATTCCGTGCAAATCGGACCGTTGGCTCTCTCCTCCCCGCGGGCGTCGATGGCGAAGACGCTCTTCCTCCCACCAGGCCCCGTCGCGACCAGATTGGCGAAATGTCGCTTAAGCGTTTCTTAGGATCGCATCGTGCCTACGCAGAATATTGCGTCCCCGGCGAAACGCGAGGCAAAGCCTCAACATCCCTCGGCAGTTGCCGGTGAAGATGGGCTCCACCCGCCGGGACTACGCGCTCATCCTCCTCGCGAGCGTCCTCTGGGGAACGTCCTTCCCTGGGAGCAAACTCACGGTCGGGACTGTGGATCCGCTTTTCCTCACCTTCGCCCGGATGGGGCTCGGTGCCGCGCTGGGCGTCACGGTCCTCGTCATCCTGCATCGGCTTGACCCGAAGATGTTCCACGAACCAATCGTCTGGATTCTGGGCGCCATCAATGCGATTGGCTTCGACCTCCAGAACGAGGGCATCTTCCTCACGACCGCATCGAGAACCGCTCTGCTCGTGAATGTGAACATCGTCTTCATTGCGATCTTCATGGCCCTCTTCTTCCGGGAGGCGATCACTCGAGCGAAGGTCGCCGGGATCCTGATCGGCGGCCTCGGGGTCCTCGTCCTGGCGACGAAACTGGATCCGACGACCCTTTCCGGGGGGCAGTTTGCGGGCGATGTCCTGGTGTTCCTCGCGGGCCTGACCTGGGCCTTCTATGTCGCAGGCACCAAGAGTAGGGTGGACCGCGGGGGAGACTACGTCGCCCTGACTGCAGCCATCTTGGGTACGAGCGCGGTGTTCGCCGCGGTGCCTTTGTTCTTCGTCGGTTGGCCGTTGCCGCGGAGTGGCACCGGGTGGCTGGGTGTCGCCTACCTCGGCCTCGTCCCGACCTTCGCCCCTCTCATGCTCTACGTCGCCAGTATGCGGACGATCTCGCCCACGATCTCGGCCCTCCTCATCTTGCTCGAGGTAGTCGTTGCGGCGATCCTCTCCTTCCTCCTGCTGCGCGATCCCTTGGACGCGTTCACTCTCGCGGGCGGCGCTCTGATCCTCCTCGGGGCCTACGTCGTGACCCGGGGAGAGAAGTCCATTCCGGAGCCCGTGGCGGGTGGACTCGCCCCCGTCTCTCCGGACACCGCGCTCCCGGGGCCGGACGGCCTCACACGTCGGTAAGCAGCTACGTCTCAGAAACATTCACGACAGCGGGCCCGGTGCCCACGCTCACGTTCACCACGACGGCGACCTCGCTCGGACTCGCGTTCACGTCGCGATGGACGAGGCCGGCCGGGATGTGGAAGAAGTCCCCGGGCGCGAGCTCGACGGCCTCCTTTCCGTCTTGGCCATAGTCGAAACGAAGCCGCCCGGACACGAGGTACCCATACAGGTGCCGTGCCCCATGATGATGCCACGCCGAGATCGTCCCGACCGCAATCTGCGACCGCGCCATGACGACGTCCTCGTCCTCGAACGCTCGGTCTCGACGGATCCCCTGGGTGACCGCGCCCGGTGCCAAATGGTCCTTGCGGACGACCTCGATCGTTGGCATGAACCCGACACTCGGCCGCCGTCTATAACGGTTGTCCACATGGACGGAGCGTCGGAAGTTCATTCGACGGTGACGCTCTTCGCGAGGTTCCGCGGCTTGTCGATCGGGCAGTCGTGGATCCGCGCGACTTCGTAGGCGAAGAGTTGGAGCGCGACGCTCACCGGCACCGGCGAGAAGATCCACGGGATGTCGGGGACCTCGAACACGTCGTCCACGAACTTGGGGAGCTCCTTGTCCCCCTCCGAGCCGATCGCGAGTACCGGGGATCCGCGGGCGGACACCTCCCCGATGTTCGATCGCATCTTCTCGTACGTCGGGTCTCGGACTGCGACCGCGACCATGGGCGTCGACGGGGTCACGAGCGCGAGCGGGCCGTGCTTCAGCTCTCCCGCGGCATAGGCCTCCGCATGGATGTAGGAGATCTCCTTCAGCTTCAAGGCGCCCTCCAAGGCCACCGGGTAGTTCGCGTGGCGCCCGATGTAGAACATGTCCCTGGCGTTCCCGTACTTCTTCGCGAGCCCGCGTATCTCGTCGGCCTTGTTCAGGACGTATTGGGCGGCCCGTGGGAGAGAGCGGAGCTGGTCCTTCAGGCGATCCAGTTCGTCGTAGCCGAGGGCGCCCCGGTCCTGGCCGAGCTTCAGGGCGATCAGGTACAGGGCCACGAGCTGCGCGATGAACGTCTTCGTCG
>VBLU01000026.1 GCA_005879065.1 Methanobacteriota archaeon
CGGATGCACGAAGTACTCGTAGTCCCCGAACCGGACGATCGGGCAGTCCTTCAGGCTCGCCCGGAGTCGTTCGAGGGCCATCTCACTCCCTCGTCACCAGGTCGCGCGCGACGGCCCCGGCCTGCTCGATGATCTCCGCCTCTCCCTTGATCCGACGGCCCCGCATCAGCACGACACCATCGCAGATCGTCGTGTCGACGACGTTCCCATGGGCGGCGTACACCCAATTGCTCAGGTCGGAATGGCGGGGCGTGAGTTCCGGACGTCGGGGGTCGACGAGGATGAGGTCCGCGAGGCGGTCGACTCCGATGATCCCGGCGTCGATCCCGAGGGCTCGGGCGCCCCCCAGGTTCGCGAGCTCGAACGCTTCGATTGCGGGGAGGGCCTTCGGATCGCCGCTCGCGAACTTCTGGAGGAGGGCCGCGGCCTTCATCGTCTCGAACATGTCCAGGCTGTTGTTGCTCGCCGCCCCGTCGGTCCCGAGGCCCATCGAGACGGCGGCCTCTTTCATCGCGGGATAGGGCATCGCCGCCCCTGTCGCGAGCTTCATGTTCGAGATCGGGCAATGGGCGACCTTCGCGCCCGTGTGGGCGAGGACCTCGATTTCGGCCGGATCGAGCCAACATCCGTGGGCGGCGATCACGTCCTTCCCGAGGAAGCCGATGCTGTCAAGGTACTTCGCGGGCCGCAGGCCGGTCTCCACGACGCAGTCGTCAACCTCCCGTTTCGTCTCGGACAGGTGGAGATGGATCAAGGATCCCTTCTTGTCCGCGAGTTCCCGGATCCGGAGAAGGGAGTCCTTCGAGACCGTGTAGATCGCGTGCGGTCCGAACCCGGGCGTGATTCGCTCCGTCTTCAACGCCTCGATCCGACGGTTCGCGTCCTCGGCGGCCCGAAGTTGCTTCGCGGCCCTCTCCGGATCGTTGAGGTCCACGATCCCTTCCGAGAGGAAGGCCCGCAGCCCCATCTCCTTCACGGCCTTCGCGGCCTGGTCCATGTGGAAGTACATGTCGTTGAAGGTCGTCGTCCCGGTCTTGATCATCTCGAGGCACGCGAGCTTCGTGCCCCAGAGCACGTCCTCGGGCCGGAGCTTCGCCTCCGCGGGCCAGATCTTCGTCTCGAGCCAGGTCGACAGATCGAGGTCGTCCGCCCAGCCACGGAACAAGGTCATCGCGGCATGCGTGTGCAGGTTCACGAAGCCCGGCAGGGCGAGCTTCCCCCGGCCGTCGATCACGGTGTCCGCTTCGCGCTTCTTCCCGATCTCCGTGATCCGATTTCCCTCGATGTAGATGTGGGTGACGTCTCCCTCGACCTGGACGTCCTTGATCAGGATGCTCATCGCAGTCGCCCCAGCGCACCTGCGACCACGGTGCGAGTGAGGGCGGCATTCGCCCGTTGCGTCTCGCGGATCGTTTCGAAAGTCAGCGGCTCGTCGACGATGCCGTGGGCGAAGTTGTCGACCGTGCAGAGGGACGCATACGGGAGCCCGAGTTCCGATGCCAAGGTCGCTTCGGATGCCATCGTCATCCCGACGACGTCACCGATCGACTTGAAGAACGCGATCTCGGCCCGCGTCTCGAGCCGCGGGCCCGTTGTCTGCACGTACACGCCTCGATCCCGGACGACGGCCTTTGCGTCCTTCGCCGCCTCGGAGAGGGCGGCCCGCAACGAGGCATCGAGGGAAGGCGTCGAATGGACGACGCGATCATCATAGTACGTTGGGATGTCCCAGAAACCGACGAAGTCATCGGGCACAACGAAGCTCCCTGGGCGAATCGCCTTCTTCAGGGAACCGGTCGACGAGGTACCGATCACATACGTTGCTCCGATTTCCTTCAGAGCCCAGAGGTTCGCGCGATGGTTCAGTTTGTGGGGCGGAATCCGGTGATCCTTCCCATGGCGCGGCAGAAAGGCCACCTGGACGCCCGCGTGCATCCCGACCCGCGGCGGATCGCTCGGGGCTCCGTGCGGGGTGACGAGAAACCGCGCTTGCTCCTGTTCCAAATCGAAGGCGTCGCCAAGGGCGGATCCTCCGATGATTCCGACGAGGGCCGGCGCCATGGTGTCGGGCGAACGGCGCTCCCCCGATAAAGATTCCATCCTGCGGCGCTACTACTCGGAGGCAAGGTGGTCGAGGGCTCCGCGACCGAAATGAGTCTCAGGGTCGATAGTCGATAGGATACGTATAAGATGGGACCTCCGGATAGTAAGCCGGTTCCATGCGGCCGCTTCCATGGCCGCTCCTGATCGCTTTCGAGGAGGACGAGCTTCTCAAGGACCTGCTCTTCGGAAAGAAGAAGGACCTCGAGGAGGGAAGGGCCTACCTCGTGAAGGAAAAGAAGCCGGAGCGGGCCCTCGCAGTCTTTCAACAGGCAATCGACGCGGAGTGGCGCCCGCTGTACATCACCCGGCAGCACCCGAACCACGTGATCCGCCGGCGAGGGGACAAAGACATCCGCATCGTGTGGCTCTCGACGACGTTGGGCAAGGACTACATCGATCCGCACAATTTGAACAGCCTGAGCAACCTGATCGGAAACTTCCTAAACGAGGCGCCCCGGGCGGTCATCCTGCTGGACGGGATCGAGTACCTCATGATCAACAACGACTTCGCGCGGATTCTCCACTTCTTGGAGTACGTGAACGAG
Source organism: Methanobacteriota archaeon (assembly GCA_005879065.1). GTDB lineage: Archaea > Thermoplasmatota > Thermoplasmata > RBG-16-68-12 > RBG-16-68-12 > RBG-16-68-12. The sequence continues at coordinate 2,649 of VBLU01000026.1, forward strand.
CAGATCGCTCTCCGACGGGCCGCCCTGATCCTCAGCGTGGACGAACGCGCCTTCGAATCGAAGGAGCTCGCCTACATCGAGCGGAACACGGTGGGTGTCGAGTAGGGAGCTTTTTAGTCGCCCGGGACATCCGCTTCGCTCCCGATGTTCGAGATCGAAGGCCGAGGGGGCTTGGGCCGCCGAGGAACGTGGACTCGGTCCGGTCGGACTCTTTCGACCCCGCTCGTCCTGTTCCTGCATCGGTCAGGGCGCCCCGCGCCGAACTATGCGGAGGCCTTGTTCGTCTCAGAGCGCAGCGAGGATCCGCGGTTCCAGGTCCGCGTGAGCGGAAGTTTCTTTGCCCCGCGGATCGGGAACCACGCGGATGATCTTCCGCCGGTGAAAGGGATGCCACTCTCCATGGCCGACCTCGAGGTCCCCGAGGACGGATTCGCGGGAGAGTTGTCGATCCTCGTGGGGGAATCCGATCTCACCAGGGCGAGCCGTGCCGATGCCGTGTTCCTTGCGAACGGCCCAGAGTTCGAGCGGTCGCCCCGCGAGTTCGTTGCCGCGATGCGACGACTGCGAGAGTCTCTCGGCCCCGCGAAGGTCGCCGCGGTGACGGGACTCGCGAGCCCTTCGAACGTCTCCATTCTGGTGTACGCCGGTGTTGACGTGGTCGACTCGAGCCGGATGATGCTCGACAGCACCCGAGTCCTGTTCCACACCTCCGATGGAGTGGTCCCCATGTCGGAAGCGGACCGGGCGGCCTGCGGATGTCCCGCGTGCACGACCGGAGGGGACCTGGAGGCCCACAACGATCACGCCCTCCACCGCGAGGTCCTACTCGTCCGGAACCACCTCGCCCACGGCCGGCTCCGGGAGCTCGTCGAACGTCGGCTCGCGAACGCTCCCTGGAACACGGCGGTGGTCCGTCATCTGGACCTTCGCGAGTACGACTGGGTGGAACCATACACGGCCGTGGCGGGTGGAGCGATGCTCGCCTACTCCCACGAATCCCTCCATCGGCCGGAGATCGTCCGCTTCCGCCGTCGAATACGGGAGCGGTATCGGAAGCCGCCGTCCGCACGCGTCCTACTCCTCCTCCCCTGTTCCGCGCGCAAGCCCTACTCGGCGAGCCGCAGCCACCGTCGGTTCCGCGACGCGATCCTCGCGACTGCGAACCCGTCCGTCGTCCACGAGGTCATCGTCACCTCTCCCTTGGGACTCATCCCGCGGGAGTTGGAGCGCTTTCACCCCGCGAGGGATTATGACATCCCCGTGACGGGGGACTGGAGCCGCGACGAGGCCGCGATCGTGATCGAAGACCTCTCGGCCTTCCTGGCGGCGAACCGATACGACGCCGTGGTCGCGCACCTCGGGGCGGAAGCACCGATCGTAGACGAGGCCTCGCCCGACGCCATCTTCAGCACGAAGGACCATCCGACCTCGGAGGATTCGCTCGTCGCGTTGACCCGGACGTTGGATCAAGTGGCGAGTTCCGTCCGGCCGGTGGCGAAAGGTGCCCGATTCGCGGAGGAGATGTCGAACCTCGCCCGCTTCCAGTTCGGCGACGCTGGATTGGGCCTCGTCGAAGGAGCGACGTTCCGAGGCCGTTTTCCCGATGTCCGGGTGCTCCGAGGAGGGCAGCAGCTCGCGATGCACACCGCGCGCGGCATGCTTTCGCTGACCTTGACGGGGGGCGAAGTCCTTTCCAAGAAGGACGCCTACTGGGTCGAGATCGACGACTTCCTCCCGGTGGGCAACATCTTCGCGGTCGGAGTCCGAGACGCGGCTCGCGAGATCCGGCCCGGCGACGAAGTTGCGGTGCGGCACGAGGACGAAGTCCGTGCCGTCGGGACGGCTCGGCTCGGATGGCGGGAAATGAAGGATCTCCGAAGGGGCAAAGCCGTCCACGTTCGGCATGTGTTGGAGCGCCCGCCATAGGATTATGGCCAACGCTGCCATCGGCCGCGAGATGGCGGCCCTCCCGGACCTGGCGGCAGCCGGCCTGTATGGAGTCGTCGTCTTCCTCCTTGCGCTCGGGTTTCTCGTCATCTTCGTGGAGACGGTCCCGCCACGGCGGCTGATCGCCCTCCTCCTCGGGTCCTTCCTCGTCGCGGTCGTCCTGGCGGGGATGGGGGAGACGGGGGTCGCCTTCCTCGCGCTCGGGATTGGCGCGGCCCTCATCGCGAACTACGCGTTCGAGTGGCTGACGACTCGGTGATATGGCGTTTCGCTCCAGGTGAATACTTTCGCGCACCTCTCCCCCCTTTCACGCCTTATACCCCCGTCCCCTTCGGACGAGTGTGCAAAGCGCGGTAATGATGGCTGCGGGGAACGACATGTCCGCGGGAGAAGACCACAGCTGGCAGGACGTGTACGCATCGTACGGATGCTCGCTCGAGTTCGACGTGTCCGATGACGATGGCTAACGATTAACCGATCCATCCCACAAGATCGGCGGAGACGGTTGTCTCCGGAACTCCGCCGGTCCCCCTTCTTTTTTGCTGGTTGTTGGCAGAGCGAGATCATCGCGCCGAGGAAATCAAAGGGCATCCGGGAAGCGGAGCGGTTTGAGCAAGTGTTCGCTGAAAGATTGAAGCGAATCTCCCTGCTTGTCGCGCCGTCCAGGGATACACTAGCGAGTCAGGACTAGAGCCGCTGCCGAACCACCCTCCATAGAGGCGATTGAAGGTGCGCCGGGCGGGAGTCGAACCCGCGTCGCAGGCTTGGAAGGCCTGAGTCTTACCGTTAGACTACCGGCGCGCGACAGCCGTGAAGCTAATGTCGTGTATCAAGCCTGCGTCGACGGGATGTTGTGCGCCCTCCTCCATACCGCTCAATACTAGGTGAAGCCGCCCGTACCTTCATGACGGAATCCATTCGGCAGCGACTCGCTTCCGCCGGTATCGCAGTCTCGTAGGATCGTCGATTCCCCTTATGCCACCGGTGGGAAGAGCAGCTGATGGAGTCGCCAACCGGGAGCAATCGATTCGGATTGCGGCATCACCATACCACCCGATGCGAAATGGACAGTGACCCCACCGCCTCCGAAGTAAAAAATCCAAACCGTCAGCGGGC
>VBLU01000027.1 GCA_005879065.1 Methanobacteriota archaeon
TCATGCCGAATACGATCATGCTGACCGTCGTGGCGTCCCTGCTCACTTGGGTCATCTCGATCCCGATCGGCGTGTACTCGGCCACGCGCCGCGACTCGGTCCTCGACCAAGGGGTTCGCGTGGCAACGTTCACCCTCTACTCGATGCCGATCTTCTTGATCGGCTTCGCGTTATTCCTGACCTTCGGGACATCCTGGCACTTGTTGCCAGCGCAAGGGAACATCGATGATAATCTCTTACCGACGCTCAGCTCCAAATCCTGGTTCGACAGCAACGCGGTGTCCTACCCGACCCATATCTATCTCATCGACGCACTGCTCCACGGGGACGTGCCGATCGCCTGGAATGCGTTCCTGCACGTAATCCTCCCTGCCGTGGCTCTGACGCTCGCCCTGTTGGCGGGCATCATCCGGATCCTTCGGGTGTCGATGCTCGAGGTCCTCGACCAGGATTACATCCGTCTCGCGCGGGCCAAAGGCGTCCCGGAGCGAACGGTGAACAACTTTCACGCAAAGAAGAACGCGTTGCTGCCAACGGTCACCACGTTTGGCTACCTTGTCTCGGGGCTCTTTGGCGGCGCGGTCGTCATCGAGGAAATCTTCGGATTCAAAGGGATCGGTTGGTGGACAACGATGGCGTTCCTGAACTCAGACATCGCCGTCGTCATGGGATCTACCCTCGTTTTTGGGATTGTTCTCGTCCTCACGACGCTGATCCTTGACATCTTGTATGGCTTCCTGGACCCGAGAATCCGGTACGAGTGAATGCATGGAGACCATCAAGGAGGAGAAGGGACGCTTCGACGAATGGAAGCTCTCCGCGAGGGTCTTCTTCGCGAACCGGACTGCGGTGGCGGGTCTCGTGATCTTCCTTCTCTTCGTCGGGGACGCGATTATCGTTGAAGTCGCCCCCGGCCTCGTTGGCGTCCAGTATCCGGACTCCGTGGTTCCACCGTTGTTTTCTATAACGCACCCGGAATGCGTTAACCAGGCCCCCGAACCCCCCTCCTTCGACCACCCGTTTGGGACGACGGAATATGGTGTGCCTGGTGAGGGATGTCTTGATGTGCTCCAACTCGTCATGAAAGCGATTCGAATCGATCTAGCGATCTCGCTTTTCGTCGTCTTGGTGGGCGCCGCGGTCGGTACCGTCATCGGCGTAGTCTCCGCATACATCGGCCGACTACTGGACGAGGCCATGATGCGCATCACCGACGTTTTCTTCTCCGTTCCCTTTCTCATCTTGGCCCTCGCCCTCAGCTTCGTACTCGGCCGAACAGTGTTAAACATGGCATACGCCTTGATCATCATATGGTGGCCGCTGTACGCTCGATACGGACGCAGCCTCACTCTGTCGACGAAGGAAGCCACCTACATCGAAGCGGCAAAAGCGGCCGGATCGGGCCGGCTCAAGATCATGTTCAAGCATATCTTTCCCAACGTCGTACCCCCCGTCCTCGTGCAGATCTCCCTCGATGTGGGAACGGTGGTTGGAATCTTCGCAACGTTGGCTTTCATCGGAGTTATCCCGAACGCTCTGGTCCCCGAACTCGGCGCCCTTGCGAACATCGGTCTCAACCTCGCTCCCCTAGGCTATTGGTGGACGGTCATCGTGCCAGGCGGGACGATCACCCTGTTTTCCCTCGCCGTCAACTTGATGGGAGATGGCCTTCGGGACGTCATCGACCCGCGGAGACGGAGCTAGCGTGGCGGACGCGCTCGTGATTCGCGACCTCCACGTCCAGTTCCATACGCGGCGCGGAGTCTACAAGGCGTTGAATGGAGTCAACCTGCGCTTACGTCGGGGCGAGGTCCTCGGGATTGCGGGAGAAAGCGGGTGCGGGAAGACCACCATGGGCCTGGCGGTGATGGCCCTCCTCCCGCGGAATGCGTCGTTCCCTCAAGGCCAGATCATCTTCGACAACAAGGACCTGATGAACCTTCCGCGCGAATATTGGGAGCGCGTCGGCGATCGGTTCAACCCGAAGCAAAACGAGCGGATCTTGCGGCGCGTGAGCAAGGCCATGGGGCGGATTCGTGGCGTGCGCATCTCGATGGTCTTCCAGGAGCCCATGACCAGCTTGAACCCCGTGCTGTCCGTGGGCTTTCAGATCGCCGAAGCAATTTACGTCCACGACCCGGCATCGCTGGCCCACCGCGTTCTTGCGCGCACGAGGGCGACCGCTTCGCAGATGCCGGAGCTCCTCGCGATCTTGGGGACGGCGCGCGACGACGAAGCCGCTGTAAAGGAATTTGCGGCGAAACACGACCTGCTCGGGATTGAAGATCAAGTCTTGTCCGTCTGGAGGCGGGATGACGTCCACATCTCGCGGAAGGAAAAGGCGATTCGATTGCTCGCCGGACAACAGATCCGACCTGTGGAACGGAACATCGTCGAGACTGTGGCCCGCGCCGGCTCGATCCCACCGCGCTTCTCACGCGTCCCAGTCCTTTCGCGCGTGGTTCGTCGGGTCCTCCTGAAAGAAGGATACCGCAAGGCGCGCGAGCTCCTAACCTCCCTAGGGATTCCTCACGCCGAGCGCGTCCTGAAGATGTATCCCCACGAGCTCTCGGGCGGGATGCGGCAGCGGGTTGTCATCGCGATTGCGTTGGTGAACAATCCGGAAGTCATAATCATGGACGAGCCCACGAGCGCCGTCGACGTGACCGTCCAGGCGCAGATCCTCGAGCTCGTCAAGCGCATTCGGACTTCCGTGTCGGCCGCCTTCCTGGTGATTTCCCACGACCTCGCGGTACTGGCCGAGGTGTCTGATCGAATCGCCATCATGTACGCCGGTCGGATCGTGGAGGTCGCGCCGACTGACAAGATCCTCCGCAATCCCCTTCATCCGTACACGCAGTTGCTCATTTCCGCGATCCCAACATTGGAAGGCAAGCCCGTCGAGGGCATCAAAGGAGAGGTCCCGGACATGCGGGCCTTGCCTGCGGGATGCGCCTTCCACCCTCGCTGTCCGTTCGCCTTCGAGAAATGTCTCGAAATCATCCCGATCGACTTGCCTCATGACCGCGATCAGCTCGTCGCCTGTTGGCTCTACGAGGCGAAGTAGCGTGATGATTGCTGCGTATGGGCTCAGCAAGTTCTTCCCGATCCGTGGCGCGCTCCGATCCACGATCTCGCTGAAGGCAGTCGACGACGTCGGCTTGAAAATACAGAACGAGCAGGTCGTCGGGCTCGTTGGCGAGAGCGGCTCCGGCAAGAGCACCGTTGGTCGTTGCCTAATCCGACTCCTCAATCCGACGGATGGGGAGATCCTCTTTGACATTCCGGATTCCGAGCTCGTCGAGTACGAGAGAGCGCGTGCCGACGTCGAAACGAAACGTGTCGACGCCATCGCTGACCGGTTTTCCCTACTCCGAGCGTCGTCCGCCGAACTCCAGTCTCTGCGTCGGCTGGCCAACATCGTATTCCAAGATCCATACTCTTCGCTCAACCCGAGGATGAGGCTCGCGGACATCATCTCCGAACCGATGCTCTCCACGCGGTTCTGCTCGCGGGCCGAAGCGGCGATTCGCTCCAGGGAACTCCTTCGCGAGGTGGGCCTCCCTGAATTCTTCGAAGACCGATACCCTCACGAACTTTCAGGAGGACAAAGGCAACGGGTCGCCATTGCCCGAGCCATCTCGACCAACCCGAAACTCTTGATTCTCGACGAGCCAACCTCAGCGCTCGACGTGTCCGTCCAAGCCCAAATTCTCAACCTGCTCCGCGGCCTCCAAGAGAAACACGGAATCAGCATGCTTCTGATCACGCACAACATCGCCGTCGTCGCGTATCTCGCCGAGTACGTGTACGTCATGTACGCCGGTAAGATCATGGAATGGGGAGAGAAACAGAAGGTGTTGAGAGATCCGCAGCACCCGTACACGAAGGCGCTGATGTCTTCGGTCCCAGTCATCGGCGAGACGATGACGCGGACGATTCTCAGGGGGGACCCGCCGAACTTGGTCAACCCTCCGATCGCCTGTCGGTTCCACCCTCGCTGTCCAGTGGCCTTTGATGTCTGCGGGTGGACCGCGGAGGAGGTCGCGGAGGACCTCGAGTACCTCCTTGGGGGCAAGTACTATGGGACGTTCGGTGATGGGGTGAGGGTGACCACGGAAGGGGAACGGACGCTTACTATCCAGGGCACGGCGGACGCTCAACGGATCCGGGAGCTCGCGGGGCTCGAAAATCAAGAGGTTCGGAGCCTGAAGAGCGTCCAAGCGATCGATGTCTCGGACGGCGCCACTGTCCTCCGGCTCTATGAGCCCGTGGAACCTGAAATGTACCCTACTCCTGACGGGAGACAAGTCAAGTGCCTGCTCTTCCGACCCGAGGTTTCAGCTCCGGCGGCAGATTCCTGAGTCTCGGACTGCCGCTGGCCCCACCAATCGGGCAAGTGGCAGTCAAGTGGCGCGGACTCGATCCCTCACTCTTCTTGCTTCGGTTCGTACACCGCGATCGCGTCGATGCTCACCCGGAGACCCGGGAGGTCCAGGCCCAGCCGGGCGGTCGATCGCGCCGGCGGCTCCTCCGGAAAGAACTCACGGTAGGCCTCGTTCATCGCCTTGAAGTCCGCTGGATCCGCGAGGAGGACCGTCGTCCGGACAACGGAGCGCATCGCGAGTCCCAGTTCCTCCAGGATGGACTGAACGTTGCGGAGGCATTGATGCGTCTGACCGCCGATGTCGGAGGCGGCCCATTCTCCCGACTTCGCTCCGGCGACGAGCGGTGCCTGTCCGGATATGAAGACGAAACCGTTCGCGACGACGCAGTGGGAATACGGACCCACGGGTTTCGGGTGGTTCGGGAGCTCAGGGACGTCTTTCATCTTCACACGGGATTGTGGCGGGACGCAAAAGCATTGTGACACACCTCACCGAGGTCCTCGGCGGAAGCTTCCCTCGAGCGGGTCGAAAGTCTCCAGGGAGACCGGCGTACTCCGGGTTCCATGGATGCAAGAGTATATTAAATTGGGACGTTGTTCAGAGGGAAAATCGTTTCGCGCGGAAGCCATGGGTGAGGGATCGATGTCGAAACGGTCGCTTGCATTGCGCGTCGGCGGCGCCGCTGGTGATGGCGTGTCATCAACCGCCGAATCCTTCGCCAAAATCAGCGCTCGAAGTGGCCTTCACACCTGGACGTATTCCTCGTATCAAAGTGTGATCCGCGGCGGTCACGTCTGGACTCAGGTCCGCGGCGGCTTGGATCCCCTCCTCTCCCATGGGGACGACCCGGACGTCGTCCTGTGCTTGAACCAGCAAACGATGGACGTCCATCAAGCAGACGTCCCCGAGGACGGCGCGATCATCTACGATGTCGATTCCGTGAAGCCGGATCCGACGAAGATCCGGAAGAACGTGCGGCTCATCGGGATCCCGTTGCGGAAGAAGGCCCAGACGCTCTCGCCGAACGCGTTGATGCGGAACACGGTCGCGCTGGGGGCTGCGGTTCAGCTATTCGACATGGATTTCCGGCATGTGGAGAGCGCGTTCAAGGACATCTGGGGCGACAAGAAACCGGAAGTCGCACAGCAGAATCTGCAGGCCGCGAAGCTCGGGGCAAGTGCCGTGGTCGAGATGGGCGGATCCCTTCACCTGGGGCTCGCCTACACGAACGAGGCGAAGTACCTGATGACCGGGAACGAGGCCCTCTGTCTCGGCGCCCTCGCGGCCGGCGTGAAGTTTCTCGCGCAGTATCCGATGACCCCGGCGTCGTCGATTCTGCATTGGATGGCCTTGCACGGACCGAAGTACGGCGTCGTTGTCAAGCAGGTCGAGGACGAGTTGTCCGCGATGAACATGGCGGTCGGCGCGGGCTTTGCCGGGGTTCGCTCGATGACCGCCACGTCCGGTGGCGGTTTCAGCCTGAAGACGGAACAGGGAGATCTCAACCTCGCTCTGGGGGCGGGCCAAGGTGACTGGCCGCGGGCGATTCTGGCTCCGCGTCACCCGGAAGAATGCTTCTCCCTCACGGCCCAGGCCTTCAATCTCGCAGAGATCTATCAGACCCCGGTCATTGTGATCTCGGACCTGTATTTGGGGGAGGGATTTCGGACTGTCGAGAAACCCGATTTCAACGTGCCGATCGTCCGTGGAATGATGGCCGCGGACGGTGGGACCGCCAAGGACTTTCGGCGATATCAGATCACGGAGAGCGGGGTGAGCCCGCGGGCCTTGCCCGGGACGAAGGGATTCCAGTTCATCGGGGCGACGGACGAGCATATGGAGAGCGGGGAGCTGATCTCCGACGTCCTCTCAGGCCTCCCAGAATTCGTCGAAGAGCGGCGGAAGATGCACGAGAAGCGAATGCGCAAGCTGGACGGATTGCGGAAGGACACGCCCCGTCCTGAGATATGGGGTCCGAAGAACGCGGACCTGACCGTGATCCTATGGGGCTCCACCTGGGGCGCGGCGCACGAGGCGATCCTCCAAGTAGAGGAGAAAGAGGGCCTGAAGGCCAACAGCCTGGAATTCCCGACGATCTTCCCATTCCACGTCGATGAGACGCTGCAATTGCTGCGCGGCGTGAAGCAGTCCCTCGCGGTGGAAGGGAATTACACAGGCCAGTTCTCCCGACTGCTCCGGGCGGAGACGGGGTACAAGCCGGACCACTTCTACGGACGGTACGACGGCGAGCCGTTCGCCTCGCGGGACATCGCGGACAAGATCGTCGAGGTGGTCGCATGAAAATGGAGTTCGAGATGGACACGTACAAGTCCGAGATCAAGCCCACATGGTGCCCAGGGTGCGGAGACTTCGCCGTCCTGCGCGCGCTCCAGACGGCGATTCACGCCCTTCAGCTGGAGCCGTGGAACATCCTCATCGTGTCCGGCATCGGATGCTCGAGCAACCTGCCGCACTTCCTCTCCACGTACGGCTTCCACGCGATCCACGGTCGGGCGCTCCCCGTCGCGGAAGGGGCCAAGCTTGCAAACCCCGACCTGAACGTGATTGTGACCGGGGGAGACGGCGACGGCTACGGCATCGGTGTGGGTCACTTCATCCACGCGATGCGTCGCAATTTCGACATCACCTATGTGGTCATGAACAACCAGATCTACGGTCTCACCACGGGCCAGGCGAGCCCGACGTCGGAGAAGGGAATGAAGACGAAGTCGACGCCGATCGAAGGTGTCATTGAGAACCCCATCGATCCGATTTCTCTGGCCCTCGCCTCGGGGGCTACGTATGTCGCACGGACCTTCAGCGGGGACGTGAAGACGATGGCCGAACTCGTGAAGGGGGGGATCGAGCACAAAGGGTTCGCCCTCATCGATTGCCTTTCGCCGTGCGTCACCTACAACAAGGTGAACACGTACGATTTCTTCCGCGAGCGCGTGTACGACCTCGCGAAGGAAGGCCACGATCCGAGCGACATGAAGGCCGCTTTCGCGAAGGCGATGGAGTGGCCCGCCGTGCAACGGGACCGGATCCCTCTCGGGCTGTTCTATCGGAACAAGGACCTGCCGACCTACGAAGACCTCGAAATCGGCCTTCGCAAAGGACCGCCCGTTCGTCAGCCTCTCGGCATCGAAGACTCGGACGAACTGATGGCTGAA
>VBLU01000028.1 GCA_005879065.1 Methanobacteriota archaeon
GCCACCGCGATAGATCTTGTAGTTCGTGATGGGAGATCCGCCGTCCGAGGCGGGTGCCTGCCAGGTCAGGGTGACCTGGGCATTGCCACCGGTGGCCGCGAGGTTCTGCGGAGCCGAAGGGGGCGAATTCGGAGGCGGCGGGGGCGGGGAGTTCGAAAGTTTCCAAGCGGTGAAAGGGTGGAGTTCCCAGTGGTACGGCCCCTCCCAGAAGACGAACCCCTGCACGTCGAGGGAAATGCTGCCGTTCGACTGTTCCTGGCCGAGCGTCTCATTGTTGCACGAGGGCACATTCGGTCCGCAGTAGCCTTTCCCCAACCAATCCCGATCGATCTCGATTTTCATGTACCCGCTCGTCGTCCCAAGGGTGATGATCTGTCCCGCGTTCGTACAGAAAGTCTTGTTGCCCGGATAACGTTGGCCGCCGTTCTGCTTGGAATACCATCCCGAGCAATCCGTGGTCTTGACGCCATAGCCGTACAGGGAGACTCCGTTGATTTGGACGAACGGAGAGAGGACTGCGCCAGTGATGTTCGTGATCGTACAAGGGGGCGAGAGAGACCGTTCGAGCGGGATCCCGCCCGAGGTCGCGTTATGCTGATACCGGCTGCCGCTGAGGGCCTGGTGCGGATAGGCCGACCCGAGGACGTCCTGGATCGTGACCAAATCGGCCGCACAGGTTACATTGGGATTCCACGACGACAGTCCGCTCGTCGCCGCGGACTGCGCGCCGTCGATCGCCGCGGACGGTGTCACGTTCAGGTAGGCCGCGAACGCGAGGACCAGGATCCCCACAAATAGTATCATCAACGCCGCTTTCCGCGCTCTTGGCTCCCGCGGGACCGCTGCCCCTATGGGCGACACAGAACTGCCAGAACGTGAGAGGGGGATATTCTGCCGGACGTTTACATGTTCTTGGAACTGAACACCATCGGTTGCAGTCTCTTGTTCCTTTGTTATCGCCGGGATAACAACCTGCGTCGGCGCCGGACGCCGGATCGGCAGACCCGGGGTTTGTCGTCGGGCGTGTCTTGCGTCGCTTCCTGGGCACCAGGCCACGGATCGGAGGGCGGGCTCGGGCAACTCGCGGGAGACGATGCCACGGTCAGCGAACTGGCCCGGCCGCACGGCGCCCACCTGCCTGCGTTTTCGAGGCACCCCGCGCGTTCTCGAGGACATGGTACGTCAGGAGACGATGCGGGACGACCACCGGCAATACTGGTGAGCGGATTCGATCCACCTCGCAGGAAGTGATGGCTCAATAGATTCGGGTGTTCTCGTCGGGGGGATCCTGAGGGGCCGCCGGAGGGTCCGGGGCCGGATCGGGGGCTGTGTCGGCGACCGGATCGGAGGCTGGATCAGAGGCCGGATCAGGGGCCGGTTCCGAAGTAGGAGCGGGGGCTGAGAGGGCACGACGCCACGCCCCTACGCTCAACATCAGGGAGGCGGCCATGAGCCCCAAACCGCCGACGAGCACGACGAGGGCGAGAAGGGTGTCGCCTGTTTTCAAGCCTACGACGGTCAACTCGACATGAACCTGAAGCGGTTGCCGCGTTGGAGAACCGACGATCACAACGTGATAGTTTCCTGGTCCGGCAAGACCGAAATCAAAGACGATGTGCGTTCCACTCTTTTCGAAGAGGGGAGGCAACGAATTCGAGCCATCGCGGAACGACGCGTAGCCGGGGTCATCGAAAACGAAGACGTCGAAGGACTGACTCTGAAGTTCGGAAAGGTTGCCGCTCATCTGTCCCGTCCCCAAGATGCCAAATTCGTCCTGGTGGTACATCCCGGATTGGACGACGATGTCGGTGGATATCCGAACGGGCTGTGCGGCACCCAGGAGCAAGAGCGATCCGGCGATGATTTGCAGGATTGCGATTGCGACGAGGAAGTACACCCGTTTCAAGGGACCGCCTCCCGATCACAGTTGTCTCCGTTCATCGCACACCTCGGCCGCGTGAACTTGATCGGGTGCCCGCGCGATGATGACCGAGATGTTGTCCGTCCCGCCGCCCTTGTTTGCGAGGGCGACTAGGATGTCGCACGCGGTCTGCGGATCGCTCGTCTCGACCACGACACGTTGAATATCCTCGTCTTCCACGTGGTTGATCAGGCCGTCGCAGCACAGCAAGATGCTGTCGCTGGGCTCCACGGTGAGGCATCCGATGTCCGGCGTCACTTCGTCGTAGACCCCGAGGGCCATCGTGATCACGTTCTTCCTCGGGTGGTGCCGCGCGTCCTCGGGCGAGAGCTCCCCTCGGTCGACCATCTCCTGAACGAGGGAGTGGTCCCGGGTCACCTGGTAAATCTCTCGCGCATTGACGATGTATGCGCGCGAGTCGCCTGCGTTGGCGACATGCAGGGTGCGACCATCGGCGACCGCAAGGCTCAGGGTCGTCCCCATCCCTTCGCATTCCGGATGCCGTTGGGCCTCCGCGATGATGGCCTGATTGGCGAGACCGATCGCGGCTCGGAGCTGGTCGTGATAGATCGCGCGCGGGATGTCGGTCTCGCTCATCAGCAGGGGCAAGAGCGTCCGGGAAACGCTCTGTACGGCGATCCGGCTCGCCACGTCCCCCCGACGATGTCCTCCCATCCCGTCGGCCACCATCAAGAGCAGTCGGGTTCTTGCTTCGGACCGAAATGCGGTCCGGATCTCGAGTGCGAGGATACTGTCCTCGTCGACGGGTCGAACCCTCCCGATGTTCGAGGCAAACCCCATTTTCCCATGAGGGGCGCGAATGATCGTATCCCCGGTCCCTGGGCGCACGCCCTTGGCGGCGACCGTCCGCGCCAAGGTCACCGGCCCCCTTGCCGTCGGCCGCCCTTGAATGCGATCGTCATATAGGGCCCTCTCCCCGGCTTGTACACGAGGGCGACGACGTCGCCGTCCGTAAGGGGCTGCCGTTTGAACTTGGGCAGCCGTTGGTAGGTCCTCCCGCCGTCGTGCGACATCGCCGTGCCGTTCAAGCTCCCCAGGTCCTCCACCCAACAGCGGCCCTTTGGGTCCTTCAGGATCCGCGCGTGATGCTTGGAGAGGTACCGCTCCGTGTCCAAGATGCCGATGTCCGGCGGGTGACCGAACCCCCTCTTCGTGCAACCCTGATCGCAGGCCTTGTGGTCCCGACCGATCTCCATCTCCTTCTTGACCTTGCATTTCTTTCCGAGGACCACGAGGTGGGGAAAGCCCAGGGACTCGGGAGCGTCTCCCGCGATCGCTTCGGCCATGTCCTTGGTGGTCGCAAACCGCTGCTTCGGATCGAACGCCATAGCTCGGGTCACGACGTCGGAAAGCTCCTTCGGGACGCTCGGCATGAGATCGCGAGGGGATCGATACAGCTCCGACTTGCCCTGCGCGAGTTGTTTCATGGAGCCTTGCGGGTCCTGGGTCGTCAGAAGGAAGAAGAGGACGGCGCCCACGCTGTACAAGTCGCTCGCGGGCGTCGCCTCTCCGAGGTTCTGCTCCGGGGCTCCCCAGCCCGGGGTGTAGATGACGGTGCCGGATCCCTGGAACTGGTGGAATTCCTTCTTCGCCGCACCGAAATCGATCAGCACCACCTCCCGGTGGGCGTCGAGGATGATGTTCTTGGGCTTGACGTCCCTGTGGATGACGTTCCGCCCGTGAAGGTACGCAAGGGCTTCGAGCAACTGCAGGACGTATCGAGTGGCGGTCGCCGCATCGGCCGGCTTGTCTCGGAATCGTTCCCCCAATGTCTCGCCTTCGAGCCGTTCTTCGACGAGACAGAAAGGGCCCAGGTTGTTGCCTTCGTCCACATACCGTACGACCCGCGGATGGCCCGGAGAACCCAAGGCGCGCAAGATATCGGCTTCGATCCGAAGCCGTTCTTGGGCCTGTTCGAGATCGGGCCCGCTCGCCTCCTTGACGACGATGGCCTGACCGCGGCTGGACTTGCCCGCATAGACGGTCGACATGCCTCCCTCGGCCAACTTGCTGACAACCTGATAGCGACCCTTCCGACCTTTCAAGGTACACGGAATCGTGAGGGTCATACGCTCCGCGGACCTATCTCACGACGAACTGGAGCTTCACCAATTCCGCAATGTCGATCTCATCAGCGTCCTGAAGTTCGTTGCGACCCGTACCGGTGACGAGGATTCGATCGTTGCCTCGAATCAGCCAGGTCTTGTTCGTGCTGGCTTTCCGTTGCACCATCGTCTTCCCGTCTTCAATGAAGAACTTCTCGCCCTCCTGAAAGACCGTGAGGTGCCCCCGGGAAATCTCATTCGCCTTTCCCGAATCGGGGAGGAACTTGGACACATCCGCGCGGCCGATGAGCCACTGGGACGGTGGAATCGGCTGCTCCGTTTCGTCGGGGAAGACCAAAAAGCCCGCTTTCGGCGCCTGGGCCGGAGGCTCCTCCTCGGTTTCGGCCGATTCGGCCGAATCGTCTGAGTCGACGGAGGCGTCACCCTCGGGTTCCGTCACATCGATTTCGGGCTCGGGGTCCGCGGCCTCGGGGACACCGTCCTCCCCGCTGAACATCGAATCGACCGGACCCTCACCTTCGTCCGCGCTCGACGAAAACGCAGGGTCCTGGTCTTCGACGGGCGTGGAGGTAGGCCGTGCTCCCGCTTCCGCGATCTCGAGATCAATTTTCCCGCCGCACCCATCGCAGAATCGGGCGCCTTCCCGATTCTCGCTCCCGCAAGTCGGACAGCTCGCCATGCCTTCACTTCCTCGGTTTCTTCTTGCCGATGATCGTCGTCGCCTGCAGGAAATCCTTCTTGGCGGACTCGCTGAGCTGGAGCCCGCTCCGGGCGACCGTCGCCTGGGCGTCCCGCATCGTCGTCATGACCTCATTCAGGGCGGGGTTCGCTCGGACCGCGGCCGCAGCGCCGGCATCCGACGCGAGGGTCTTCATGATCGTCTCCGCCCTCTGCATTGCCGTCGCCTCCCTCGTCTGCACCGCCCTCTGCATGAGGACGGTGGCCTCGGCCGAGCTCAACAACGTGCGCGGATACGGGTTTGTCTCCACGCCAGACAACCGCGGGTCGTCCGTGAAGTTCAGTTCCACGTCCTGCACGACTTCGACCAAGGAGAATCGAACCAAGTTGGCCCTCCCCGCGGGCCTCGCCGGGACGCCCATGCGGAACACGAGCGTCTGCTGCTCACCCGCGATCAGGTCCCTCAGCGGGACCGTGAAGGAGCCCCCCTCAAGCCGCGGTCGGGGCAG
Source organism: Methanobacteriota archaeon (assembly GCA_005879065.1). GTDB lineage: Archaea > Thermoplasmatota > Thermoplasmata > RBG-16-68-12 > RBG-16-68-12 > RBG-16-68-12. Next base: position 5,196 of record VBLU01000028.1, read on the forward strand.
TCGGTTCAGCACCGGCCTGACGGTGTAGGCATCGGCCAGCTCCGAACCCGGCATGATCGAAACCTTCAGTTCCGGATTCGCGACCAGGGTTCCCGCCATTTGTGCCGCCTGCTCCTGGAAAATCTGGGGGAGATCGCCCTTCGCGGCATCGATGTGATGCCACAAACCTCCGGCGGACTCGGCGATCTTCTGAAGCAAGGATTCGTTGTAGTCGGTTCCAATCCCGATCGCGGTAACCGTGATGCCGGCCTCTCGCATGTTCTGGGCGAGGGTCACGAACTCCCGGCCGTCGGTCTTGCCGACCGTGGGATTGCCGTCGGTCAGGAGGAGGACTCGGTTCACGGTACCGGGTTCCGGAGTGGTATGGCGCGCCTGTTCGAAGGCGGCCTCCAATCCGCTGTACATCGAGGTGAGGCCGTTCACCGAGATGGCCTTCACCGCCGCCGCGATCTCTCGGGAGTTGCCGACTCGCGACATGGGAAGTTGGACCGTCACGGTATCGGAGAATGAAACGATCGAGATCTGGTCGGTCGGACGGAGCTGCTTGAGCAGGCCGAGCGCCGCTGCCTTGGCCTGGTCGATCTTCTCGCCGTCCATGGACCCGCTCGAGTCGATGGCGAGCGAGATGCTTCGGTTCCTTCCGGCGATGGCGGCGGCGGACGGGGTCAGGTCTACGGCCACGTAGACGGATGTACCCGAATTCGGCTTCAGGTGCGCGCGATTGACCGTGCATTGCATCGCGAAGGGCGATCGCTTCGCAGGACGATTCTGGGTTTCCAGTGCTTGTTTCATTTTCCCACCTGAGGGGCCGGCAATTGCGGCGAGGCTTTCTTAGCTCTTGCGCCCTCGTTCTCACGGATTGATTCTCACGCCAGGCTGTGCCCGGAGCCGAAGGAAAACGCTCCACGACTACGCCTGCCGTCTCGACTTCGGACCGAGATGATCGGTGAGTCGCGTTCACGAGTTTGGTAATCGGGGTGCGCCTGTCTTAGGCTCCGATTCGAGGGGGGGTCCCGAAATGGCTCACCGGGAGATTTCGGGTACCCAAAGCCCCTGGGAACCGCTTTCACATACGTGACCATCACGCGAGTCCAATCTGCCTCATCAGGCCCACGAGGTCGTAGAAGAGCCGCTCCTCCGTGATCTCCCCCTTCTCGTTCCATGTGGCCACCGTGCAGAACTCCACGTGGAAACTCTTCCCGGTCGGCGGGATGACCTTCCCCTCCGCAGCCTTCATTGGTCCCGTCATCGTGCCGGAGAATTCCGCGACGGAGCACGTGTGGTTGCCGTCCGCGAAGAGAAGCTTGTACGGGCGGTTGATGAGGTGGTTGTCCGGGAAGGTCTTGAAGAATTCAATGGCTTCCACGTCATGGTTGTGCCGGCCTCTCGTGGGTGGGGCCCCGCCGGGCCAGTACACGGCAACATTTTCGGTGTGACGCTTTCTAAAAGTCTCCCAAAGCGCGCTTCCAGGTCCGGCATTCCAAGCATCGTCCAGCGTCGTCATCAAATCGACCAGCTCTTTTTGTTTCATGTGCAGCCCCTGCCCCGCATCATCGGGGTCTTTCAAGAAACCTTGCCAATCCCTGCTACGGGCTCACGCACCCCTCGCCCGGGATGAATTCATTCTCCACTCGCCCACAAGCAGGGGTGAGTTCGATGCGTGGGCCAGGATTCGAACCTGGGAACCCCTTCGGGAAGGGATCTTGAGTCCCTCGCCTTTGACCGGGCTTGGCTACCCACGCGCACCTCGCGAGACGTCCGGGGCCGTAAAACCTTTTCTCGTTCGGCACCCACGCGCCCCGGTTTCGCAAAGGCTTATTTCATCTCGGACGGTCCCGCAGGAGCGGAACCGTTGGCGCAATACTTCACTCAAGCCTTTTTCCAAGAGGTGGCGAATCGCCTCAACGCGGATCCCGAATGGTCCAGGAAAGCCGCGGCCATCACGGCGAAAGTCATCCTGACGTGCGTCGACCGCAAGGCCTCCTTCCTGATCGACGTCGTGAACGGCAGAGTCTCGTCCTCCGCGGTCGCCGCCGACGTTCCCGCGGACTTCAAGTTCGAAGGGACCTACGACGCCTGGACCCAGCTCGGGAAAGGCGAGAAGGATTTCCAGAGCCTCGTGATGGGTGGCAAGATTCGGTTCCGCGGTTCCATGCCGAAGATCATGGCTTTGATGGGAGTCCTCAGCCGCATCACCGTGGTCGCGCGGGATGTCCCGAAGGATTTCT
>VBLU01000029.1 GCA_005879065.1 Methanobacteriota archaeon
GGCCCTCGCCTATTACGGCATCACGCGACTCGAGGACGGCCGGCCTACGAAACCCGCAGATGTTCTCGGGACCATTGCATTCCTGTTTCCGTACTTCGTCGTCTGGGGATTCTTCGGAGTCGCGGCCCTCTTGGGTCTGATGGCCCTCGGCTTAATCGGTTCCACGCTCATGGGCCCGGCCCTTTTTCTCTCGGCCGGGATTCTTCTCGCCGCGGGCCTCTGGCAGGTCACGCGGACGAAGGAAGTCTGCCTTTCCCAGTGCACGACTCCGGTGGAGTTCGTGCTCCATCACTGGCGCGGCGGCCGTCTTGGGGCGTTGCGGATGGGCTTTCGCCACTCCATGTACTGCATCGGCTGCTGCTGGCTTTTCATGCTCGTCCTGTTCATCTCCGGGTCGATGAGCTTGCTTTGGATGGGAGGCATCTCGATCGCGATCTTCGCGGAGAAACTCGGCGTCCGGACGGTGCTGTTCAGCCGCGTGATCGGTGTGATCCTCGTCGGGTTGGGAGCCCTCGTCGCGATTGCGGCTTCGTTCGCGATGTGATCGTGCCGCAGACTCGCGACACTCGGTCCTCTCGTTCAATCGGCTGCGGGCGGAGGAATTGTCATCAGGTGTCGGACCGGGGAGAAGAACACCCAAGGGACCGCCAATAGGCCGCCGACCGCCGCAAGGACGATCGCCGGATACACGCCGATGACTTCCCCGAGAGCGCCTCCCAGGAGGCTCCCGATCGGGAGCGTGCCCCAGACGAGGAAGCGCATCGTCGCATTGAGCCGACCTTGAATGCGAATGGGGACAAGCGATTGCCGCAGACTGACTTGATTGATGTTGTACCACAGCGACCCGAGGGCTCCCATGAACACCATTGCGATGAGGAATGCAAACGCCAACCGCGGCGTCGCAAACACGACACCGAAGGAACTCAACGACCCAGCAGCAATTCCCAGGACGATCGCCCGACCGATGCCGATTCGATTCGCGAGTCGGTTCGCCGTGACGGCGCCGAGGATCCCGCCGATTCCTCCGATTCCGCCAATGGTCCCGATTCCTACCTCATCGAGGCCAAGGATACGGACCGCATATAGCGTGAAGAGGGCGAATAGGGCGCCTGAGAAGAGATTCGCGGTCCCCGTGCAGCCCGCGATCGACCAGAGTCGCCGGTCCCGAAACACGACGCGGAGGCCCTCTCGAATCTCCGTCGCAACGGATCGTCGTTCCGATACAGCAGGCACCGTTTCCGGCGTTGCGATGCGGGCCATGAGTCCTGCGGAGAAGAAGAAAGTGAGTCCATCAGCCACGATTGCGAACGCATAGCCGACGGCCTTGAGGGCAAAACCTGCGAGGACTGGTCCGGCAACTTGTGCCGTCGTGTTGCTCGCTTCGAGTTTGCTGTTTCCTTCGACGATTTGTCCTCGGGGAACCAAAGCGGGGAGGTACGCCTGATATGACACGTCGAAGAACACCGTCAGGACCCCGGTCGCGAATCCCAGCACGTACAGATACTCCATCCGCACGATGCCGAGGAGTGTGAAGACCGCAATCGTGACGACGATGAAGCCGCGGCCGAGGTCGCCGGCAATCAGGATGGGCCGGCGCCGATGGCGATCGACCCATACTCCCACCAGGAGGCCGATCAAGAGGAACGGAAGTGTCCCCATCGCGCCGAGGAGGCCCATCTGGGCGGGGCTGGCAAGCAGCGTCTTCAAGGCGAGGAACTGCAAGGCGAGGCCCGTGAACTGATTCCCAAACTGGGACACGCTCTGGCCAATCCAGAGCCTCAGGAAGTTCGGGTGGTGCCAGAGCGTCGGGGCCGCCATGTGAGCCGCCCGCACGGGCCGGCCCGATAAGTAGCTTGTCCCGCCCCGAGGGAAACGACGTCTCCCGAAAGGCGGAAATGCTCATATCGGGCCCGAGCCTTTGGTCGACGGCTGGTTTTCATGGTGAAGATCTTCCTCGACACCGCGGACATCGACGAGATCCGTGAGGCCGCGTCCTGGGGCGTCCTCGACGGGGTGACGACGAATCCCACGCTCGTCGCGAAGACCGGACGAAAGTGGTCCGAGGTGATCCAGGACATCCTCGCCCTCGTCGACGGCCCGATCTCCCTCGAGGTCACGACGACCCAGGCGGAGGAGATGATCAAGCAGGGCCGCCAGCTCGCGAAGCTGCACCAGAACGTGGTCGTGAAGATTCAGATGACCACGGAAGGGCTCAAGGCGATCAAGGCCCTGTCCACGGAGGGCGTCAAGATTAACACGACGCTCATTTTCTCCGCGAACCAGGCGATCCTCGCCGCGAAGGCGGGGGCGAAGTACGTGAGCCCTTTCATCGGACGGCTCGATGACATGGGCCAGGAAGGGATGCAGGTGATCCGCGAAATCGCCGAGATTTTCGGGAATTACGATTGGGACTGCGAAATCCTGGTGGCGAGTATCCGGCACCCCCTTCACGTGATCGAGGCCGCGAGACTGGGCGCGGACATCGTCACGCTGCCATTCGACGTCCTCAAGAAGATGACACAGCACGCCCTGACCGACGTCGGCCTGAAGCGATTCCTGGACGATTGGCAGAAAGTCCCGAAGTAGGACATGGGGCGTCGGTCGTGGACGGGGATCGGTGGATGTGTTCCGCCGGCCGACCTAGCGCTTCGGCGCGTTGCCGTCGCCGAGCCGAGCCGCGATTTCACGGAGGATTTCATCCGCGTCGAAGGGCTTCCGCAGGAGCGTGATGTCCTTTCGCCGGTCCGCGTCGAGCTGTTCGTATACGTACAGGTAGGCGGTCATCAGGATCGCGGGGACCAGGTGGTTGGCCTTGCGCGCGGCCTCAATGAGTTCCACGCCGTTGCGACCGGGCATCTGGAAATCCGTGACGAGCAGGTCGATGTCTTCGGCCTCGAGGACATGCAGGGCCTCGTCGGCATCCGCGGCGGAGTAGACGCGATAGTCCTCGGTCGACAGCAGGTCTGCGATGTTTTCGCGGATTCCCGCATCGTCGTCCACGATCAGGACGCCAGGCGATCGTGCCGACTCGTCCGAGGCGCTCATGGCAAGCATTCCGTACCTCTCGATGCGACCCGCTGGGGTCGTTCTCACGGTCAAAAATACTTGACCAATCTTCGAGCGATCGGCGGCGGCTCATTCCGTCGCGCGGACGCCCGGAGCCTGTTTCGGCAGGACGACCGTGAAGGTTGACCCCTTGCCAGGCTCCGACGTGAGGGTGATGTCGCCGCCGTGGCTCGCGACGAAGTTTCGGCTGATCGCGAGGCCGAGGCCCGTCCCTTCGCCCTTCTTCTTCGTCGTGAAGAAGGCCTCGAAGAGCCGGCTCTGGATTTCCGGCGGGATCCCTGACCCGGTGTCGGAGATCGAGACGGCCACGAGGGACCCGAGGTCCTGGAGACGGATTCTCACGCGTCCGCGTGGCGTGGCCTCGTATGCGTTCTTGAGGAGGTTCACGAAGACCTCTTGGATCCGCATCGGATCGACCGTGCAGACGACCGAGCGGGTCCCCGTCTCATCCCGGAGCTCGACGCCGGGCTTCCGGAAGGCGTCGGTCTGCTCCACGGCGGCGCGGATCAGGTCGGTGAGTTCCGTCTCGATCGGGCTAATGGCCCCGGGCCGCGCGAACTTTAACAGCTCCCCCGTGATGTTCGCCGCGATCCGCCCCTGGGCCGCGATCTTCTTGAGGCGTTCCTGAATTTCCGGATCGCTCACCCGCCGCGAAATGCTCGCCGTGAGCAGGGAGATGTTCGTGAGCGGGGTGTTGATTTCATGGGCGACGAAGGAGGCGAGTCGCCCCATCGAGGCCCACCGCTCCGTTTCGACCAAGTTCCGCAGCGCCTCGCGTTGGGCCGTCACGTCGCGTACGATGTAAACCACGTATGGTTCCGCGTCCGAGGGCCGGACCACTTGGGACCGAAGCTGGACGTGCAACGGCTTCAGGTCCGCCGCGGCGAACGTGGCCTCGTAGAGCTCCGTGGCGCGCAAGCCCTTGAGCCGATCGGCGAGGTACGAACGTGCGGACTCCAACCGTTCAGGCGGGACGAATTCCATGAACGAGTGGCCGACGATTTCCGCTCGGCTGAGACCGAAAAGCTCCTCCCCCGCCCCGTTCACATCGATTACCTTTGCCTGCGGATCGAGGACGAAGATGCCGTCCGGGGCGGAGGCAATCAGCTCCCGATATTTCGCCTCGGAATGGGCGAGTGCCTGGGCGCCGGCCTCGCCGGCGGCCGTCGCGCTGTGCATGTTCCGGCTGTACCAGATGAGTGCGATGATGCCGGCTGCGAGGGGGGCTTCGATCGCGAGGGCCAGGAGCCAACGCATGACATCGAACGTGGCGGCCTGCAACCCGATGGCGACCGCGAACACGCTGAACAGGATGCCCAGGCCGGCAGTGACCGCCCAGATCAGGATCGTAGCACCGAAGAGCGTTCGTCGATTGCCCGGCGGCTTCGAATCGGCGCCGGCCGATGGAGGTGCCTTCGGGCCCGCCGCGGGAGGTATCGTCATGCCGCTCCTCCCGGCCCTGCCCCGGTCGAGGGACGTGCGTGCATGGGTAGAGGACTCAAACGCCCCAATCCGGTCCGGTCCATCGTGCCGGCCTGTCTTAATACGTTCTCCATGATTGTTCCATCGCGTTGTGGCATCGACGCGAGCGGAGGCAAGGAGTCTCTCCCGCTGGCGGAGCCGCGACGACTCGGATTGTTAGACTCCTCCCGAATCGAAGGGAATCGTTCATGAGCCCATGGGCCCATGGCTCGTGTGCATGGACCCTGGCGGCGGCAAGATCACGCTGGACCAGGAGAGCTTCCGCGCCCTCGCGTCGGATGTTCGAGTCGAGGTGCTGAAACGTCTCGACGCACGACGCGAGACGGTCACGGACCTGAGCAACCTGCTTGGCCTGAGCAAGCCGACGCTCCTCGAGCATCTCGAGAAGTTGCAGAGCGCGGGCCTCGTGAAACGCGTGGACGAGGGCCGCAAGTGGATCTACTATGAGCTCACGGACAAGGGCCGGAAGATCCTGCATCCGGAGCGGGTCGCGATCACCCTGGCGCTCGGAGCCGCGGTCGTTCTGGCGGCGATCGGCGCGTTCTATCTGCTCATCGCGGGAGGGGTCTCCTCCGCCGGTCAGACTCCGCCAACAAACAGCCCTTCAATTATGGAACCTGTGCACGCCAGCCCCGGCATTCTCGGGCTGGTCCTTGTCCTACTCTCGCTCGGTTCCGTCGCGGCGGCCTTCGCCCTCCGATTCTACGGGCTCCAGAGGCGGAAGCGCTTCTTCGAGCTACTCAGCTCTGCCTGATCGGCGCATCCGGGTCCCTCCGGGAAAATCGTTATGAGCGCCGAGCGCCTTCGCGCGGATGTGTTCCGACTTCGCCGCAGAAAGTTCGCGTGGGCGGTCCCTCTCCTCCTGGTCCTGGCCGTCCTCCTTGTCGCGGCGCTCGCCTTCAATCTGGCGAACCTGGACACTGGGGGCGAGTCGATCCCGCAAGCGACGGCCCCCGGCGGGCCGGCGTCGCGGGCCGGAGTCTTCGTTCCCGATCCGATCGCCACCATCCTCCTCACGGTCCTGTCCGCGTTCTTCCTCGTCGGTAGCGTGCTGCTCCTTCTCCGAAACCGGAGTAGCGCGAAGCGCCCGCCGAAAGCCTTCTCCTGGTGGGCGGTCCTCGGGGGCCTTCACGACAGTCTGGCCCGCCGCTTCGGGCTGGCCCGTCGAGCTGTTCTTGATCGCCGCCGTCCTGGCCGCGCTCGCCTGGCTCGTGTACCTTCTCCGGCGGTCCCGTCGCCCGGACCCGGAGTGGGAGACCGCGTTCCCGATTCCCATCGATCGTCAGGCGGCCGTGGTCGCGGTCCGAGCGACGATCCGGGACCTCGAGGAGGGCGGAGACGTCCGCACGGCGATCCTCGCCTGCTTCGAGCGGTTCTGCGCTCTCCTCGGGTCCCGCGGGATCACGGACCAGGACGCCCTCACGCCCCACGAGCTCGAGAGGCTCGCGGTCGATCGGTTGCGGGTGTCCCGGGACGCGTCGGGCATCCTCACGTCCCTCTTCGAAGAGGCACGATACAGCGAGCACCCGCTCGGCGAACGGGACCGGGCGCGCGCGATCGAGAGCCTCGGGCAGATCCAGGCGGCGCTGGAGGCGTGAGGTGGGGTCGCGCGATGGTCCCGCGAGCGCGGACGCTCTTTCGTCGATCCGCGACCGCGTCGTCCGCCTTCCGCTCTCCAGTGCGGCCCTCGTATCCCTGGCCGCCGTCGTCGTGATGGTCTTCGTATATTACGCTCAATTCAGCGGATCCCTCCAGTGGGGCCTGGGCCTCGCCTTCCTCGGCCTCCTCGCGGTCCTCGTCTGGCATCAGGTCTTCCGTGGGACGTCGGAACCGGCCCCGCTCGTTCTCCCGGCCTCGCCCGAGGCGTACGAACCCGGGGAGCTGGAGACCGTAGCCGCGTCCGTCCGCCGGGCGGCCCGAGGGCTGCGGTACAGCCAGGTCCTCGTGACCTCACGCGCTCGGGCCGCCTTCCTTGAACACGCGCGACTGTCGTTCGGCCTCACGTCGGCCGGGATGTACGCGGTGCAGCAGGAGCCGGACGCCCTCCTTCGGGTGTTCGGGGATCCCGTCCTCGCCGAATTCCTCCGCGTCCGCGCGGGCGACCTCGACGGCCGATACGCCTGGGTGCGCAGGGCCCGCGAACGGGGGGGCTTCACCCGCGAGTTCCAGGACGTGCTCGCGCGCATGGAGGCTTGGCGGTGAACCTCGCGTCCGTGGCCGCGGTCAGCGGATCGCTCCTTGACGCCGTGGAAGCCGTGATCGTCGGCAAGAGGCCCGTCCTCGAACGGGTGCTCTGGGCGATCCTCGGCGATGGACACCTCCTGATCGAGGACGTGCCGGGTCTGGCGAAGACGCTGATTGCGAAGTCCTTCGCGGCGGGCCTCGGCCTCTCCTTCCGGAGGATCCAGTTCACCCCGGACCTCCTGCCCGCGGACATCACGGGCACCTACGTGTACGACCGCAAGACGAGCGACTTCGTCCTCCGCCGCGGTCCGATCTTCACCCAGCTCCTCCTGGCGGACGAGATCAACCGGGCCCCCCCGAAGACGCAGTCCGCCTTGCTCGAGGCGATGCAGGAACGGCAGGCGACCCTCGAGGGCGAGACGTTCCCCCTCGACCGGCCGTTCTTCGTCATCGCGACGCAGAATCCGATCGAACACGAAGGCACCTACCCGCTCCCGGAGGCCCAGGTGGACCGGTTCCTCCTCCGGATCGACGTCGGCTATCCGACGCGGGAACAGGAGATCGAGGTCCTCGAACGCCGGCGGAAGCGCCGGTCGGACGACGCCACGATCGAACCGGTGACCACGCCGGACCAAGTGCGGGGGTTGCAGGCCGCGATCGAGGACGTCCACGTCGATCCCGCCGTCGAGGGGTACATGGTCGACATTGTGGGGGCGACGCGGGGTCACAGCCAGGTCGAGGTCGGCGCGAGCCCGCGGGGCTCGCTGGCCCTGTTGAAGGTCTCCCGCGCGCGGGCCGCCATGGCGGGCCGTGACTTCGTGACCCCGGACGACGTGAAGACCGTCGCCGGGCCGGCCCTCGCCCATCGGCTCATCCTAAAGCCGGATCCCTGGATCCGCGGGGTCCGGACCGCGACCGTCCTCGCGGACGTCCTGGCGCAGGTCCCGGTCCCGAAGGTGCCGTGACATGCGGACGCCGCTGTCGAGCGGCCTCGCCGCGGCCTCGATGGGTCTCCTGTTGCTCGGCCTCGTGCTCCGGAGTTGGCAGGTCCTGCTCCTCGCCCTGCCTCCCATGATCGTCCTCGCCCTCGGATCCCTTGCGCCGCCCCCGAGGCCCCGGATCGTCGCCCTGCGGTCGCTGTCGGCCGACCGGACGGACGCGGGCCGCGAGGTCGACGTGGAACTGGTCGTCCGGAACGAGGGCCCGTCCCTCGACCTGGTCGAGATCGCGGACGTCCTCCCGCGGGAGTTCGCGGTCCTGCGAGGAACGAACCATGCGGTCGTGTCCCTGGAGAAGGA
>VBLU01000030.1 GCA_005879065.1 Methanobacteriota archaeon
GCTTGACCTCGAAAGGCTCCCCAAGAGGCCGGGGCCCACGTGATCACCGTACGGAACAGGTTCCCACTCCACAGATTTGTAGGTCCGCGTTTGTCAACGGCCCCTGAACCGGCGGAATGTATTTCCCACATCGGGCATCCTCCGGCGCCCGAGGATGGGACCTTGAAGCGCACTCTGGCCCTCGTCTTAGGGCTGGCCGCCGTCCTGTTGTTCGCCCCCGTCGCGCGGGCGGACTTCCACGGCGGAAAGAGTCCCTACCGAGACGCCGCCCCGCTGGGCCATGCCTCCGGCATGCAACCGGCGGATGGCGAGCACGACGGCGACGGAGACGACCACGACGGAGACGCCAACGACCAAGGGGATTCCCACGACCATAGCGGGGATTCCGGATCGCATGGCGAGCACGACAACGACACGGACGACCACGACTCGGACGACCAGGGCACCGGGGACGAAACCCCGGGAAGCGGGTCCGACAACGGGAACCAACCGGGGACGAACCCGGGGACCCCGTCCGGCCCCTCGACCCAATCCGTGGGCTCGAACCCGGGCGTCTGGCTCTGGGTCCTGCTCGTCGTGATCGCGGGCGCCGCCGTCTCGACGGCGTACGTGCTCCGGCGCCGCAAGATGCGGGCTCGGTAGAACCTTCTTTTGGAAGCCCGGTTCCCGGCTTGCCGGGGGGCGGGCTGTCCGACTTTTAGGCGTCGCGGCCGAAGACCGGATGTTCCTTGGCCAGGATGCCACCCGTCGCGGTAAGCACGCCTCGACGAGCTCAGGTCAAGGTCCTCGAACCGCGTCGGAGGGACGAAATGAGGATAGCGACCACACGTCGGAAGGTGGTGGCGGAGACGCGTCCTACGCGCGTATGAACGAGGGCGCGATGAATGGTGAACAACTTCAGAGGGCGGACTTCGCTTCGCGCGGGCAACCGACCTTCCGCCATTCCACGATCGTCGAGCGGGATTGCATCGCGGTGTCGGGAAATCTTGGACGTCACGCCGCAGACGACGAGGTCCTCACCTTGGACGATGAGGATCAGGGCCGGTCGCCGCTTGACCGCCGTGAGGTCCGTAAAGGGGAACGAGATCGTGACCAAAGATCCCGGTTCGAGAGCCAATCGCACCTCACCTCACACGCCGTCCCAGACGTCGTCCTCCGGGTTCCCCCAAAGCTCCTTCAATGTCTCTTCGGAAGCCCGCAGGAGCGGACCGAATTCGTCTCTCAGAATCTCCTCCACATCGGTCTTCTTGCGAAGGACGAGGGCGTCCCCCGATTCGAGAAGCACGAGGTTCGTGTCCCGTCCGAGCCGGTGCCTCTTGCGAACTTCTTTCGGGATCACAATCTGGCCCTTGCTGGACACTTTCACGACGTGCACAGACTGGTAAGACGGGTCTTACTTCTTAAGTCTTGCCTCGGGTAGCGCGAATACGTGTATGCAAGATGCGGGCTCGGTAGAACCTTCTTTTGGAAGCCCGCTTCCCGGCTTGCCGGGGGGCGGGCTGTCCGACTTTTATGAGATTTCGATGAGCTCGCGAATCGTACGCTGGCGACGAACATGCGTCGGCTGCTCGCACATATTCTCCGACCCGCGGTGCACCTGATTATTGGACCTTCTGACTCAGGGCTATCGAAGCCGTTCAAAGATCCCAGGACTCGGACGCGAGGTTCTAGCCGATGGGACAGAAGATATCGTTCTTCGGATCCACAATGCCCATCAATAGAGCTAAGTAATACCACCGTATTACAATTCGTGTGGAGACAATAAGCCTCAAACTTACGAAAGAGCAGGCGAAGCTGCTTGCGGCGGCGTCCAAGGAACAAGGCTTCCCTTCGAAGTCCGAATTCGTCCGGTATGCGATCGCGCGCGCCCTGGAGGACCGCTTGAGCGTGAAGACCATCGAGGATATCTTCGAGTCGCGCCGACAAATTCGGGCGGGAAAGACCGTCCCGCTAGAGCGATTGATGAAAGAGGAATGAGCGGCTGGCGTTCCGGGTTGAGTTCTCGGAACTCGCTGCGGAAGAGTTCCGGAAGCGGGACAAACCCGTACGAGAGAGGATGGCCCGAAAGCTCCGGACGGTTGCGCTGGATCCCGCTCGATACCTGACTCGTCTGCGATCCGTTGAAGCCTTCAAGATTCGAGTGGGCGACTACCCGGCTATCGTCGATGTCGGCTGGCAACCGAGGATCGTCCATGTCCTGAGCGTTGGACATCGGAATACCGTCTACCGGTAGCGGTCTGAAGTGCCACGGGTAGCCGTCGCACTCCGATAATGATGTCACCATCCCGGGAACCAAGATGAAATAGTAAGGATTCCTTACATGCCTCCGATGGCTGAGGTCGTGAAGGTCACGACGAAGGGACAACTGACGCTCCCGGCTCGAATCCGGAGGGATCTCGGCATCTCCGAGGACACCTATCTCCTCGCGGAGGAGGTAGGCGATTTCGTCGTTCTCCGACGGGCTGAGACCCGATTCCTGGAACTCTCGGAGTCCTTCCAGAAGGAGGCGAAACGCAAGGGAATCACCAGGGAGGCGCTCTTACGAGCTCTCAAGGGAGCTCGTCGAAGGCGATCTCGGTGAGGTTCTTCCTCGATTCGAACGTCCTCGTTTCCGGCATCGTGTTCTCAGGTACGGAGCGGTGGATCCTCCTAGCCGCGTTCCGCGGAGAACATGCTTTCGTCATCTCTCAGGATGTTCAGCACGAAGTCTTGGAGGTCATGCAGGAGAAGTTCCCCCGCCGACGAGAGGAGGCCAGGGAAGTCCTGTCACTGCTTCGTGTAGAAATTGTTCCCCGCAGAGCTTACGCAAGACGTTCTCGCGAGTTCCCCCGACTCCGAGATCCAAGAGATGCTCATGTCTTGGCAGCCGCAATCGTTTCCCATTGCGATGCCATCGTAACGGGAGACCGGGACCTTGTTGTCCTTGGAGCGGTCGAAAGCGTGAGTATCCTCCGGCCGAGCCAAGCTCGTCGGCTCATCACCGGGGTCGCTTGAGCGGGCATTCGGATTCGGTTGCCCCAACGCGGGTTGGGATGACAGTCGCATCACACTGCCGAGCGAGAATCCAACGATTGGGACTAAGCAAGCGCTCGACCCAAATGCACGGTGATTTGGTTCGGCGGAAGTTGTGAACGAATCATCGGATGGAGATCGACCGTTGACTGAAGACGATTTCACTTGAGCCGCAGGGATACCGGCACCGCGCCTCCCGGGACGAGGATCACGGATTGCTGGAGCCGCTTGCCGCCGGCCGTGACCGCCTCGAGGCTTGTGGGTGTCGCGGGGCCGGGCGAGATCCCTATAGGAAGGCTCGCGCGTTGGGTCGCCCCCGCAGGAATGGTCAACTTCGCCACCTCGGAATCGTCGATCAGGATCCGGACCGTCTCCTCCGCGGACGTCGGGTTTTCGAGGGTCAGGAGGATCGTTCCGGTCGAGGGCACGCCGATGCCCGGAGGTGGCGCCACGTCCGCCCCGGGCCAAGGGTATTGCGTGCCCGGATAGCCCGCGGCACCGACCCCTCCGGGTCCGTAGAAAGGGGACATGGTGGCCTCTCGTTTCTTCGCCACGCCGCGATAGAGGAAGCCGACGACCGCCAGGATCGTCCCGCCGACGACGCAACCGAGTCCTCCGACAGACAATGTGGGATCGAGCCCGGAGAGACTCAACCGGACGACACCGGTCTCTGCCGTCGTCTCGTACCCCGACCCGTGGCCGATCTCGACGAAGTACGTCCCGCCAGACGGCAGAGCCGTCGTGAGCCTACCCGAGGTTCCCGTGTCTTGACCGAGCCCTTGCGCTTGACCGGTCTGGAGGAATTCCGCATGCTGAGCCTCGGTCATCACCCAGACCGTGATCACGTAGTCGGACTGATACGTCACTTCGATCGACCCGGCGGTGAGGATGCTGACCTGGATGCGCTGGTAGCGATTCGCCTGGCTGGGCAGGCTGAACGTGTACGCGCGATCCCGTGGCCCGTTCGCTGCCACAAAGAGGCTCACGCCGCCGAAGACCAGTAGGAGTCCCAGGACCAACACGACGAAGGAGAGGTTCCTCAATGTCGTCGTCTTCGTCGTTCTCCCTCCCTGAATTGCGCGAATCCCTTCGCGGCGCGCGAACCTTCGGTCGGTTAGAGAAGCCGCTACGATGTATTAAATTCGCACGAAGAAAGGCTATCCACGGTCACATCGCGTTCGGTCGGAAAAGAAAGGGCCGAAGGACGAGATTCAGTCGTCCTTCGTTTCGTTCGTGTCGGAGTCGCCGATCCCGCCAAGATCACCGGCTTCGTTCGGCTCGCACGAGGTTCCATTGTCGTCGTGCTCGGCCGTCTCGTTGTCGTGATCGCCGGTCTCGTTGTGATCCTGAATCTCACCCTGGCCGGGCGTGAATGCGTGGTCGGCGGTCTCGTTTGCCCCGACCGTCTCGTTGTGGTCGCCCGTCTCGTTCCCTTCGCCGGCCTGATCGTTCGTTTCGTTATGGTCCTGACCGCACGCCACGCCGCGGGGCGGCGCGGAGCCAGTCAGGATGTAGCCGGCCTGATGCAAGGCCACACCCGCTCCGACCGACGACACGAGGGCGAAAGCGAGCACG
>VBLU01000079.1 GCA_005879065.1 Methanobacteriota archaeon
CGTGAAGCGCTCGGAATCCGCCAGGGCGATCGCCTACTCCCGGCTCGTCTACTTCTTTGGCGGCGCCAGCGGACGGGTCTTCCCCATGAACCCGATCTGCTGCCCGTCCCGGAACATCGGACGGACTGTGAGGATCGCGGGGAACCGAGCGCCGTCCTTCCGCATCAGGGTGACTTCTTCCTCGAATTTGCCTTTCTCCACGGCTTCACGCAGGAGGCGCGGGACCAGGACCGGCACGTTCTCTGGGACGTGAAACGAGGCCACGCTCATCTTCCCGATGACCTCTTCGGGGCTCCACCCGAACAGGTCCGCGGCATCCGCCGCATATTGCTGGACGACTCCCTCCATGTTGCACGTGATCACCGACGTCTCCGTGGTGAACGCTTTTCCCTCCTTCCCGGCCGTGTCCACGCCTCCTACGCGGTGGGTTGAGGGACCGCGGCTTTATCCGCCGAGTGGTTTACCTGTCAACCGGCTGGACCCGTGAAGCACCTCGACGTTGTCGTTCCGACCCGGCTCCTCGAGGACGTTGGGATCTTGACCGAATTGTTCTTCCACAACAACGAGTCCGTCGACGTCCTCCAGTCGTTCGCCGTGCGTCCGCATGTGCTCGCGTTCGTCGTCCGCGTGCGCCGACGCGGGCCGTTCAAGGATCTCGAGGCGATCCGCCGCGAGGCCCGCGCCTTGGTCCGGCGATATCGGCTCGCCCGGTTCGAGCTGATGTCCGCGAGTCGAGAACGCGGCGAATACGTCGCGTGGATTGAATGGAAAATCCCGGAGGCGGTCGAAGAGGCCTTTGGGAAGGAAGGCGGCATCGTCCCGCTCCGTGTTATCCGGGAAGACCCAGGAAGCGCGCGGGTCTCGCTCCTCGTCTCCGAAAGCGTCCTCCGCCGATTCCGGAGCGTCCTGGACCGGTTCGGGGGGCACGACTGGGTGCGGGCCGTCCGGCGAGTTCCCGCGGGGCGATGGGATCCGTGGACCACACTCACGCTTCGCCAGCGAGAACTGCTGACCCTCGCGTTTCGACTCGGCTACTACGAGACCCCGGCGAAGGTTTCGCTCCACCGTCTCGGCCAACTCGTCGGAATTTCCCGGGCTGCGTTCTCAAAACACTTGCGGAGTGCGGAGCGAAAGATCCTCGGAACCGTGGTGGGCCCGCCGCGCTGATGCCCACTCGGGCGGTGTCGAAGTCCTCTACTCTTTCCGGGCTTCCTTCGCCTTCGGGCGGAGCTCCGTGCTCCCGCATTTCCGGCAGCGGGTCGCGCGCATCGCGTTCCTTGCGTAGCACTGCATGCAGATCATCTTGTGCAGCCTGCGGTGTTCGGCCTCGGGGAAACGGGCCATCGGGGTGGGGAGGTGAGGGCCGTTTATAATGGCTTCGGGCGTCGAGAGCGCTGCTTCACGGAGACCGATTTGATCACAATTCGATTCGGTCGCCTCGGATCAAAGGGAGGACTCGCGCGCTTCAACGCCTGGACCATCAGGGCTTGGACGGCAGGCATGTCCAGCGTCTCGGGGCCGTACAGGACGATGTGCCGAGCCGACTTTCCCTTTCCTTTCAAGAGGTGGTTCGGGTCCGCAAGATTCGTCCCGTGGAGGAAGAACAAACTGATCCACCTCGGGAACACCGCAATCGAGAACACGGTGTCCGAGGTCCGCTCCGTGGTGCCGAACCCGACGGCCAGGGCATTGTAGTTGTCATACACCAACTCGATCGCGCCTGGCAGGAACGCTCGCATCTTCGCGAGAACGGCGCGCGCTTGGGCGGCGATCTCCGGGGCGTACTTCGAGATGAAGGCGCCGAGTTGCTCTTCCGGCAATAGGTCCTTCAAAGCAGACCGTGCCCCCTCATGCGGGCCCTCTCGTAGGGCTCGACGTCCGCGCAACGAGGCGCGAACCCCACCGCGCGACACGACATCCGAAGCAACCGATGTGGTAGCTGCCGTTGAGGGCGCCGGCCGAGAACCGAGCAAAGGCCTCGGGGCGGAGCGGGCGCTTCCCGAGTCGCACATTCACCGCGTCGTGGAGACCTTGCATCCAGACGACCAGGGAAGGCCGGCACCGCCGGCATGGCCATCGTTCCGACAGGCCGTGCAGGCCCGTCCAGAGGGTCCTCCCGAAACGGATTCGGAGAGACATCCGAACTCGTCGCACGTCTCCGGAGAGGCCGAACCGACCCGCATCGCGGGCGTTCGACGCGACCTGGCTCTCCCGCAACGACAATGAAACCCCGTCATCCTTGATAAGGGAGCCGGCTGGCACCAAGCATCCAACGTGGGGAGGTTTCCGCAACCCTCTTCCGGTCCCCCGGCGTATCTCGGCCATGAAGAAGAAGGAACGACCTCCGAAGGACGATCGTCCCAAGGAGAAACGGTTCCGCCACGGCGGCCGGAAAGGCCGCCGCGCGGCCCGCCGACGAGAGGAAGGGAAACGCCCGTAAAACGTCACGGCCGCGACTTTATCTTCCGCCTTGGATTCGACTTGGCACAGAACGTCAGCGGGACCCGAATGCCCTTCGATTACGATTTCCAGATGAGGATCGGTGCGCCTCGACCCACCGTGTTCGAGCGTCTCCTCCGCATCGAGCATCTGTCCCGATGGTTCTGCGGCTGGTCGCGAATCGAGCCGAAGGTCGGAGGAAGCTTCAAGTTCGGAGGGGCGACCTGCATCCTTCCGCCGGAAGGACGGGCGTGGGAGACCACGATCGACGAAGGCGACGTCCTGCGACGATTCGCGTTCCGGTGGCCCATCCAGTCTGCGGAGACTCGAGTTTCATACGACCTCGAAGACGGCCCAGGCGAGTCGGCCCTCCTCCATGCGACGCATCGAGGCGTTCCGATCCGGGAGACGACCTGCGGTTCCGTCCAAGATGCATGGCGGATGTGCCTCGGGAACCTGAAGTCGATCGCCGAGGGGCGTGGGGACAGCGTGCGTCCCGATCATTCGCCCGTGAGTTCTCCGGACGTCCGGCTCTCCGCCCTGATCGAGGCGGCTCCGTCGAAGGTCTTTGACGCATTCGCCAATCCTGCGCATGTCGCCCATTGGACCACGGGAGGTGTCCCGCGCCAAGAGGCCCGCGTGGAGCCACGCCCCGGTGGGGCGTTCTCCGTCGAATCGGTGGAGGAACCGGACAGCGTGGTCGAATGGGTTCCCAACCAGCGGGTCGTCCTTCAACGATCGCTCGAACCGGACCGCCGGGTTCGATTTGACTTCGAAGAGAAGGCGAGCGGGACCGCGGTCTATCTTACCGCGACCGGATTTCGGAACGGCGACCTCGACGGCATTCGGCGTCAGCGAGGACGGTGGTCCGACCGCCTCGTGTGCCTGAAGAACTTCGTCGAGAGCGGGGCGTCGGGATTCGCGAACCACTACGACGATCAGGTCCGAGAAACCTAGGGGGATGCTGTCCCGAGTTTCGGGTAATCTTCGAGGACGGCCGTTCAGAGGCCCAATCAGCGGTTATCCCGCACCTCACGATTTCTTCCGATCCGGATCGAAGAACGGTCGCTGTACGACGGTCGCGGGGATCCGGTGACGTTCCCACTCGACCGCGAGGTCGATATCGACGCGCGTCCCCGGCCGGGAATACGCCGCTGCGACCGTCACGATTGCAATGTATTTCTTGAGGAGCGGCGACCAGCACCCGCTCGTCGCCCAGCCAACCTGGCGGTATCCAGAATACAGCGGGATCTTCGCGCGCCACGGTGCCGACGGAGGTTGCGGCGGCAATCCCATGTTCAAATAGAGCTGCTCCACCGTCCGCCAATCGATCACGAGTCCGACCGTTCGGCGGGCGGGGCCGCGGCGCTTCTCGTCGAGCAGCGCCCTGCGTCCGATGAACGGTCCCTTCTCCGATGCAACGGTCCAGTCCAAGCTGAGCTCGTAGGGAGAATACCGCTGCACGTCGATCACGGCCTTCCGCGCGGGCATGTACTCCACTTCGGCTAGGATGAGACCCGCCTCGATCCGCGCGACGTCCAGGGCGAGCATGCCCGCGGGTGTGATATCGTGCCCTCGACCCTTGTCCATCAGGGCGTCCCACAGGGCCTCGGCCCGCTCCCGTTCGACCCAGATCTCGTATCCGAGGTCGCCCGTGTATCCAGTCCGAGAGATCTGGACCGGGATTCCTGCGAACGTCGTATTCACGAATCGGAAATATTTCAGCTTCTTGACGGCTCCATCCGCGCCCTCCATCAGGATTGCCCGCGAGGATGGACCTTGCACCGCGAGCGCGCCGATGTCCTCGGACACGTCCCGCACCTCCGCATCGAGTCCCATCCCGGCGTCCTCGAGCCACTTCAAGTTCGGTTCCGCGGACGTCATTCGAAACGAACCGTCGCCGAAGTTCCAGAGCGTCCCGTCGTCGACCGTCTTCCCGCGTTCATCACACCAAGGCGTGTAGTAGATCTGCCCCTTCGCGAGCTTCTTCGCATTCCGCGTGACGACCTTGTTCACCAGGGAGAGCGCGTCCTTGCCGCGTATGAGATACTTGTACAACGGAGAGACGTCGAGCATTCCCGCAGAATGCCGGATCGCGTAGTACTCCATCTCCGGGACGAGAGAATACGAGGACGCAGCAAGGTATCCCGACCAGCCGCGCCACTCCCAGCTCTCGCAAGCCGCCGAGGTCCGGGAATGAAAAGGCGACCCGCGTCGGATGACTCCGCCTCCTGGTAACGCGGACCGCGGAGAAACGATATAACCCCTCCCCCGTTACGGGCCGCGGCCCCGCGCGTCTTCTGGTGATCATCGACGCTGCGCCGTAGGAGGAGGTCGTCTCCCTGACATCGCAATATCAGGCGATCGTGATCGGCGGGGGACACAACGGCTTGGTGACCGCCGCCTACCTTGCGCGCGCCGGCAAGAGGGTCCTCGTCCTCGAACGTCGTCACGTGCTCGGCGGCGCCGCGGTCACGGAGGAAGTGTTCCCCGGTTTCAAGTTCACCGTCTGCTCCTACGTATGCAGCCTGCTTCGTCCCCAGGTGATCCGGGACCTGGACCTCCCCTCCCATGGATTCGAGGTGATCCCGCAAGAGTCGACGTTCCAGCCGTTGCCCGATGGACGGTACTTGTTCCGCCGCGGGAACGAAGCGGATGCTTTCCAAGCGATCGCGAAATTCTCCCGCCGCGACGCGGAGGCGTATCCCAGGTTCGGACGGCTCATGGCCCGACTCGCGAAGTTCATCGCGCCGACGCTCACGATGACGCCACCCGATGTCGGCTCCCTGAACCCTGCGGACCTGCGGAAGCTCTACGCCTTGAACAGACAGGTGAAGACCCTCACCGAGGAGGAGCTGTACACGTTCGCGCGACTCATGACGATGAGCGCCGCGGACTACTTGGATGAGTGGTTCGAGACGGATGCGCTCAAAGCAGGAATGTGCTCGAGTGGGATCATCGGGACGCTGCTCGGTCCTCGTTCTCCCGGCACGGCGTACGTGCTCATGCACCACTACATGGGCGAGATCGACGGCGCCTACCGTTCTTGGGGGTACGTCCGCGGCGGCATGGGCATGGTGAGCGAATCGATCGCGCGCGCCGGCCGCTCGTTCGGCGCAGACATTCGCGTGAACGCCGACGTCCGACGGATCCTGGTTAAGGACGGCCGTGCGGTGGGCGTCGAACTGGCAACGGGCGAACGGATCGAGGCGAAGGTGATCGCTTCCGGAGCGGATCCGAAGCGGACCTTCCTGAAGTTCCTGGAACGATCCGATCTTCCGGCGGACTTCGTTCGCGGAATCGAACGCTTCAAGATCGAAGGGTCGTCCGGCAAGGCGAACTTCGCCCTGAAGGAGGCCCCCAGCTTCTCCGCCCTCCCGGGGGACGGGCCGCAGCTCCAGGGCGCCATCTCGATCGGACCGACCGTCGACTACATCGAGAAGGCGTATGACGACGCGAAGTACGGCGACTTCTCCCACCGCCCGTTCATCGACATGTGCGTGCCGTCCACCTTGGACCCCACCCTGGCGCCTCCGGGAAAACACATCATGTCCTGTTTCATCCAGTACGCGCCGTACACGTTGCGGAAGGGCACGTGGCCCGAACGCCGCGAGGACTTCGCGGAGACGGTCATCGACACGATCGAGGAATACATCCCGAACCTCCGGGACATCATCCTTCATCGGCAGGTGCTCAGCCCGTGGGACCTGGAGCAGATGATCGGCCTCACCGGAGGGAACATCTTCCACGGAGAGCTGACGCCCGACCAGTTGTTCTTCCTCCGCCCGACGCCGGGTTGGGCCCAGTATCGCACGCCGATCAAGGGACTCTATCTGTGCGGCTCCGGAGCCCACCCCGGAGGCGGCGTCATGGGAGCGCCGGGGCTCAACGCTGCGCGGGAGATCCTGAAGGACTGGGCCCTCCTGCGGGTGTAAGCCTTGGCCGACACCTACGACGTCATCGTGGTCGGCGGGGGGCATAACGGTCTCGTCGCGGCCTCGTACCTGGCCCGAGCGCGGCGCCGCGTGTTGCTCCTCGAGCGACGTCCCGCGGTGGGCGGCGCCGTCGCGACGGAGGAGCTCGCCCCTGGGTTTCAGGCCTCGACCGGCGCGGACGTCTGTGGACTTCTCCGACCGGAGATTGTCGACGACTTGAACCTCCCGGACCGGGGACTGCGCCTTTTGGCCCTCGACCCGGAGGTGACCGCCGTCGGGGATCACACCTCCCTCCGTATCTGGCGGGACGTCTGGAGGACGCAGGCCGAACTGATCACGAAATCCTCGCGCGACGCGGAGGCCTACCCGCGCTTCACCGCATTCCTGCGCGACTTCGCGACAGCCTTGGATCCCCTCGTCACGATGACGCCGCCGAACGTCGCCGCACCGACCCTGGGAGAGCAGATGGGCCTCTTGCGGCGCGCGCTCGCGGTCCGGCGCCTAGGCAAGGATACGATGCAACAGATGCTCCGCATGCCTCCGATGTCGGTCCGAGATTTTCTGAACGAGTGGTTCGAGACGGACCTGCTGAAGGCCTCGTTTGCCGTGGACGCGTTGGTCGGCACCTTCCAAGGCCCCTTCTCCCCCGGGACGGCCTTCGGTCTCGTTCCCCACTTCCTGCCCGCCGTCCAAGGCGGCGGCTGGTCGTTCGTTAAAGGTGGGATGGGCACCTTGGCGAGTGCACTGGCACTGGCCGCGAGGGAGGCGGGTGCGACGATCCGGACCAACGCCGATGTCCGCCGGATCACGAGCACGGACGGACGGGTCACCGGCGTGGAACTCTCGGACGGCGAACGGATCGCGGGGCGCGCGGTCGCCTCCAACGCGGATCCGAAACGGACGTTCCTTCACCTGATCGATCCCGAGGAGCTGGATCCAGAATTCTTGGTCCACGTGCGGAACTTCGAAATGAACGGTGTCGTTGCGAAGGTGAACTTCGCCCTCGACCGGGCGCCGGGATTTCCCGGTGCTTCCGATGCGGTCCCCGCGCACTTTCGGATCTGTCCGTCCCTCGAATATCTGGAGCGGGCCTACGACGACGCGAAATATGGGAGCGTCTCGGTCGCGCCATTCCTTGATGTCTTCGTGCCGACGGTCATGGACCCAGACCTGGCGCCGACGGGCAAGCACGTCGTTTCCACGTTGGTCCAATACGCGCCGTACGACCTGCGTCCTGGCAATTGGGACGCGGAAGGAGATAGGCTCGGCGACAAAGTCGTCGGGTTGCTCGAGGAGCAGATGCCGGGTTTCGAGAAACTCGTCGTGGCCCGACAGGTGTTGACCCCGCGGGAATTGGAGAGCCGATTCGGACTCACGGAGGGACACATCTATCACGGGGAGATGACGCTCGACCAGTCCCTCGTCCTGCGACCGGTTCCCGGATGGTCCCGATATCGCACGCCGGTCGAGGGCCTGTACCTGTGCGGATCCGGAGCCCATCCCGGCGGCGGGGTCACCGGCGCACCGGGCTACAACGCGGCTCGGGAGATCCTCGCAGACTGGAACCGGATCTCTTCGTGATTTGATCCCGCCAGCCGCGGATTCGGGGAGTCGACTCTCTTCGTCCGCCCAGAATCCTTCATATCCCACGAACGAATCGGCGGGCGCCATGGCGGACCTCCTCGAACCGGGCAGCCTGGCCCCGGACTTCGAGGGGACGAATCAGGACGGGGCCCCGGTCCGGCTCCGAGATCTGCGAGGCCGTCCCGTCGTGCTCTATTTCTACCCGCAGGACGACACGCTCGGCTGTACGAGAGAGGCGTGCGCCTTTCGAGATGACACGGAGGCCTTGGCGGATCCGGACCGACAGATCACTGCTGCCTTCCGCGCGGTGGCGATCCACGGCCTAGCGAAGCGGGTCACGTACGTGATCGGACCTGACGGAAGGATCCTCGCCGCTTACCGTAGGCTGGACCCGAAATCCCACAGCAAAGAAGCCCTCCGGGTGCTATCGGGGGTGCGGAAACGATGACCTACTCTTCCGCAAAACTTCCCGATGTCAAGATCCCGAGGAACATTCGCCTTCGGTACGAGCGTTTTCTTGATCACTTCAAGGGCTTCGAGGACGTGGACGCCGTCCGTGGGATTTTCGGACCGAGGACAAAGACCGTCCTCAGCGCACTCAAGGTCGAGTTCTTCTCTTCCAAGTGGCAACCGGCGGGATATCTATCTCGACGTCGTGCACGAACTCGTCCATGTCCGGCAGTTCAGCGAAGGGAAGCAGCTGTTCCCGGAGGGCTTCAATTACCCGGATGCGCCCACGGAGATCGAGGCGTACAAGGTGTGCATCGCGGAAGGGCGGCGGCTCGGGATGACGGACCGGGAACTGTTCAAGTACCTGAAGGTCGAGTGGATGGATGCGGGCGAGCTGCGCCGGCTCGCCCGGAACGTGGGAGTGAGGGCCCCGCCGAAACCACGTGCCCGACGGAAACGGTAGGCAGCTCCGAATACGGCGACTTGAAAGGAAGGCTCGGGCCCGAGATGTTATAGTTATTTAACTATAACTTCCACGGACTACTCGAACGCGGTCAGTTGGGGCTGCCGCGTCTTCGGGCGTTCCAGCTTGGTGACCCTGACCCCGATGAGCCGGAACCGATGATTGCCTTCCGCGAATTCTTTTGCGAGGTCGACGCAGACATCGGCCAAGACTTTCTCATCGAAGACGTGGGAGGCGAGGGTCCTCTCCCGAAGGTGGGTCTGGAAGCCCTCGAACCGGATCTTGATTCCAATCGTCCGGAATGTGGCTCCTTGGGCCCGCGCCCGGAGGAACACGTTGCGGGCCACATCGCGGATCGTCGACTCGACTCGGATCCAATCGGACACGTCCTTGTCGAAGGTGCGTTCGACGCTGATCGACTTGGGGTCCGGCCGCTCCTCGACCGGCAACTCCTCGATCCCGCGGGCGATGGCCCACAGCCACACGGAGTTCTTGCCCATGAGCTTCTTCAACTCGGCGCCGGGAAAGCGCGCGAGTTCCCCGATTGTCCGGACTCCGACCCGCTCGAGCATTTGGGCGGTCTTCGGCCCGACCCCGCTGATCCGCGTGATCGGCAACGGGTCCAGGAAGGCGACGACCTCCTCGGGCCGAACGACCTTGAGGCCGTCCGGTTTCGCCATGTCCGAGGCCATCTTTGCGACGGACTTGTTCGGGGCAACACCGACGGTGCACGCAAGGCCTTCTCGCTCCCGCACGGCCGCCTTGACGCGGGCGGCGTAGCCTGCGGCTTCATCGAACCCCTTCACCTTACCCGTCACATCGAGGAACGCCTCATCGATGCTGACATGCTCGAGGACGTCCGCGTAGGATCGGAGGACCTCGATCACGCTCTCCGACGCAGCCGCATACCGGTCGTAGTCCGGTCGGAGGAAAACGGCCTGCGGGGTCTTGTGCCACGCCGTGCTGATTGGCATGCCACTCCGGATCCCGAGCTGCCGCGCCTCGTAACTGGCCGCCATCACGACGCCTCGCCCACGACCCTTTTTGGGATCCGCGCCGACGATCACCGGCTGGCCGACGAGCTCCGGATTCTCCCGCCTCTCCACGCTCACGTAGAACGCGTCCATGTCCACATGGAAGATCACGCGGGCCACGGACCGAGAACGGCATGGTCCTTGATTAGTCTGGTTCTGTTCTCGCGCGCGCGGCGTTGGTAATCTCTCACTGGACGCAGAACTCGTTGCCCTCGGGGTCCTGCAGGATGACCCAATATTCACCGGGTGCCGCCTTCGACGATGGCGGCACATCCCAGGCCTTCTGCTTGCTCGCTCCGAGTCGCAGGAGTCGGTCGACTTCCTTGTCCACCTGCGCTTTTCGCGCCTCGAGGGGAACCGCAGGCCCGCCACTCGCGTTCAGGTCCAGATGAAGGCGGTTCTTCCCCGGCTTCGGCGTGTCCATTTGTTGAAAGTAAATCCTCGGCCCATGGCCATCCGGATCGACAATCGCGCTCGCAGAATTCCATTCCTCCTCGGGCACATTCCACGCCTTCAGCGCCGCTTGCCAGGTCGCGAATCCGTGCGGCGGGTCTTGCACCTTGTAGTGCAGCGCTTCCGACCAGAACCTGGCGAGGCGATCCGGGTCGGCACAGTCGAATACGATTTGAGTTTTCGTGGCCACGCGAGCACCGGAGTCTCCGAAACCCTGACTACGTCTTTACGCTAGCGTTGGGGGATCGACGAACATAACCGGTCGACGTGCGGCGAGAGCCGCAGGCAAGCCTCCGGCCCGAAACAGCCTCTACGCGCGTGAGGCTCCGAAATGAATCACCCATGATAACGGGGCGGGAGTGTATTTCCTAGCCCCAATCGTCGAACACCTGTGCATCGACGCCTCTTCGTAGCCGCCGCATTCACGATCGCGTGCTTGGTCGCGTTGCTGGCACCGTCCTTAACCGCAGGAAGCGCCTCGGACGGCCCTGGGCCACGGCCAGAGGCAGTCGCGGGTCCCCCCGTAAGCCCCATGGATGCGGACCTCACCCTTTCGATCACCGCGAACGTCTCCCTGGCGGACCCGGGCGACCAGGTGCTTCTCTACGCGTACGCTCGGAATCTGGGGAATGCGACCGCGACGAACGTGACCGTCGAGGCGCCTTTGGACCCGAATTCAACCTACGTCTGGTCTTTTCCCAACGCAACCTACGACCCCGTCAACCGGACCCTCCAGTGGACCGTGGCCAGTCTCGCCGTCGGCGGCCGCATAGACGTCGTCTGGACGATCCGGATCGCGGCCGGAACAGCGGACAACACGACGATTCTCTGTCGTTTCCGCGCCTCATACCAGAACGCGACCGGGGCGCCTCTCCTTCCCAAAATGGTCGTGACGACGGTCCGCGTGCGTGCCCCGGTGTTCGACCCCCAGCTGCGGCCCTTACAGGCCACCGCGGAATACGGGGATGTCGTCATCGCCAAGCTCTTCGCGAACAACACGGGATCCGGGACGGCCCGTCAGGCATGGTCCAACTGGACCCTGGGCGGAAACTTCCGGTTCGCCTACATCGAAGAAAACTTGCCCGTCACGAACGTGTCGGATGGATTCCAGGTCACCTGGTCGAACCTCGCGCCCGGGGCGCATTCCCTCACCGCGCACCTCGTCGTCCTCCGGGGCATGGCCGATGGCCTCTCGATGACCATCCAGACCCAGTGGACGGCCACGGACAAGAACGGGAACCGGCTCGTCCCGTCCACGCCCACGCGATCGGTCGACCTCCTCGCCCCTTCCTTCACCCTCGGCATGACCGCCTCGGCCGTCCAACTCAACACGACGTCGCGGTTCGTCCTCACCTTGACCATACGCAACGCCGGACACGCGGCGGGCATCGGCTGGCTCAACACGACCTTGCCGAGCGGGCCGGCCTTCCTCTCCGACAACGGTTCGATGCCTCGGTCCAACCAAGGCAGACGGTACAGCTGGACGATCCCCTCCCTGGCGCCGGGAGAGGCCCTCCTCGTGGGAATCACCTTCGGATCGGCCGCGGATACGAGCGTTGCAAGTTTCGTTTTCGCGCTCGAATTCACGGACGGAAAGGGGAGCCCCTCCGCGTCCGTCTCAGGCCCACGAATCGACATCGAATTCATCGCGCCTGCGACCGGGACGGTTCCCCCGACACCGACGGACCTCGCTGCATGGGTGCTCGTGGCGGCCGCCGTCGCAGGGGGTCTGATCGCGCTCGTCTTCCTGTGGCGCCGCCGCAGCTCCGATGTCGAAATCGAGGACGTGTTCGTCGCGGGCATGGGAGGTCACCTATTGGCTCACCGATCCTCCGGCCTTGTTCCCTATGAAGACGAAGACATCCTCGTCGGGATGTTCAAGGTCGTCCAAGATTTCATCCACGACGCCTTCGCGAAAGGGACCACGGACCAGTTGGGATCCCTCCAAGTCGGGGAACGCAAGATCATCATCGAGCGGGGACGTTCCCACTTCATCGCGGTCGTGTATTGCGGCCAGGATCGGGGGCTGCTCTCGGAGCGCGTCCGGAAGGTGTCTCGGCTCATCGACAACCGCTTCGGCATGGCACTCGAGAACTGGTCGGGAGACCTCGACGAGCTGCGGGGCCTCGTGGCCCTCCTGCCCCAGATCTGGAAGCACCAACCGCGATCGCGTGCCTCTGTCAAGCCGGATCCGGCAACGAGACCCGCGCCCCGCGATCCCTCCGCGGGCCCGGAGGGCGAAGCGAAGGCGGACGGCCCCGCGGATCCGGGCGGCACCGAGTTGTCGGTCGACTCCGCAAAGTGAGGCCGAACGAATCGAAACTCGGACGATGGCCGGCGGAGCTAGCGGAACTCGCCCAGGCTCCTTTGACTGGACGGGACGCCCGCCTTGGCAGGGAACTCGTACTCCATCATGCCTGCCAGGCGTCGGAACTCGTTCACGCTGCCAGGTCCAAAGCCCGCGTAATGATTGTTGAAGAAGACGAGGGCCCCTTTAATCGAGTCGGAGGCTCCGTCCAGCTCCTTGTACCACTCCCGCATCTCGGCGGACTTGTCCCGTTGCGTCTCCTTGAACTCCGTGAGTTCGCGATCGCCGACCATCCTCAGGTAGATGGAGTCCGCGGTGACGGCCGCTGGACTTCTCAGGTACTGATTCTCCGTCCACACCATCGCGACGTTTCGGTCGCGCAATAGCTTGTACACGTCCTCGCGGAACCAGGACTTGTGCCGAAATTCGATCGCGTGGGCGTAGTGCTCCCCGTCGAGGGCGCGGAGGAAGTCCTGCATCACCTTCCAGTCGGCATCGAACTTGATCGAGGGAGGGAGTTGGGCGACGAGCGGTCCGCACTTCTCTCGGAGCTCCTTCGCGGACGCGTAGAACCAGCCCAGGTTCTCGGCGACATCCTTCAGCTTCTTCTCGTGGGTGATCCGCCGCGGCATCTTCATCGCGAACCGGAATCCGGATGGCGTTGCCTTGTACCAGTCCTTCGTCACGGCGGGGCCTGGGTTGCGGTAGAACGAAGAGTCGACCTCGACGACGTCGAAGACCCGGGAGTACAGTTTCAGGTAGTCGGACTTGGGGGTGTTCGGCGGGTAGAAGCCGCCCAGCCAATCGTCGTACCCCCAGCCGCTGCATCCGACGCGCAGCTTTTCCTTCAGCGACATGTGACCGCTCGCAACGAGCATACACCGCTCAACAATGAATAGATGACGCTCGCTCGCGGCGAGGCCACCGGAAGGCTGAAGTCGAGTCGGGCGCATCGGCGCTCGGATGTCGGAACTCAGCGAACGAGGGGCGCTGCGAATCGAATGGGCCCGGGACCATATGCCCGTCCTCGCTGCGATCCGCGAGTCGCTGAAACAAAAGAAAACCCTTCGTGGGCTGCGGATCGCGATGGCGCTCCACGTCGAGGCGAAGACCGGGGTCCTCGCGCTCTCGCTCCAAGAAGCCGGCGCAAAGGTCCGGCTCGCATCGTGCAATCCTCTCTCGACGGACGACAGCGTCGCCTCGGCCCTTTCGGAGGCCTACGGCCTCGAGGTCTATGCGAAGAAGTGGGAAACGGCAGAGGAGTATTACGCGAATCTCCAAAAGGTCCTCGATCTGAAGCCGGACCTCGTGATCGATGATGGCGCAGACCTCGTCTTCCTGTTGCACACGAAGCGAACTGAATTGCTGTCGGGCGTACGCGGAGGAAACGAGGAGACCACGACCGGCATCATTCGCCTCCGGGCGATGGAACGAGACGGCGCCCTGCGCTTCCCGATCGTCGATGTGAACGATGCCCAGATGAAACATCTCTTCGACAACCGATATGGGACCGGCCAGAGCACCATTGACGGTCTCATGACGGCCACGAATCTGTTGATCGCTGGCCGAACGTTCGTCGTCGCGGGATACGGCTGGACGGGCCGCGGAATCGCGATGCGCGCGCGCGGGATGGGCGCCCGCGTCGTCGTCACGGAAGTCGATCCCGTGAAGGCGATCGAAGCCACGATGGACGGCTTCGAGGTGCTCCCGATGTCCAAGGCGTCCCGGATTGCGGATTTCATCATCTCAGCAACGGGTGGCAAGGACGTCCTCACGGCGACCCACTTCCCTCGCCTCAAGGATCGGGTCGTCCTTGGTAATGCCGGCCACTTCGACAACGAGATCTCTAAGGCGGACCTTGATCGCCTCTCGAAGACGAAGAAGAAAGTTCGAGAATTCGTGGACGAGTACGTCTTCCCGGACGGAAAGCGGATCCACTTGATCGCCGAGGGACGACTCCTGAACATCGCGGCGGGCCAGGGCCATCCCGTGGAAATCATGGACATGAGCTTCGCGATCCAGGCGGTGTCCGCGGGCTACTTGGCGGACCATGCCGCGGAGCTCAAACCCCGGGTGTATCCGGTCCCCGCGAATCTCGATTTGAAGGTCGCTCAGTTGAAACTCCGCAGCCTTGGAATCGGAATCGATCGCTTGACAAAAGAGCAGCGCACGTACCTCGAATCCTGGCGCGAAGGC
Source organism: Methanobacteriota archaeon (assembly GCA_005879065.1). Classification (GTDB taxonomy): domain Archaea; phylum Thermoplasmatota; class Thermoplasmata; order RBG-16-68-12; family RBG-16-68-12; genus RBG-16-68-12. The sequence continues at coordinate 14,863 of VBLU01000079.1, forward strand.
ACGTGACATCAGCCGAGCACGAAGGCGACCGATGCCGTCCAAACTCGCGGTCTTGACCGACTTCGACGGCACGATCACTCGGACGGACGTGGCCGAGGCGATCCTGGAAGAGTTCGCGCCGGCATCCTGGTGGGATATCGAGGAGCTCCACCGGGCTCGCAAGATCGGCACGAGGGAATCGATGGCACGAGAGTTCGCCTTGCTTCATGCGAAACAGGCGGACCTCATCCGGTTCGTCGACGACCATGTCGAGATGGACGACACATTCCGGGACTTCGCCGCCTTCTGCCAACGACGGAAGATTCCCCTCGAAATCGTGAGCGAGGGTCTCGACTTCTACGTGCGCCACCTGATGCGACGGTGGGAACTCCGCCTTCCCCTTCGGACGAATCATGCGGTCTTCGAGGAGGGAAGCGTCCGGATCGAATATCCGTGGGCCGATGCGACGTGCACCTTGTGCGGTACGTGCAAGCTGCTCCGCCTGTTCCAACTCCGGACCGAAGGCTATCGCATCGCGTACGTCGGAGACGGCCACTCAGATCTGTGCCCCGCCCTCGAGGCGGATCACGTCTTCGCCAAGGCCGAGCTCGCCCAGTTGTGCGACCAGGAAGAGATCGCGTACATCTCGTTCGACCGTTTCGCGGACGTGCAACGGAACGTGGTGGGCCTGACGTGAGGAACTACCTCGGAGCCTTTGGGCATGTGGCGATAGACCACATCGTCACCCTCCGCCGCCTGCCTCGGCCGAATACGTCCATCGAGATTCTCGGGCGCCGACGGTCCTTCGGAGGGACCGCGGGAAACCTGAGTCGCGCGGCCGCCTGCCTCGGGGTGAAGACGTCATTGGCTTCGTTTGTCGGCGAAGACTTTCCCTCCGACTACCGGAAGGCACTCCGGAAGGATGGCGTCGACCTCACCGACTTGCGCCCTATCCGCGGCGCGACGACTCCGACGGCGTGGATTTTCTCGGATTCGGCCGGAAATCAGATGGCGATCATCGACCAGGGTCCGATGAAGGAAGGCGTCCGCCTTCCGATTCTGCGACACAGCGTCGTCGATGTCGAGCTCGTCCATCTCGGCACGGGCCGCCCCCAGTACTACATACGGATCGCGCGGCTCGCGGCTGAACTGGATCGGACAATCGCGTTCGACCCGTCGCAAGAGATCCACTACGTCTACACGCCGCGCCTCTTCCGCACGCTGCTTCGCCACACCGCATATTTTTTCGGCAACGAAGCGGAGATCATCCAAGCGAAGCGCTTCCTTCGCGTGACCTCGACGGAAGGCCTGCTTCGTTTCGCTCCCGTGGTCATCGTCACCCTCGGATCGCGGGGCAGTGCGGTCCACACGCGCGATGGAAAGATCCGAATCCCGCGGGTCCCCTCGACGCGCGTCGCCGACGTGACGGGGGCAGGCGACGCGTACCGCGCGGGCTTTTACGCGGGCCTATCCCGCGGTTTCGACCTCCGGCATTGCGGCATCTTGGGCTCGTCCGTGGCAAGTTTCGTCGTCGAGGCGCAAGGCACGCAAACGCATTTGCCGACGTGGACGCAGGCCGTGCAACGTGCGAGAAAATATGCGCCATTCTAATGGAGAAAACAGAAATTCCGAGCGGCTCGAATGCGGCTACGAAAGGGTTATATTGCGTCAGTAGTTTTCCTGCGCGGTGACCAGGGGTGGCTATCGGGTTCGTGCTCATTAGCACCGCTCCCGCCAAGGAGCACGAGGTGTACAATGAGCTGCTCAAGGTCAAGGAGATCGTGGAGCTCCACCCCCTCTTCGGGGAGTACGATCTCATCGCGAAAATCGAGGCGGAAGATTTCAATGTCCTTGGTCAGGTCGTGGTCGACAAGATCCGTTCGATCGCGGGCGTCATCGATACGAAGACGTTGACCGGGATTAAGTTCTAAGGTGAGATTCGATGGCTAGCTTCGATGTCTGGAATCCGATTATGAATTTCGTGACCATCCTGCTCCTGACGTTCAGTCTCTTCCTCGTCATCACGGGTGCCTTTACGGCGTATTTCGGCAGCGGCAAGAGCCGAAAGATCGGGGTCGGGCTTCTCGTCGGAGGCCTCATCGTCGGAATCCTCTGGGGCTGGTACTCCGGGCCGGGCTCCACCGGCATTGTCCTGATCGACGTCATCATCCAGTCGATCGGCGTGATCCTCGCGGCGATCATCGGGGCCGCGATCGCCATCGGACTTTTCCTGCTCGCCATCATGAAGAGCTAAGCACGACGTGCACCGGTAGTCGGAGAGGGCGCAAGCCTTTATTCGCGAGCCTTCTTTGTCCCACGCGATGGCCGTCGATGTGCTCGTCATCCTCGGTTCTAAGAGCGATGCCGAGGTCGGCAAGAAGGCGGGTTCGATCCTCGCCGAATTCGGGGTCGAATACGAAATGGTCGTGGCGTCGGCCCACCGCACGCCGGACCTCCTCCGAGACATGATCCGGAACACGACCGCGCGCGTCTTCATCGGCGTCGCGGGGCTCTCGGCCGCCCTCCCCGGGACGATCGCCGCCCACACGACGAAGCCCGTCATCGGCGTGCCGGTGAGTGGTAAGCTCAACCTCGATGCGGTCCTCAGCGTGTCGCAGATGCCGCCCGGAGTCCCGGTCGCCGCGGTCGGCCTCGACCGGGGAGAGAACGCGGGGATCCTCGCGGTCGAAATTCTCGCCCTCAAGGACGAGCGCCTCGCCGAGAAGCTCAAGGACCATCGCGACGCGATGAAGAAGTGGGTCCTCGAGGACTCGCGGACGCTGGGCGAATGACGTTCGACGCGAAGGCCTTCATCGCCGAGCAGGTCGAGGGCATTCGGAAGAGTGTCGCCGGAAAAGCGATCATCGCCTGTTCGGGCGGTGTCGACAGCACGACCGCCGCGGTCCTCGCGAGTCACGCCCTGGGCGATCGCCTCCTCGCGGTGTACGTCGACACCGGGCTCATGCGAAAGGACGAGACGGAAGACGTCGCACGGACTCTGAAGGAGCTCAAGGTGAACCATCGGATCCTGAGGGCCGCGGACGAGTTCTTCGCTGCCCTTCGAGGCATCTCCGACCCCGAGAAAAAACGGGTCATCATCGGGAACAAATTCATTGAATTGTTCGAGCGGGAGGCAAAGACCTTCGGTGCCGACTCCCTCGTCCAGGGGACGATCGCGCCGGACTGGATCGAGAGCGGCGGACAGCTGAGGGACCGAATCAAGACCCATCACAACGTCGCGGGCCTTCCCGCGAACATGAAGCTCAAGCTGGTCGAGCCGCTCCGGGACCTCTACAAAGACGAGGTCCGAACGGTCGCGCGGACCCTCGGTGTGCGGGTCGCAGAACGGCAACCGTTCCCAGGGCCCGGGTTGGCCGTCCGAATCGTCGGCGAGGTCACTCCGGAAAAAACGGTCCTCGTGCGAGAGGCGTCGGCGATCGTCGAGCATGAGATCGAGGTCGCGGCCAAGGACAAACGAGTGCCACTCCCGTGGCAATACTTTGCCGTGCTGCTCCCGGTCCAGACCGTGGGGGTCCACGGCGACCTGCGCGTGTACGGGCAGACCATCGCCGTCCGGGCGGTCGACTCGATCGACGGGATGACGGCGACGTATTCGAAAATACCCCACGATGTGCTCGACCGGATCTCGATTCGGATCACGAACGAGGTCCCGGGCATCAACCGAGTCGTGTACGACGTCTCGAACAAGCCTCCCGCGACGATCGAATGGGAGTGACCCGTCGCCGCCCGCGGAAACCTTTTTGTCATCCCGCCGCTACAGGATACCCATGCGCGTCTACGTCGTCGACAACGGAGGTCAATGGACGCACCGAGAATGGCGCGTCCTGAAGTACCTCGGAGTCGACACGAAGATCGTACCGAACGACTCGCCCGTCTCAGATCTGAAGGAGGTCGACGGACTCGTCCTCTCCGGAGGCGCCCCCCGCGTCGGCATCGATCCGGAGAAGATGGGCAAGAACGGCGAATACCTCGACGCCTTCCGCGGACCCATCCTTGGGATCTGCGCAGGCCACCAGTTCATGGCGACCCACCTGGGAGGGGCGGCGGCTCCGGCGAAGGTCCCTGAGTTTGGTAAATCCGTCGTCAAGGTTCACGAGCCGGATGTCCTCTTCGAAGGGCTTCCCGACCGGTTCGAGGTGTGGGAGTCCCACAACGACGAGGTGACGAAGATTCCGCCGGGCTTCACCGCCCTCGCCAGTTCTCCGAACTGCAGCGTCCAAGCGATGCGGCATCGAGACCGGCCCCTGTTCGGCCTGCAATTCCACCCCGAGGTCGAGCACACGCAGTTCGGCCCGGACATTTTCCGAAATTTCCTTAAGGTCTGTGAGGACTCGACCTGAGACGCGAATCGGCCGGTTCGATTCGCATCCGACGGTGCATCGCGTTGGCCTCAGCAAGTGTCCGGACGAAGATCCTGAAGGAAGCGCTCCGCACCCGCCATCAAGAGCCTTTCGAGAAGGCGCTCGGCCGGGCCGTCCGGAAACTCGGTGGCTCCTTCGCCGAATATGTCGCCCTCATCGCCGAGGTCCGAGACTACGGTCGGGTGCACAAGGTGGACCTTCGAGACGCGGCGCGCTCTCTGGCGGATCAGCCGTAGACGGCCGGATTCACGACGAAGTCCGGGTGTTTCCCCGCGAGCACCTTCGCCACCTGATCGGCCACGATCGCACCGGCCCGCGCCTGTCCCTCGACGGTCGACGCCCCCAGGTGCGGCGTGAAAACGATGTTCGGCGCACCGAGGAGGGGACTTCCCGCGGGGGGCTCCTTCTCGAACACATCGATCGCCGCGCCCGAAATCGTTCCCGCCCGCAGGGCGTCCGCCAACGCCGCCTCCTGGACGATCTCGCCCCGTGCGCAGTTCACGAGGATCGCACTTCGCCTCATCTTCGCAAGCTCAGCCGCCCCGATGAGGCCGCGCGTCTCCGGCGTGAGCGCGGCGTGGATGCTGAGGACGTCTGCATTCTGGAACAGCTCGTCCTTTTCGACGAGGCGTATCCCGGTTTGTCCTGCGGTGGCGGCGGGAAGGTATGGGTCGTAGGCGATCACGGGCATCCCGAAGGCCTGGGCCCGCTTCGCCACCTCCGCGCCGATCCGTCCGGACCCCAGGAGGCCGAGGGTCTTGCCGAAAAGTTCCCGTCCCTCGAGTTTTCCCTTCTCCCATTTGCCGGCCTTCACCGTCCGGTCGGCCTCAGGAAGATGGCGGAGGAGGGAGATCATGTGCCCGATCGCAAGCTCGGCGACGCTCACGGTACTCGCGGTCGGCGCATTCACGACGACGATTTTCCTCTTGGTGGCTTCGTCCACGTCGATGTTGTCGACCCCGACCCCCGCCCGGCCGACCACTTTGAGGCGCGCTCCGCGAGAGAGCACGTCCTTCGTGACCTTGGTCCGGCTCCGGACGATCAGGGCCTCATAATCCGGGATCGCGGCCAGGAGGGCCTTTGGGTCCAGCTCCCGCACAGCGACCTGGTGGGCTGTGCGGAGCATCTCGACGGCGGTCCGATCGATTCCGTCCGTGATCAGGACCTGCATCGCGTCGCGCCGGATGCCCGAGAAGAATAAAAAGACGTCAGGCGATGAGCAATGCGATTGTAAGCAGAACGAGCGCGAGAAACAAGATTGCGCCGAGGATGAGCATCCAGCGGGTCATCTGCGGATCGGAGCCGAAGACGAGTGGGATGGGACCGAGGAACACGACGCCGCCCCAGCGACGAGTTTTCGGGGTGCCGTGCGGTGTGACCTCCATGATCCCGGTCGAATCCGTTCCCGGCGGTCCCATCGCGGGAGCCGGTGCGCCGGCCGTCCAGAGGAAGAACGTTAAGAAAAATCCGAGGAAGACGAGCAGGATCCCGAGGAATGCCAGAGGGCCGGTCCCGACGACGGCGGGGACGATGAAGATGAGATAGACGCTCGCTTCCCCGCGGGCGACGGCCACGGCGAGGGCAACCAATCCCGCGAGCAGGATCCCGGGTCCCACGAATCGGATCGGGCGCACGCCACGCCCAATTCTCCGAGTCCTCTAAAGCTTTGACCTCTTTGACGTCTTCCCCCTCGCCGCCCGGCCGTACTCCTGGAGAGGAACGACCTGGAGGTCGCCCGCACGGGCCTCTTCGATCGCCTGGACAGCCGCCTCCGCGGCCTGGATCGTCGCGATGAACGGGATATTCAGGTCCACCGCGAGCCGCCGCATCATGTATCCGTCCCGCCGGGCGCCCGTCGAGTTCGTGGGCGTGTTGATCACCAGGCGGATCTCCCCGCGGCGCATGAGCCCTAGGGCATCCGGCGATAGGTTCTCGCTGATCCGATACACAGTCATCGCGTCCACGCCGTGTTCCCGCAGGAATTGCGCGGTCCCACGGGTGGCGTAGATGCGGAGGCCGAGCTTCGCGAGCCGCACCGCGACCGGGAGGATCGCGGGCTTGTCCTCGTCCCGCACGGTCATGTAGACCGCCCCCTCCGTCGGCAGGGCGTTCCCCGCCGCGACCATCGCCTTGTAGTACGCGCGGCCGAGGGACCGATCGATCCCCATCACCTCGCCCGTGCTCTTCATCTCGGGGCCGAGGATCGTGTCGACGCCCGGGAGCCTCTGGAACGGGAACACCGGGGCCTTCACGGCGACGTGGTCGATGCTCGCCTCGCCCACGAGGCCCATGCTGCGCAGGGATTGACCGAGCATCACCTTCGTCGCGACCTTCGCGAGGGACACACCGATGGCCTTCGAGACGTAGGGAATCGTTCGACTCGCGCGCGGATTCGCCTCGAGGACGTACACGGCATCGTCCTTCACCGCGAGCTGAAGGTTCATCAGGCCGACGATCTCCAGCGCGTCGCAGATCTTCCGCGTGATTCGGCGGATCTCACCGAGGACGGCCTCGGAGAGGGTCTGGGCCGGCAACACACACGCGGCGTCGCCGGAATGGATGCCCGCTTCCTCGATGTGCTCCTGGATCCCGCCGATGAAGATGTCCTTGCCATCCGCGACGACGTCCACGTCGATCTCTGTCGCGTGGGACAGATACCGGTCTACGAGGACCGGGTGCGTCTTCGAGACGCGGACCGCCCTCTCCATGAACCGGGCGAGGTCCTCTTCGCCGTGGACGATCTCCATCCCGCGGCCACCGAGGACGTACGACGGCCGGACGAGAACGGGGTAGCCGATCCGGGAGGCCACCTCTCGGACCTCGTCGAAGCTGTACCCGGAAGCCGCGTCCGGTTGTCGGATTCGAAGGCGTTGCATGAGCGCCGCGAACTTTCGACGGTCCTCGGCGAGGTCGATCGCGGCCGGTGGCGTGCCGAGGATCCGAGTCCGCGAACGACGGCGGGCCAACGCGCGGGCGAGCGGGACCGCGAGATTGATCGAGGTCTGACCGCCGAACTGCACGATGACACCATCCGGCTTCTCCTCCTCGATGATGTTCAGGACGTCCTCGAGCAGGAGAGGTTCGAAGTACAATCGGCTGGAGATGTCGAAATCGGTCGAGACGGTCTCGGGATTGTTGTTCGCGATGATCGCGGCGACGCCCTCTTCCCGCAATGCGAGGATTCCTTGGACACAGCAGTAATCGAACTCGACGCCTTGGCCGATCCGGATGGGACCGCTCCCGACGATCAACACCTTCCGACCCGCGAGCTTCTGCGTCTCACCGCTCGGCTCGTAGGTGGAATAGAAGTAGGGCGTCTCTGCCTCGAACTCCCCTCCGCAGGTGTCGACCATCTTGTACGCGACTCGCGGTCGACCGCGCCGCACGGACTCCTCCGTGCTGTCGGTCAGGGCGGAGAGAGACTCATCGGCGAACCCGAACCGCTTTGCCTCCGCGAGGACCGACTTGCCGATCCGGGATCCTCGGACTCCCGACTCGATTCGCACGAGATGTCGGATCTTCTCGATGAAGAACGGGTCCCACTCCGTCAGGGAAGCGATCTTCTCCGTCGGTAGGCGGCGCCGCACGGCCTCGGCGATCGCAAAGAGGCGCTCGTCGGTGGGTTCCCGTAGTTCGCGGACGAGTTCCTCTTCCGACCAGGAATTCGATTCGAGGCCTATTCGATCGATCTCCAACGAGCGGACGGCCTTGAGGAGCGATTCCTCGAAGGTCCTCCCGATGGCCATCACCTCCCCGGTGCTCTTCATCGACGTGCCAATCCGGCGGTCCACCGTCGGGAATTTGTCGAAGGGCCACCGCGGAATCTTCGTGACGACGTAGTCCAACGTGGGTTCGAACGAGGCGAGGGTCTTGCCCGTGACCGGATTCGGGATCTCGTCGAGACGCAGGCCGATCGCGATCTTCGCGGCGATCCGGGCGATCGGATAACCCGTCGCCTTCGAAGCGAGGGCCGACGACCGCGAGACACGCGGATTCACTTCGATGACCCGGTACTCGCCGGTCTTCGGATGGACCGCGAACTGGATGTTGCATCCGCCCTCGACCCCGAGCGCGCGGATGATCCGGAGGGCGGCGGACCGAAGGGTCTGATGGTCCGAGTCGCTCAACGTCTGGGCCGGGGCGACCACGATCGATTCGCCCGTGTGGACGCCCATCGGATCCAGGTTCTCCATGCTGCAGATCGTGATGCAGTTGTCCGCGCCGTCCCGCATCACCTCGTACTCGAACTCCTTCCAGCCGAGGACGGATTCCTCCACGAGGACCTGTTTGATTCGCGAATAGGCCAGGCCAAGCCCCACGATTCGGTCGAGTTCCGCGGCATTGTGGGCCACGCCGCTCCCGCTGCCTCCGAGCG
>VBLU01000128.1 GCA_005879065.1 Methanobacteriota archaeon
GAGTCTCGCCCCGAGAAACCGAATCGGCACCGTGGGGGCTAGGATCGCTGATTTCAACTTTGAGAATAGGTGTGAACGCAAATATTCAAGCCTCAGGAAGAAACTCCTATCTAGGCTCAAGGGACCGTCCGTTGGGCCAGAGAGCATGCAGGGGGAGAGAGGGGGCGGAGTAGCGGAGACCTTAGTCTCAACCCTGTTGGTGCTCGCGGCGATCCTCACGGCCTTCGTCCCCTTCGCGGGTCCGTCGAGTCCCAATGTCGCGGGGCACACCACGGTCCTCCTGTCGGGACGGGCGCTCTCGTTCTCGTCGGAATCGTTCGGCCTTTCGGCGCCGGTCGTCTCGTCCGCCCCGCCGACCGGTGCGAACTTCGATTACGTCCTCACGATCGTCATGGAAAACAAAGCGATCTGCGACATCCTCACGTCGTGCAACGGAACCGCGCCGTACCTGACAAGCCTCGCGGCCGCCTCGGGCCTGGCGACGCACTACCATGGAACCATCTCGCCAAGCCTCGGGAACTACCTCTCCATCACGGCCGCGAGCACGTTCGGTTGCACGGCCGATTCGCTCCCGAACGCGTCCGCGTGCACGCGAGAGGCGTGGAACGCGTCGAACCTCGTGGACCGCCTCGAGGCGGCGAGCCTCACGTGGAAGGCGTACCAGGAGTCCATGCCGAGCAACTGCTTCGGCGGCAACCAGTACCCGTACGCGGCGAAGCACAATCCGTTCGTTTATTACAAGGACATCGCGACGAACGCGAGCCGCTGTGCGCGGGTCGTCCCGTCCGGCACGTCCAACCAGGTCCTGCTGAACGACCTCGCTTCCACCGCGACGGCCTCGAACTACATGTGGTTCACGCCGAACCTCTGCCACGACATGCACGATTGCAACGTGACGGCGGGCGACACCTTCCTGTCCGGGCTCGTGCCACAAATCCTGAACAGCACGGTGTTCCAGACGCAACGGGCGGCCCTCTTTATCACGTTCGACGAAGACGGGGGCGGACGGGGCTCGCCGGACCTCTACACGGTCTGGGCCGGACCCACTGCGAGACACGGCTTTCAATCGAACGTCCCGTACACCCACTACTCCGCCCTCCGCACGATCGAAGCGAACTGGAACCTCACGCCCCTGACCGCGAACGATACGGCGGCCGTCCCCATGAACGAGTTCTTCCCCGGCCTGCCCACCGCGCGATTCGTCACTTCTCCGACGTGGCCCAAGGGAAACACGACGGTCACGTTCGACGGGTCCTCGTCCTCGAGCGACGTCCCGAACGCCACGCTCCAGTACCGATGGGACTGGACGAACGACGGGACGTGGGACACGAACTGGTCCACGACGCCGACCGCGACCCACGTCTACGGCTCGTCGGGCGTCTACGTGGCAGCGCTCCAAGTCCAGGACGTCCATGGTTCGAACAAGACCACCCGCATCGTCACGGCGGATGACCTGCCTCCCGTCACGACCGCCACCCTCTCTGGGACGTTGGGCCAGAACGGCTGGTACACCGGGACGGTGACCGTCACCCTGAACGCGACGGACGACCGCAGCGGCGTCGCGTACACGACCTACCATCTGGACGGATCCCCGGTGCGGACCTATGTGAACCCGATCGTCGTGAGCGCCGACGGAGTCCACACGCTCACCTACCATTCGGCGGACCGGGCCGGCAACGTCGAGCTCCACAAGGACGCGACCTTCCAGAAGGACGGGACCGCTCCCGCCACCGCGGTCGCATTCTCCGGGACGTTGAACGGAAGCCAGTTCCTCACTCCGATTCTCGTCACCCTGTCTCCGACGGACGCGCTCTCCGGGGTCGCGTCGACTCGGGTCCAGATCGATGGCGGCGCGGTGACGAACTACACGCTCCCGTTCCTGGTCAGCAACGTGGGGACCCATTCCGTCCAATACCATTCCATCGACGTCGCGGGGAACATCGAGCCGACGAACTCCTTCGCGGTCGTCAACGGGACGATCACGGGCGTGTCCCTGCTCTCGCAGGCCATCCTGAACGGGACTGCGGGGTCCTCCGGCTGGTACACGTCGGCCGTCACCGTGACCTTGCAGCTCGTAAACGGGACCTCGCCTCCCGACTCCATCGTGTATCGGCTCGATGGCGGGGCCTGGACCGTGTACGCTCAGCCGTTCCTCGCGACGGGAGACGGCGTCCACAGCCTAGACTTCAACGCGACGAATGGCGCGGGCCTGAACGAGGCGACCCATCACATCGCGATCCGAATCGACACGACGCCGCCCGTTTCCACGTCGACCCTGTCGGGCAGCCTTGGCAACGATAGTTGGTACGTCTCCGTTGTCACCGTCGTCCTGAGTGCGACGGACGCCACGAGCGGGGTGGCGAACCTCTCCTATCGGATTGACGGAGGCTCCTGGTCCCTCTACGCGGCTCCCTTCTTCCTGAACGAAGGGCGACACACGCTCGACTACCACGCGACGGATATCGCGGGCCTCTCTGACATCGGCCATTCGGTAAGCGTCAAGGTCGACACGACGAAACCCGTCTCGACGGCGGCCGCCTCCGGGACGCCCGGGAACAACGGCTGGTACGTCACGCTTGCCACCCTCGTCCTGAATGCATCGGATCTGACGAGCGGCGTGGCGCGCATTTCGTACCGGGTCGACGGGGGTCCGTGGCAGACCTATTCCGTTCCCTTCGTCCTCGGCGAGGGCGTGCACCTCGTCGAATACAACGCCACGGACAACGCCGGACTCACCGAGACCACGAACTCTCTGACCGTGAAGGTCGACACCGTGGCTCCGGTGACGACGGCGTCGCTGTCCGGGACGCCGGGCAGCAATGGCTGGTTCGTCTCGGCCGTGACCGTGTACCTCAACGCGACGGACGCGACGAGCGGCGTGTCGAACATCACGTACCGGATTGACGGAGGGCCGTGGAGGGCGTACGCTGGCCCCTTCGTCCTCGCCGAAGGCCGTCATGCGGTCGACTTCCAAGCTACCGATCTTGCCGGGAACGTGGAGTCCCGGGTTACCCGGACGATCTTGGTCGACACGACGCGGCCCTCCACCAACGCGAGCCTGTCGGGAATCCCGGGCCACAGCCCATGGTACGTCAGCGGCGTGACAGTGTACCTGAACGCCTCTGACACGACGAGCGGAGTCGCCGGCCTCGTGTACCGCGTGGACGGAGGCAATTGGACGACCTACTCCGGCCCGTTCACCCTGGCCGATGGCGTGCATCTCATCGAATACTACGCAACCGACGTGGCAGGGCTCGTGGAGTTGACGAAGTCGCGGACCGTCTCGATCGATACGGTTCCCCCGACGACGACCGCCACCCTGTCTGGAACCGCGGGCGCGAACGGTTGGTTCGTGTCCGCGGTGACCGTCACCCTGAGCGCGACGGACGCCACAAGCGGGGTCACGAATATTTCCTACCAGATCGACGGAGGCATCTGGCTCGTCTACGCTGGACCGTTCGTCGTCGGGCAGGGAGTCCATACCGTGGATTACTTCTCGGTGGATCTCGCGGGGCTCACGGAGGCAAAACATTCGCAGGTGATCGATGTCGATACGACGGCCCCGGCCACGACGGCCACCCTTGCCGGGACGACGGGTGCCAACGGATGGTTCACGTCGGACGTCGTCGTGAGTCTCACCTCGAGCGACCCGGAGAGCGGCATTGGCAGCGTCTTCGTCCAGGTCGACGGGGGAGGGTGGGTCGTCTACACGGGCCCGGTCACGCTGATGGATGGGAGGCACCTTGTCGACTATTACGCTGTGAACAACGCAGGGTTGTCAGAAGCCTCGCATACCGTCGCCATCCTCGTCGACACGGTTCCTCCGACGACAGTCATCTCTCTGTCCGGAACCCTCGGGGCCAACGGATGGTACACGTCGAATGTGACGGTCTCGCTCACCGCGACGGACGCGACGAGCGGCGTGGCGAACATCTCATATCGAATCGATGGCGGCCCTTGGCTCACGTATGCGGGCCCGTTCGCCCTCGATGAGGGGTCCCATGTCGTGGACTATTTCTCCTCGGATGTCGCGGGGCTCGTGGAGACGAAGCATTCGCAGAGCATCGCAATCGATACGACGCCCCCCTCCACGACCGCCTCGGTCTCCGGGACGGCGGGCGCGAATGGATGGTATATCACGACCGTCGTCGTCAGCCTGTCCGCGACCGATCCGGTGAGCGGAGTCTCGAATGTGTATGGCCATGTCGATAGCGGGCCGTGGCAGATCTACTCGGGACCCGTCACGATCGGCGACGGAGTGCATGTCTTCGAATACTACGCCGTCAACGGAGCGGGCCTGGTCGAGGGGACGCATTCCCTCTCCCTCGCGGTCGACACCACCCCACCCGCGAGCACGATCTCGCTCTTCGGAACGGCCGGGGCGAACGGATGGTACCTCTCCAACGTGACCGGCTACCTGAGCGCATCGGACGCCACGAGCGGCGTCGCGAACCTTTCCTACCAGATCGACGGAGGCTCGTGGCTATCCTACAACGGTCCCTTTGTTCTGGGCGAGGGGCTGCACACGGTGGCCTACTTCGCCTCCGATCACGCCGGCCTCGTGGAAGCGATGCATTCCACAACGGCGGCCATCGACAGGACCCCTCCCTCGACGGCCGCGACAATCACGGGGACCGCCGGGGCGAACGGATGGTACGTTTCGAACGTCATCGTGGGCCTCTCGGCGAACGACTCCGGGAGCGGCGTCGCAGCCACGTACGTTCAAGTCGACGGTGGAAATTGGGCGATCTATGCAGGCCCGATCACGTTGACGGAGGGGAACCACGTCCTCCACTACTATGCCGCAGACGTCGCCGGCCTCATGGAAGCGACCCATTCCCTCTCCGTTTCCGTGGACGTGACGCCTCCCGCGACCGCGAGTTCCTTTGCCGGGACCGCGGGTGCCAACGGATGGTACACGTCTAACGTGACGGTCTCGCTCACCGCGACGGATGCGACGAGCGGCGTCGCCGCGGTGAATTATCGGATCGACAGCGGCTCTTGGCTCGTGTACGCCGGCCCCATCGTGCTCGGCGAAGGTCGTCACCTGTTGGAATACAGGGCGAGCGATGTGGCCGGGAACCTCGAAGCGATCCACGCCCGCAGCATCGCGGTCGATTCGAGTCCTCCCTTCAGCTCCGTCAGCCTCTTCGGCACGCAGGGCGCGAACGGCTGGTACGTAACCGGGGTATCCGCCATGCTCACGGCGACGGACGTGACAAGCGGGGTCGCGACCATCGAGTATCGGATCGACGGCGGACCTTGGGTGACCTACGACCGTGCCGTGACCCTCGGAGAAGGTCGGCATGTCCTCGGGTTCCGTGCGACGGACCTGGCCGGTAACCGGGAGATCGACCGATCCGTAGGCGTCCTCGTGGACACCACGACACCCGTGAGCTCCGCGGTATTGCAAGGATCGATTGGCGACAACGGATGGTATCGGTCCAACGTGACGGTCTCTCTCAACGCCTCCGACGCCACGAGCGGCGTCGGGCAAATCTCGTATCGACTCGACAACGGCTCCTGGCTCGTGTATCAGGGGGCCTTCGTCCTGACGAATGGCGAGTATGTCCTCGAGTACTTCGCCACGCTCCGACCGGGACGGCGGCGTCTCGCAGATCTTCTATCGATTGGACGGAGGATCGTGGACCGTGTACTCCGGGCCCCTCGTCTTGGGGGATGGCCGACGGGTCCTCGACTATTACGCCACGGACCGCTCCGGAAATCTGGAACCGGCCCATACGAAAACCTTCTCGATCGACACGGCGCCTCCGGTGGCCTCGGCCAGTTTGCTCGGGACCGTCGGCGCGAACACCTGGTACGTCTCCAACGTCACCGTTACACTCGATGCCTCCGATGCGACCAGCGGCGTCGCGGGGATCCGGTACCGCATCGACGGAGGCCCGTGGCAACCGTACGGAGGTCCATTCCTGCTGGGACCAGGCCGCCATTCCGTCGACGTGTTCGCCTTCGACGCCGCGGGATTGTGGAGTCTCTCATCGACGACGAAGATCCTCATCGATGTCGTCGGGCCCACGACCGTCGATGGAGTGTCGGGGATCGCCGGCGAGAACGGATGGTACGTCTCGGACGCAACCGTCACGTTGTCGGCCTCCGATTCCGGGAGCGGCGTCGCGTCGACCGCCTACCGCCTCGATGGCGGCGCTTGGATCCCATACGCCGGGCCGTTCTCGATTTCGCAGGGCGGCCGGCACGTCCTCGAGTTCGCCTCCGTCGACAAGGCGGGCAACCGGGGACCCATCGTCCGGGATTCCGTGGACGTGCAGGCCTCGAAGCCGTACTTCCTCTCCCTCACGGGGTCGGCGAACGCGACTTCCTCACCAGTCCGGATCACCTGGAGCGCGGCGGACAACGACTCCGGGATCGCCGGATACGAGGTGCGCGTGGACGACGGCGCCTTCTTCTCGGTCGGCATGGCGACGTCGGTCCTGCTGAACCTGACCGACGGTTCCCACGTGGTTCATGTCAAGGCCCTGGACGTCGCGGGACAGTCGACGATCGGGACGTTATCCATCCAAGTCCTTTCCGCGTCGGGCGCACCATTCGGATCCCTGTTCCTCGTCGTCGGGGCACTGGTCGGCGGCGCCGTCGCGATCGTCGCATTCCGCGTGTGGCGCGGCCGTCGCGGACCGAACACGAAGTCCCGCTGATTCAGAGACCGGACTCGGGGAATCGCAATGCGAACGTGCGCGACGGAATCCGGTTCCTTCGTTTCCATTCCCGATAGTACGGGCGACGATTTCGCCCAAGGTTTTTACAGGGTCCGAGGCTACAGGCGGAACACGCGAGTGCTGAAAGAAGGAGGAGGCGAACGAACAGGATGATTCGGGCAATCCTCGTCGTCCTCCTCCTCTTGACCGTGGGCGTCGCGGCGTCGACCCCATCTCGGCGGACGATGCCCGCACCGGCCGTCCTCACCGGGTCCGCCGCGCCGGGGGCATTCTTCGACTACGTCCTGGTCATCGTCATGGAGAACCACAACATCTGCGACCTCCTGGCGAGCTGCGGCGGAACCGCCACGTACCTGTCCGGCCTCGCCGGTTCCTACGGAGTCGCGACGAAGGAGATGTACTGCCATGTGAACCCGAGCCTTCCCAACTATCTGTGCCTGACGAGCGGGTCGGACTTCGGCTGCACGGCGGACCCCGGACCGAACTCGACGACGTGCACGAAGACCGCGTGGGGGGCGACGAACATCGTGGACCGCCTCGAGGCCGCCGGGTTGACGTGGAAGGGTTACATGGAAGACATGCCGAGCAGCTGCTACGCCACCGACAGCGGGAACTACGTCGTCCACCACAATCCCTTCATGTATTACAGCGACATCGCGAGCGATGCGACGCGTTGCGCCCGGGACGTCCCCGCCGGGCCATCCATCGGCTCGGATGCGACCCTGCTCGCCGACCTTGGATCCGCGTCGACGGCATCGAACTTCATGTGGCTCACCCCGAACAAGTGCAACGACATGCACAGCTGCTCGATCCATCAGGGTGACACGTACATGTCGGGACTCGTCCCGAAGATCCTCGACAGCACGCTCTTCAAGACGACGCGCGCGGCCCTCTTCGTCACGTACGACGAAGGATACGATCAGCCGGTGTACACGGTCTGGGCGGGCTCCCTTGCGAAGACGGGCTATCTGTCGTCCTTCGCGTATGACCACTTCTCCTTCCTCTCCACGGTCGAGGCGAATTGGAACCTGGCCTCCCTGACCCCGAACGACCGGGACGCCCCGAACATGGCCGAGTTCTTCATGGGACAACGCTCCCGCGGCGACTCGACTCCGCCGACCGCCCCGTTCCCGCTCGGGATCGTCCTCGGCATCGCAATCCCGGTCGCGGCCGTGGCGATCGTCGCGTTCCTGCTGCTCCGCCGACGGAAAGGGACGAAGGGGTCCCCGGCGAAACCGGGTCCATCGGAGCCCGGTTCGGCCAAATCGCCGACACGCGGCGACGAAGGCGCGGACGAGGACGAATGGGAGCTCTGACGCGTTCTCAGGAGCACCATGGCCACGCGTTCCCGTCACGTGTGGGGCGTCCTTGCCGCGATTGCGATCGAACTCGTCGTTGCGCTCGCGGCAGGAATGACCGGCCCGCTTCCCTCCGGCGTTGACGGGCCGCGGGTGCGCGGAGCTGCCCCGGCGGGACTCTACTTCGACTACCTCGTGACCATCGTCATGGAGAACAAAGACCTCTGCGACGTCCTCACGTACTGCGGCGGATTCTCTCCATACCTGACGAACCTCGCGGACACCTGGAGCATCGCCGACGAGGACCGCTACTGCAACGTGAACCCGAGCCTCCCGAACTACCTCTGCCTCACCGGCGGGTCCGATTTCGGATGCGCAGGCTACAGCGGCGATCCGAATTCGAACGCGTGCACGGGTGCCGCCTGGAACGCCCCGAACATCGTCGATCGCCTCGAATCGGGCGGCGTGACGTGGAAGGCCTACATGGAAGACATGCCGGGCAGCTGCTACGCTCGGGACTCGGGGGAATACGCGGTGCGGCACAATCCGTTCGTCTATTACAACGACATCGCCACGAACGCGAGCCGCTGTGCCCGCGTCGTTCCGTCGGGCAATGCGGCGAGCGCGCTCCTGAACGACCTCGGTT
>VBLU01000129.1:0-5347 GCA_005879065.1 Methanobacteriota archaeon
CGGGGACGCGTTGAACAAGGCCTCCGACAACACGCTCCGAAACGTGTTCTCGACGCAGACGAACAAGACCGTCGACATGTTCGCGCAGCCCAATCGGCGGCGGACCAAATAGCTTGGCTCTCTTGGAGG
The DNA here is from genome assembly GCA_005879065.1 of Methanobacteriota archaeon. Lineage (GTDB taxonomy): Archaea > Thermoplasmatota > Thermoplasmata > RBG-16-68-12 > RBG-16-68-12 > RBG-16-68-12. The sequence continues at coordinate 130 of VBLU01000129.1, forward strand.
CCGATAACGAGGAGACTAAGTCTATATAACGTCGGCCGCGTCGGCGCGGCCGTGGCGGCGATCGAGGCGTCCGGACTCACGAAACGGTATGGCACGGTCGACGCGCTGAAAGGCATTCAACTCACCGTCGAGCGCGGGGAATTCTTCGGCCTCTTCGGGCCCAACGGCGCCGGCAAGACGACGATGCTGCGGATCCTCACGGGGCAACTGAGGCCGACGGAAGGGACCGCCCGGGTGCTCGACCTGGACGTCGTGCGAGAACCGCTCCGCGTCAAGTCGCTGATCGGGATCGTGCCCGAGGTCGAGTCGCCGCCCTCCTACCTGACCGCGTACGAGTACCTTTACTTCGTCGGCCAGGTCCGGAAGGTCGAAGGACTCGAGGGCCGGATCGCGCGGTGGTTCGAATTCTTCGATCTCGACGAGGCACGCTCGAGCCTGTGCAAGGATCTCTCGAAGGGGACGCGACAGAAGCTCATGCTGGCGGCCGCCTTCTTGCACGAGCCTTCCCTCGTCTTCTTGGACGAGCCCTTCATCAACCTCGACCCGATCTACCAACGGAAACTGCGGGAGTTCCTGCAAGAATACATCGAAGCCGGGGGGACCGTCTTCATGGCCTCCCACCTGCTTGACATCGCGGAGAAACTCTGCGACCGGGTGGCGGTGATCCAGGACGGCGCGATCGTCGCGACCGGAAGCGTCGACGAAATCCGGGGCCCGGAATCGAACCTCGAGACCGCCTTCCTCCGCATCGTCGGGGCGTGAGGATGGTCGGGCTGCTCCGCCTCATGTTGACGGAGGAGTTCCGGGTCCATACGAGCTACTCCGGACGGTTGGCGTTCCTCGCCTTCCCGATCATCATCACCGGGTTCAGCCTGGCGATCGCGGTCACGAGCGAACGCCTGTTCACGTACACGCCCTTCGGGGATGCGATCCTCCTCCTCCATGCGAGCGTCTTCTTGTACGGCCTCAGCGTGGGCGCGTTCGGATTCCTCGGACGCCAGTATCTGGAGCGGACGAACGGGACGCGCAACTATGTGGTCGCCATGCCCGGGATCCTCCCGATGCGGCTTCGGAAGACCTTCTTCGGAATGTACGTCCGCGACGCGATCTTCTACGTCGCCCTCCTCCTGGCACCGGCGACCCTCGGACTCATCATGTCCATCCCCCTCACGCACTTTCGGATCGTGAGCATCGGCGTCCTCTTCGGCACCGCACTCCTGTCGTTCCTCCTCGGGATGTCTCTCAGTTTCTTCGTCTCGACTCTGTACATGCGGAGTCAGATGGCCTTCCTGATTTCCGTCGGCGGCATCACGGCCCTCTTCGCCGCAGCCGGGACGACCCGGAGCATCCCGTTGTCCTGGATCTTGCCCGGCCTCGCGGCCCATGAGCATCTGCCTCCCTTCCCCACCGATGTGATCGCCGCGGTCCGACCGATCCTCGCGGGTCTGGGGATCGTCGTCGCCCTCGTGGCCGCTGCGGTCTTCCTGGTCCCGGAACAATACGAACCTCGAGCGGTCGTCGCCCGGGAGGCGCTCCCGCGCCTCGTCGCTCGGCTCAAGCGCCTGGGGGGATACGCGCCCCTCCTCTCGAAGGAATTCGTCGATCTCCAACGGAGCGGGACGTACGCCAAGATGTTCTTCTCCTTCGTCACGCCCCTCCTCTTCCTCTCCTTCACCGCGTGGTTCGTCCGATATGGCCTCCAAGTCCCAGTCGGTTTCAACACGGTCTTTTACGCCGGCATGGTCGGATTCTTCGGGGTCATCCTGTACAACTGGCTGAACAACGTGGACGCCACGGACTATCTGGCGACGTTGCCCGTCACCGTCCCTCAGGTCATCCGGGCCAAGCTCGTCTCGTTCCTTCTCCTGACGACCTGGGTCGGCGTCGGTTTCGTCGGCATCATCGCATTCCTCAACTCGGACACCCGCCTTTTGTGGCTCGCCATCCCGATCGTCCTCGTCACGTCCGTCTACATCGTCGTCGTGACGGCGTACCTGACCGGTCTCCGGACGAACTCGTTCCTCTTTGATCCCGGCGTACTCGCTCGATTCAGCGTCATGTCCATGCTCCCCGACTTTCGCCTTACGATCCTGTCCTTCACGATCGACCGGGACCTTCGGTTCGCGGCGTCCGGGATCGCGCTCGTCCTCGCCGTCCTCGCCGCGACAACGTATATGTTGCTCAAGGGCATTGACGCGAAATGGCGCGGCACGGAATTCGGCGAGTGACCGCCGCGGGATCGGAGTATGGACCGGCACGCCGTCTTCCGTCGAAGCTTTCACATCATCTCCCCGATCTTCCTCGGGTACTACCTGCTCCCGGAGTCGCTCGGTGGCGGGATCACCCGGACCGCCTTGTCCGCCGTCTTCGTGGGCACCGCGTTGTGCATCGAGATAGCACGCATCGCGCTCGGCATTCGGCTCCTCGGCCTGCGTCCGTACGAGGGACAGCGCGTCTCCGCGTACGCGCAAGGGCTCCTCGGCCTCGCCTTCGGATTGTTCGTCATCCGCGATCCAACCTCGTCCTATTCCTGTCGACGGTCTTCCTCATGAAATCGTTCGCGATTCCGAACGCGCTCCTGTTCTCGGTCGCGGCCACTGCGGTGGCGATGGCGATGGAAGGCCCCAAGTTCCGCCAGATGGATGACGACCTCCTGCTCCAGGTCGTTCCGATGGTCGTCCTCTACTTTCTCGTCGCTGGATTCGGGTCCGGCCTGGGCGCCTCACTTTAGCACTTCGAGCTTGCCGTACTTGCCCGCGCTGACCTGGATGTTGCCGCGCCATTCCCGAGCCCATCCGTTCGTGATGCGAATCCGATCGTTCGGTTGGACGCGGTCGATCTCCTCGTTCCACAGGCTCACGGAAACTTCGGATCCGTCGTCGTCGACGGCCTTCGCGTCGCATACCTTACCGGTCGAGCCTCCGCGGCTAGAAAACTCGCGGGCGGCCCCCTTTTCCCGGATGGTCAGTTCGATCACGTCGACCTTGCTTTCCGGACGGACCTCGTTCACCTTCATGCGGACGGCGATGCGAACGTGGCCGTTCGCTTAAAGATTTCCGCTCGTAGGGAGGCGGACCCGCATGGAGAGGATGCGGTCCGCATGGAGCGGAAGCGACGGTCGTTCCTTTGTCCTCGTGCGCGGGGCCGGACATTCTTTCGACCATTGAAATAAAACTTATAACCGCCGGACCGGTTATCGAGCCCGTCGATTGTAGTGAATCGAATCAAGGTTGTGAGCGAGGTCGCTGAACTCGTCCCGATCCTGCGCGCTGTGGACAGCGACGTGAAGAGCGATGTGTTCAAGGAGGTCTCCGCGGGCTGGAAGTCCGTGCGGGAAATCGAGGAGAAGTTCGGCGCCGAAGGAGCGGACGCCCTCCGGTTCTTCGAAAAAATGAAGCTCGTCGAGACGAAGTGGCAGACGGGTCCGACGGCCTCGCCGGAGAAGGCCTACCACGCGTTCTACTCTTCCTTCCACATCAACGCCACGGCGCCGATCCAGGAAATCTCGGATGTCCTGCACGCCGCGATGATGTCCGAGGAATCGTATTCCGTCATCGAGAACCGGATCTTCGAGATGGTGGGCGCGGAGGGGAAGTTTTCCGGCGATGTCGCGGACGCCCTGAAGGTCACGCAGACCAAGTTGAAGGCCCTGGTGAAACGGTCTCCCCGCCTCGACTTCCGAGGCCATCGGATCATCCGGTTCGAGGATTGAGCCGTGATCACGGTCCTGCGACTGGGCCACCGTCCGGCCCGCGACAAACGGGTGACGACCCACGTCGCCCTCACGGCCCGCGCGTTCGGCGCGGACGCGGTGCTCGTGTCGACGCGGGACCCGGGCCTCGAGCGATCGATCCGCGGAGTCGTGCGACGCTTCGGCGGAACCTTTCGGATCGAGACGGGCGTGGCCTGGCGGCGCATTCTGAACGAATGGCAAGGGACCAAGGTCCACCTGACGATGTACGGCGAGCGCCTCGAGAAGGTACTGCCGCGCATAGCCCGGGAGGACCTGCTGATCGTCGTCGGCGCCGAGAAGGTCCCGCGGGAACTCTTCGACCTGGTCGACTGGAATGTCGCGGTGGGCAACCAGCCTCATTCGGAGGTGGCGGCCCTTGCGATCTTCCTCGATCGCCTCCTCGGGCCCGCGGCCTTGGGACGCGAATTCGCAGGACCGTTGCGGATCCGTCCGAGCCCGAGAGGGAAGGACGTCGTCGAGTCTGGCACGTGAACCAATAACCTTAATCGCGGGCGCCGAAATCGTTGCCCGTGCGATCGATCGGATTCCTCGTCATCGCGGCCGTCTTCCTCCTTCCGACCGCGGCATCCTCGGGACCCGCCGTCGTGAACGGACCGCTCCTCGCGCCTGGGGACACCTGGACCTATCGCACGAACACAAGCCTCGCGACGGGACTCTCCTTGGACGGCCACGTCAGGTTGACGGTGACCGCGCACGGAGCGACCGAGGTGGGAGGACGGACCTACGATGCCTACGTAATGTCCGTGAGCGGGGGCGGAAGCGCCACCGGGACATTCGCGACCCAGTTCGGATCCACGCGGGCCTCGGGAGAATGGACCGTCAGCGGCCGCGAAATACTCGACGCACACGGACTTGAGATCCTGTCGTCCGTCATCGATCTCGAGGCGAACGGAACCCTCCACACGAACCCGATCCCATTGCCCTTTGCGCTCAGCGTCCAGAACACAACGTCGTATCGACTCGAGGGAGACCCTTGGCAATTCCCGCTCGCGGTCGGCGCGACGGCCTCCCTGTCGACTCGGATGAATTTCTCGGAGGACTTTCGGCTCGTCTACTACGGGGTGAGCCCAACCCCGACGCACGTGGCCGGCCTCGCCTGGTCCAACATAACGTATGACATCCAGGCCGCCGTTGGGATCGACACGCCCGCAGGCCACTTTGAGGCCTATCCAATCCGAGAGACCTTTGCCGATGGCTCATTCATGGTTTCCTTCTTCGCTCCGGTCGCGGGGAACCATGCCCGGACCGAGGCCCACAACGGCACGTCGACGGTCGGGACCGCGGACCTCGTCAGCTACCGGTATCAGGCGCTCGAACCTCCGACCTTCCTCGGCCTCACGACGGACCGATGGGCCCTTGCCGCGATCGGAACCGTCGCGGTGGGCATCGCGCTAGTCTGGTGGTACCGGAGGAGAAAGAGGCCCGCCGCCCTTCCCGGCCCGCCGCAAACCGGCCCCTAGTCAC
>VBLU01000129.1:5461-11112 GCA_005879065.1 Methanobacteriota archaeon
CACGGCCTCGGCGCGATGGTGGCCGTCCAAGATCACGAAGTCCCCATCCGCCACCAGGATCGGCCGTTTCAGAAACCCGTCCCGGCGAATCTGTTCCGCCAGCTGCTTCAGGAGCGCGGGCCGAATCCGCTCGTGTCCGTGGAGTCCCTTGAGCTCGACGACCGCAAATCGTGGGGATGGGGTCATGCGTGTCGTCGGCTTCGCCTGGGACATCGACGCGACCATGCGAAACGAAGGGGATAATCTTTTTCCGAACCGGTGTCAGCCTACTTGGCCGCGGCCGGCATCGGGGGCGGGGCGCTGCCCTTTCGCAAGGAGACCCGCTTCGGGAAGTACCGCAACACAACGATGTCCCCGACGCTCTGGACCCACCGATACGGGACGCTCACCGCGCGGCTCCCCTCGACGAGGAGGGGATTCGTCTCCCCAATGAAGATGCCGTCCACCGCGCCGTTGTCGACGTCCACGACCAGGTTGTTCACGTTTCCCAGGAACACGCCGTTCTGCGTGTAGACCTGAAGCCCGATGATTTCGGATAGCTCTTCGAGCAACTATCGCACCATCCCTTCTGGGTCGTGTATCCAAGAATTCCGTCTTAAACGCTTCGGTAAGGATTATTGTCGGACCGAGCCCTGTTGAATATGGTGCAATTCGGACCCTCTTCGCCGATCGCGCAGCCGACTCCACGACGACAGTCGGCGATTCCCCATCCGAGGAGGCACGCCCTGCGAAGCTCCCTTGCAGTCTTAGTCATTGCCGTGGTGGTTGCGATTCTGGTCGCCGAATTCTCCGGGTATAGCATCCACCCGACCTCAAAGGTTCCATCGTCGGGGGGGCCCGCTGTCGCCCTTGGAGAAGTCGGATTCGTCGTCGGCAATGCGACGGTCGACGTGAGATCCGTCTCCCCCATGACTCCCATCAATCGGTTCAAAGTGAACCTCCGCGTGGGTTCGGTTCTGGGGGTCGCCGAGCCAGTCGAACCCGATCCCGGATACGCCCTTGTTCGGGTATCGGACAAGCGTTATCAAGTCTACATTGTCGACTTGGGGAACTATTCGGCCCTGAACGCAGGGGATCGTTTCATCGTCGCTGGCGACGGCGCGCCTCTTCCTCAAGCCACCCCCTTCACATTCTACTTGCTCTGGTTGATCGATGGGACCATCGTGGCCTCGTCTAACTGGACGACACCCACTCTCACAAAGCCGCTCGTAACATTCTTTCATGTTGACCTGGCCACCAGCCCAGGAAATGCCTCGATTCCAATTGAGAGCGTCTCACAACTCGTCGGCCCAACGAACTTCGAGGTGAACCTGCAAGTCGGTGTCAACACGGGCACCGCCGTCCCCATGCCCACGACTGGCAATACGTACGTAACCGTAGTCGTTGGCGCGATGCGATACCGGCTCTACTGGACCAGTCGTGATCAATACGTGGGCGCAGGCGACGGCTTCCTGGTCGCGGGAAACAATTCGGCTTTGCCTTCCGAGACGTCGTTCACTTTCTACTTTCTTTGGAGCGACGCGTCCCTGATCCAATCGGCGGCATGGACGACTCCGTAGCGCTTGGAGGACTCAGAGAATGTGCGGTACAATCTCTTCGAGTTCGCGATCGCAATATTTGCACACGACGCGAAGCGGGTTCTTCGAGCGGACGACGAACTCCGATTCGATCGGTTCCTTCAGGTTCGAGATGCAGTTCGGGTTCGCGCAACGCAGGATCCCGATGGCGCGGTCCGGCAGCGTGACGCGGCGCTTCTCCGCGACGTTGTAGTTGCGAATCACGTTCACCGTGGCGGTCGGCGCGATCAAGGCGATCTTGTCGATCTCCCGGGTGCCGAGCTCCCGATCCTCGACCTTCACGATGTCCTTCCATCCCATGGCGCGGCTCGGGACGTGCATCGTGACCGTGACCGTCGACGTCACGGAGTCACCGATTCCCAGGATCTTCAGGACCTTCAGCGCCAACCCCGCGGGGATGTGGTCGATCACGGTCCCGTTCTTGATCGGCGTGACCCGGAGCTCCTTCATTCCGCGCCCCCCAGGATGAGGTCCAGGAGGGCCATCCGGACGGGGACGGCGTTTGAGGCCTGTTTGAAGTAGACCGCGTGCTTCGTTCGGTCCACCTCCGGGGCGATCTCCGCGAGCCGCGGGAGCGGGTGCATGATGATGAGTCCGCGCTTCGCGTCTCGGAGGACCGCCTCATCGATTCGGTACGACCCCGCGACGGCTTCGTACTCCTGCGGATCCGGGAACCGCTCCCGCTGGATCCGGGTCACGTACAACACGTCGGCTTCCCGGACCACGTCCTCGAGCCGGTTCGTGACGCGGAAGGTGAGGCCTCGTTCCTTCACATGCTCCAAGATTTCCCGCGGCATCTCGAGGGTCGGAGGGCTGACGAATGTGAGGTGGGCGCCGAGTTCGGCCAGCGCGTAGGTGAGGGAATGGACCGTCCGTCCGTACCTGAGGTCGCCGACCAAGGTGACGTTCTGTCCTTGGAACGCTCCCTTCTCGTCCCAGATCGTGTACAGGTCCAGGAGGGTCTGCGTCGGATGTTGCCCTGCGCCGTCGCCGGCGTTGATGACCGGCTTATCCGTGAATTCCGCCGCGAGCCTCGCGGCTCCCTCCTGCGGATGCCGCAGCACGATGGCATCGCTATAGGCCTCGACCATCCGGATCGTATCGGCGAGGGTCTCGCCCTTCTGGACGGAAGTCCCCTCGGTTCCGCTGAAGCCGAGGACGCGGCCGCCCAGGCGGGCCATCGCACTCTCGAACGAAAGGCGGGTCCGGGTGGACGGCTCGAAGAACAACGTGGCGAGAATCTTTCCATCCAGGGACCGCGAACGCCGCGTGCCGACCGCGATCGGCACCATCTTCTTCGCGGTCTTCAGGACCAACTGAATGTCCGACTTCGTGAGCTCGCGGATCGAGAGGACGTCCCTCCCCTGGAAGTCCGACATCAGGCCCCATATTCGGAGGTTCAACTTAAAGAATGCCCGCCCCCACGGGGGCGCACGCATCGCGCCGCGTCGGCGATCCCGCCCACCTCACGGGTTCGAATCCTTCCGCCCCAATTGGGTGACGTTCGAGGGCAGGATCACGATCCCGCCTTCCGCTTCCATGTACCGCTTCCAGTCCGTCGTGTTCTTCTGCGCCTGCTTCGCGCGCTCCACCGCGATCGTCGCGACGACCTTCTTCACGACGTCGTCCACGTCGACGCCGAGGATCTCGCGGAACAGGTACTTCATGCGCTCGCGATCCATGGTGACCGCGCCGACCGGAGGCGACGTATAAGAGACAATTGTCAACCGTCTCAACGCTGAGACGGTTCGAAGGACGTCCGACGTTGGACCGTTGGAACCTTTGTCAAGGCCCCTCGACAGGGTCGTCCAAGGAAGCTCCCGCCCCATTCAAGATCAAAATAAAAGAGGCAGGACGAGGGGTTCTCGGTCCTGCCTGTGGGTTGTGGAGGAGGGGTTATTGGGATGGGTATGGCGTGGGCAAGCTCGGCTCAAGGACGTCCACGGCCTTCCAGTCGCCGCCGAAATCCTTCGTGATGCCCGTCGCGAGCTGGAACCGCACGCGAAGCCGGCCGTTCTCGAAGAAGATGTAGGCGTTCTTGAGTTGGGACATGTATAGGGAGATGCGCTTGCCCTTCTGCGTGAGGGCGCGCTCCGTGCACCGGATCAGGCCCGCGCGCTCGAGACCGTGGATGCGACGGTAGCAGGCAGCGATCGGGATTCCGTACTCGCGGCTCAGGTCGATCGCGGACTTCGCCTTCCTGAAGGTGGCAACGAGGATCTTCGCCGAATACTCGTCCGTGACGAGTCGCGAAGCTTCAAGGGGATCCATCGTCTCTTCCTCCTCACCTTACTCGAGGAATTGACGAGTTTCGATGGTATATAATTCGGCCGCGACGATTATCTCCGCTGATTCTCATTTCTGAAAACGCCGGGAACCCCGGAGTGACTCAACCGCCGCAGCAGCCGCCTTCCTCGTTCTTCGAACAGCTGCAGTTCGGGCCGCAGCTCCCCTCGTGCTCCTTGTGAAGGACGGGCAAGAGCATCGCGCCCTCGGACACCGGCTCGGCGGCCTTCTTCTTGTTCGCGAGGAGCTCGATCAGGCTTCCCATAGTCATTTCCCGCGATTGAAGTCGGCGGTATTTCTAGATGTCGTCACGCGAGATGCTTTTTGAGACGCGCTTCGAATGGGCCCTTGGGCATCGCGCCGACGACCTGGTCGACGAGCTTGCCGCCCTTGAAGAAAAGCAGCGTCGGGATCCCCATGACCATGAATTGTTGCGGGACCCTCGGGTTCTCGTCCGTGTTGAGCTTCACGAACGTCACCTGCCCCGCATAGGTCTTCGCGAGCTCGTCGATCATCGGGGCGATGGCGCGGCAGGGCGCGCACCACTCGGCCCAGAAGTCGACGATGACGTAGGCATGTTCCTTGACCACCTCGTCGAAGTCGGCATCGGTGACATGGATGGGCGCGTTCGCGCTGGCCCTTTCCACTTGCTTGTCCGGCATGGTTGACACCTGGTCCTGTTACGAAGGCGGTTCCATATAAATCTCAGCGCACCACGCCGCAGGAAGCCTCCAGCGAATTGGGGACGGCATCGCCCCAGGCGGTCGGGAGAATGCGCAGCCATCCGGACGGCACGCTTATCCTTTGCCTCAGCATGGAGCGATCTATGCCTGCCGATTCGTGGGGGCGGATGGCCGAGTGGTACGACGCCAAACAGGGCGACACGGGAGATTTCTGGCACCGGACTCTCATCGACCCGACGTTCCTGCGGGTGGTCGGGGACGTCCGTGGACTTCATGTTCTCGACCTGGGATGTGGGAACGGATATCTTTCGCGGAGGTTCGCGCAGGGCGGGGCGAAGGTCGTCGCGGTCGACGCCTCGGCCCCGGTCATCGACCGGGCCCGTGCTCGAGAATCCCAAGAGCCGCTCGGGATCGAGTACCGTGTCGCGGACGCGGCCCGACTCGAGTTTCTGCGGGCGGGGACGTTCGATCTCGTCACCTGTCATATGGCCCTTATGGACATCGAGGACGCGGACCGCGCGATCGGCGAGGTAGGTCGAGTCCTCCACACCAGCGGCCGTTTTGTCGCGAGCCTCTCCCACCCCTGTTTCGACCAGGGGCCGAGTTCCACGTGGATGATCGAACGCCTTTTCCGTGCGACGAAGGTCTGGCGAAAGATCGAGCGGTACCGGGAGCCCTTTGCGGACGAAATCCCGTGGGAAATCGCTCCGGGACAGATCGTAACCACGACGGGATACCATCGGCCCCTCTCCTGGTACGGCCGCGTGCTGCGGGGAGCGGGCCTCCTGATCCGATCGCTTGAGGAAGCTTGGCCCACCCAGGAATTTGTCGAGGCGAGTCCTCAAGGGCCTTACGTCGCCGAAATCCCGCTCCACCTGATCTTCGAGGCCATCAAAGTCTGACCAAGGATCGGGAAATCCTCGGCACTCGGGACGTCGACCGGAGGTCGCGGGAGGCGCTCTCTCGGAGTGTTATAGTTATTTAACTATAACTTCCGCGGCCGCCAAGAGGCCTTCGCGTTAGCCCTGCGCCTGGATTGGGACGATCTCAACTGGTCGTCCTGCGGGTATTGTCTCATCTACGTAGGATGGGCTTGGCGTCCCGT
>VBLU01000130.1 GCA_005879065.1 Methanobacteriota archaeon
CTTGACCGTCGCGGGCGCGCACGGTCGCACCGAGCCCGCCAAGCTTGCCGTCCCGGCGGCGCTGACGCAGAAATGGCCCGCCCTCACCGGCCTAGAAGGAGCGCCCGCCTACAACGTCGGGCGTGTCTACGCCGCATTCGCGGAAGACATCGAGAACGGGACTCACACCGTTCCGGACTTCGCTGACGCCGTCCGGCGCCACGAGGTCATCGCGGCCATCGAGAGGTCCGCGGCATCAGGGGAACGCGTGAAGCTGCAGCCAGGGCGCGGAGCCGAGTAACAGAGCCTCGAGAAGGCGCTTGCTCGTTTCGAATAAGACCGCGGTACCGCACTACGCGGATTGAGGTAAGGCAGGGGGGCCATTCGCCAATGATTTGCATCACACGCGGATTCGATGAAATACGATTACCGCGATCGCGAACATCACGACGGCCTCCAGGGCCAGGATTCCGAGTTCCAATGAGACGGTCGGAGTCATCGCATCGAATAGGCCCGCGCGGAAGATGTCGGTCGTGTACGTGAGCGGGTTTGCCAAGCTCGCAACTTGGATCGCGGAGGGCGCCGAAGTGGCAGGGAAGAAGACCGACGAGGTAAATAGGAAGATGAAGAAGGCGAACGTCGACACGATCTGAAACGTCTCCGATGATTTCAACGCAACGGAAAGGGCGATCGCGAACGCGCCGAAGAACACGGTTCCGAGGAAAAGAGCCGCGGCGATGGTCAAGACCCCCGAAAGGGAAGGATTGAAGCTCGCGCCAAGCACAGGGAACGCGAAGAGGAAAACGAGCAGCGAACCGGCCACGCCAATGATGAGCGTCGCAAAGATGATGCTCAGGATGTATTGCGCCCTCGTGAAGGGGCCCATGAGGATTTGTTCGAACATTCCGTTCTTCCGGTCGAACCAGAGTTGGGTCCCCGCATTTGTGCCTCCGTTGATGACCGTCAGCGTCACGGCACCGGCGGCGAGGAACAGCGAGTAGCTGATGACCCGACCGTTCCCGATTTCGAACGGTGGTACGATCCCGTTCAACCCGAACCCCTGCACGAAGATGAAGAAGAGTGGGAAGATCAACTCGAAAAACAGCGATGCCCGGTCGAGATTCGCTCGCAGATTGCGATAGACGAGTCTCAGGTAGATGTTCATCCTAAGCCTCTCTCGGTCTCCCGACCGTTCTCGTCGTCGGTGACCATGTGGATGAACGCGTCCTCGAGAGTCGTTTCAGCGATGTAAATCGAGGAGACGGTGACGGCGTGCCGCTCGGCGAGCCGATAGATTTCCGGGATCACGGACTCGGGTCGGGTCGTCGTCACGCGATACGCACCGGTCCCGGAGTCCTGCACCAGACGAGTCACATCTGCAGACGAGCTCAACGCGGAAGCGAGCGCCTCGGAGCTCCCTTGGAGAAGTTTGAACTCGACCGCCCGGGCGCTTCCGAACCGGCGCTTGAGGTTCTCCGGCGTGTCGATCTGTACGATTCGGCCCTGGTTAATCACCGCAATCCTGTCGCACAGGTACTCCGCCTCTTCCAGGATGTGCGTCGTGAAGAAGATCGTCAAGCCCTTGTGGACTCGTTCCTTCAGATAGTCCAGGAGCGCGCGGCGGACGATAGGGTCCAACCCGACGGTGGGCTCATCGAGGAAAAGGAGGTCCATGTCGTGGATGAATTCGCGTGCGACCTGCACCCTTCGTCGCTGACCTGCCGACAAGTCGACCGTCGGCATCTTCCGGAACTCCTCCATCCCGAACCGGGCGATGACTTCCTCGATTCGTGTTTTCCGTTCCGTACGGGGAACGTTCCAGATGAGCCCGTAGATGTCCAGGCTCGTTTCGACGTTCAGGCCTTGGTCGAAACTGTCCTGTTGCTGGACGACTCCGATCCGTTCTCGAATCTTCCGGCCTTCCGTCTTGAGGTCGAAGCCCAGGACGTTCGCGCCCCCGGATGTCGGTTGGAGAAGCGTTGTCAGCATCTTGATCGTGGTCGTCTTTCCGGCTCCGTTCGGTCCGAGGAAGCCGAACACCTCCGACCTCTCGACATCGAAGCTCACGCGGTCGACCGCGGGCTTGTCCCCATAGAGCCGGGATAGTTGATTCACGCCCATGGCCAACTCCCTGGATGCCACAGTAACCCTGGCCCCCCACTCGGCGCAGCTTGATAAGGCGAACGGTCGTCGCTGCCTCTGCTTGAGGGAGAAATCGCGGACGCGGAGGGATTCGAACCATTCCCTTAGAATCGGGCTCAATCACGGGGAATTGACCTTCACGACTGGAGCCTCTCAAACGCGCTCCAGATCGCGGGAGCCGCCGAGGAGGAGAAACTCCCGATGGAATGGGTGCGCGATCGCCTTCGATGGCCCCTGTAGCCCGACAGCGGGGGAGCGGCCCCATTCCTTCCTAGCAACTAGGTTCTGGAGACGCTCCCCGCCCGGAACCGAGCGAAACCTTTGAATTGCATGAAGTACCTCCTTGTTGGGGGAGGGCTATCAAACGGACCGTGGGTTGTGTCGCATTCACTCTTGGAGCTACGCTCGCCATTCTCGGAGTCGTGGTCGCTTTCGATATCGGCATCGGGTTGGCTCAAAGCATATGCAGTCCCCCGCTCCAAACTGGCAGTTCCATCGTCTTCCTGATCGTCGTCGCTCCGATTGCAAACACCGCCCGTCTCTGCGCCCGCAACCCTTATCACGACATCGGCCTGCTTGTGATGTTCTTCGGGATGACTCTCCTCGGTGTTGGCCTCTTCCTTGTTGTGGTTGGCGGAGCTGCGGTTTTTGGGGTGAGACTATAAAGGGTAAGGAGCCGGGCGGGGCCCGCATGAGGAGAAAGGTGCCACGGTCCCGTAATTCAATACGGCCTGATTGAACCGGTTCATAAGGGATGAGTACGGACCCGGAGGGATTCGAACCCTCGAGAGCCGGATTAGAAATCCGGAGCCCTATCCGTGCTAGGCGACGGGTCCGGTCGAGGGCACGGAACGCCAACGCTAATAACCCATCGACCCGCGGTGTTCAGAAATCGCTCCCCTCTCGACGGGTCATAGGTCTTCGAAGCCCAGGACGCCACCAAGAGATCTCGCCGATAGGACAGCGTTCACGGCCGACTTTGCGACCTCGCGGACCGCGACATGATGCAATGCATCGAAGGCGCGATAATCGAGTCGTCGACGATCCGCCTTTCGAGTCGCGAAGCCCAAGATCGTGTCTCCATCCGTCGACATGTGGGCGGGCCGCACCGCGAGGGCGATCCCGTCATGGGCGAGTTCGACGAGGCGTGCGAGCTGCTCGTGGTCGAGAGGGGCATCCGTGCCGACCGTTCCGATCGTCGTGCCGAAGCGGGTCGTGGAACGTTTTACGTAGTCCCCAAGCACGTCGTCCATCTCGAGGAACCCTTTCCCTACCTTATCCCGGGTCCCTCCGATCGTCCGGTTTCGGAACGGATCGTACACGTTGCCGACGCAGTTCGTCACCACGACGGCCCCGACCGTCCACGGCCCCACCTTCGCGGCACTGCTCCCAAGGCCGCCCTTGGTCCCACCCTTGATCCCGAAGAAGGGTCCGACGGTCGCCCCCATTCCGGCGCCGACATTGCCTTGGGGCACCGGCTTCGTCGATGCATTCGCGCACGCCGCGTATCCAAGGCTCGTGTAATCGAGGCCGAGCGCGTCCGCGAAGCCCAGGTCGTAGATGTTCGTCCCCATGATGCCCGGCATCTTCCCTCCGCCGGTCGGCGACGCCAGCTTCTTCTCGAGGAGGAATCGACGGATGCCAGCGACCGCATCGAACCCGTACACGTCGCCCCCGGTCAGGAGGAGGGCATGCCGGTCGATGAACGTCTTCCCGAGATCGGACGCCGCGGTGTCGTAGGTCCCCGGCCATCCGCCCCGGGCATCGGCGAAGGCCATCGCGGGCGGATCGAGCAGCACGACCGTGGTGCCAGTACGCCGGCGTCGATCCTGTGCATGGCCCACGCGGACCCCACGGATCGCGGTGAGCGTCCGGTTCGATGCCATGGCTCCACTCCCAGAATCGCGGAGACCGTCCGAGCTCTATTTAACGGATGTGCGGCGGAGGGGCGGATGACCTACCCTTCGTACCTCTAAGTAGAGGTACGTTCCGAAGGCCCGACCTCGGCCGCCAGGTCTTCGATCTGGAACTTCACCCCGCGGGCCTCCAGTTCGGGCAGGAGGTGCTCGGGCGGGAGTTCCTCCGGGGCCAAGACCCCTTTCCGGGGAACCCGCTTGGGCAGGATCATGATGACGCCCGTCGCCGAGGCCGCCGCGGTCAGGAACCGTTCCGCGGTCGTCCCTCGTCGTCGGTTCGCTTCCCGATGCTCCATCGTGAGGGACGCCCGCACGGCACCCTTCGATCCGTCCGTCTTCGTGCCGTGGATCTCCACGACGATCGCGAGGGCGCCCCCCATCGGACCGATCAGCGTCGACGGTTCGGGGATCGCCGCGAGGAACGCCTCCCGGAACGGGATGTGCGTGGTGCCGATCTTCACCGTATGGTGTGGATCCAGCAAGCCCAAGGCATGGAACGCATGGATCGCTTGCACGAGCTCCGGCCGGATATCGTGCTTGTAGTCGACCCAGCCCACCGGTTTTCCCAGGTGTTCGGGCAAGGTCAGAACCTCTTCGTGGCGGAACAGATGGACATGCCGCTTCCCGATGGGCGCCGGGAATGCGTAGTCCTCTTCGCCGCTCACCGGCTCCCGCTCGACAAATGCCGTGCCGTCCCAGACGAGGGGAGGGGCGAGGGCGTCGTGCAGGAAGATCTCCCGCGAGTAGAGCGGGAAACCGTCCGTCTCCTTCTCTCCCGTCGCCGCCTTCCGCACGAGCACCCGATCGATCGTCGCGAATCGCTCCGACGCGACGCGGGCCATCACGTTCGAGAGGCCCGGGTCCGATCCCATGGAGACGATCGCGGTGAGGCCGCGCTCCCGCCACGCCTCGTTCCGGCCGAGTTGATCGAGGACGCCTCCCTTCTCGCCCGGCATCCTGGGGCTGTACCCGGACGTGTCGACGTACGAGCATCCGACCTCGAGGCAGGCCTCCATGATCCGGATGTTGTGCTCCGGCAGCGTCGCGTTTACCGCGACGTCCGCATCGGCGAGGACACGACGGAGGGCGTACGGATCCTTCACGTCGGCCTCTAGGGCCTGAAGGGTCGCCGTCTTGCCGAGGGATTTCAGAGCCCGCGAACGGTCCCCCCGCTTGTCCGCGATCACGATCTCGTCGACGCGGGGGTCCGACGCCAATTCGAGGGTGATGATCCTCCCGAGTCCGCCGGTC
>VBLU01000131.1 GCA_005879065.1 Methanobacteriota archaeon
GAAAGGTCGAGGCGGACCGCGAAAAGCTGGAGGAGCAGGCGAAGGCGAAACAACAGGCCCACGCGGAGGAAATCGAAGAGCTTCGCAAGCTGATCCAAAGCCGTGACCGCGAAATCGCGAAACACGAGAAGGAAGTCGAGTCGCATCAGAACTCGGCACGGGCCGCCGCGGACGCTCTGGAGAAAAGGGAGCGCGAGCTGGACGCCGAGCTGACAAAAGCACGAAGTCAACTCGAAGCCCAAGTCCAACGATTCGAGGATCGAGGGAAAGAGCTCGACGTCGCCCGGAAGGACCTAGCGAAAGCCAACCGCTCCCTCGAGTCCGCGCAGGCCGAGGCCGAATCGACTCGGAAGGCGACGGAGGATCGGGAATCGGCCCTAGAGGCGGACCTCAGCAAGACCGCCGCCGCGGTCGAGCAGGAGAAGGAACAGGCGTCCCGCCTCGAATCGGAAATCGAGGACCTGAAGAAACGGGCCTTGGCCGCCGGCGAGTTGACGGAAACGGAGTCGCGCTTGAACGCGCAACGGAAGGCCCTCGAAACGCGCGTGAAGGAACTGGCCCAACGGGAGACGGCCCTAGCGACAACGGAAGCGCAGGTTCGGACGCGTGAGACCGAGGCGGGGAAGGTTTCCCGGACGGCGGCCGAGCGAGTCCTGGAAGCGGAACGCAACCTGAAGGCGATCAAGGAAAGGGAACGGCGCGTCGAGAAAGCTGAGACGAAATTCACGGAGGCGCAGGAGAAGCTCGCCGAACTGGCCGCCGCGAAGGACGAAGCCCACACACGCGACCTCGATGATGCCCGAAAGGCGATTCAAGCCCGTGAACGGGAGCTGGCGACACTGACCAAACAAGTCCAAGCCCTCGAGTCGGCCGCCCAGGCGACGGACGAAGCGCGACAACGGCGCGAGCTGGAGACGAAGGCGGAATCGACACGCCTCAAGACGCAGCTGGACGCAGAAATCGACCGGTCCAAATCCCTCGCGAAGGACCTGGAGGCCGCTCAAAGCCGATCCGCGAAAGCGAGTGAACTGGCGACCAGAGAATCGGTCCTCCGCAAGGAGAAAAAGGACCTGGAGGGGCGGGAGCAGCGACACGCGCAGTCCGCGGCAGAGTTGGACGCCAAGGCGAAGCTGCTCCATCAGAGGGACCAAGAGTTGACCCGTCGGGAGACGGAACTCGGCCGGCTCGACTCGGAGGCGCAGGCCGCGGAGAAGGCATTCCGGGAACGGGAGCGCGAACTCGTCCGTCTCGAAAAGGGCGTAGACGACAAATCCAAGGCCCTCGAAGCACGCACCCTGCAGGGCCAGCGCGAGCTCAAGGAGAAAGCGGACTCCCTGGAGAAGCAACGTGCGGATCTCGAGTCCCAATCGAAGGAATTGAAGCAGGAGACCGAGGCGGTCAAATCGGCCCGGGAGGGGTTGGACCGGCATCGTGCGGAGTTGGATCGACGGGAGGCGAACCTCCATGCCGAGGCGACCAAATCGGGCGTCACCGCCGCGAGTCTCAAATCGAGGGAGGATGCCCTGCTCCATCGGGAAGTCCAGGCGACGGCGGTCGCGGTCGGCCAGAAGGGCCGAGCGAAGGAGCTCGAGGGTCTTGCCGCGAAGGTCCGACAGGGACAGGCGGCCCTTGAGAAGGTCGACGAGGAACTCCGGGAACGACGCAAGGGACTGGACCTCGCGGACAAACAGGCAAAGGCGTCGGCCGCCGAAGCGGAAGAACGTATCGCCGCCCTTGGAAAACGGGAGGCGGAGATTCGGCAAGAGGCGAAGACGCTCGAGTCGGCTCATTCCGATCTCGCGAACCAGGTCGACCGTGCCCGAAAGACGGAGAGAGCCCTAAAGGCGCGGGAGCAGGAGCTCGGAACTCGAACGCGGGAGCTCGAGGAAGCCCGCGCGACCCTGGCCGACGCGGACAAAGAGTTGCGGTCGAATCAAGCGGCGTTCCAGAAGGAGATTTCGGAGGCCGCGAAGACGAAGGCACGACTCGAAGGCCAGGCGCGCGACCTCGACGAACGGGAGAAGTCGCTCCGATCCGCCACCGAATCGCACAAGGCCGCCTTGGCCAAAATGGACGCTCGGACCGTGACGGTCGAACGACGCGAAGAAGCGCTGACGTCGGCGCAAGCGAACCTCGAGAAACGAGAGGCCGCTTTGGCGAAGGCCCATGCCGAGATCCGAGAGGGACAAGCCGCGCTCGATCGGGCCCGAAAGGAATCGGAGGGATCCCGAAAAGATCTCGACGCGACACGCCTCGAGCTGGCCACGAAAGCGAAGGCGATCGAGGGTGCCGGTCGCGAGCTCGCAGCTGGCCAAGCGGCCGTCTCGGAGCGAGAAAAGTCCCTCTCGACGATGGAGGCCGACCTGGCGAAGGGTCAACGGGCCCTCGCCGCGTCCCAGAAGGAATGGGAAGGGCGGCAAGCCGCCGCGGATCGGGAGATGAAGAAGCGCGAGGCGGATGCGCGAGCCGAAAACGAACAGACGCGACGGGTCCTTGCGGTCGTGAAGGCCAAGGAGAAACAACTCGCGACGGACCAGGCCTCCCTGCGGGGGAAGGGAGAGGAATTGCGCCGTTCGGAGGACCAGGCCAGTCGAAGGGAGTCGGCGCTCGATACGCGAACGAAGACCCTGACGGAGAAGGAAACGGCCCTGAACGAACTCGAGACGCGGTTGGGGCAGCGCGGACAGGATTTGGGTCGCAAAGAGGATGGACTTAGAGCCGCGCAGGGGGATCTCGATTCCAAAAAGAAAGAGCAGGAGGCGGCCGCGCGAGAGCAGGCCACGGAGTCCCATCGGATCGTGGCCGCTCAGAAGGAGCTCGCACGGGCCCGAGCGACCCAGAAGAACCTCGAGAAGCAGGTCGGAGCCGACTCGAAGAAACTGGCGGAGCGCCTCGAGGCGATCACGGCGCGAGAACAGGCTGCGACGGCGAAGGAGGAGACGATTGGGAGCCGCGAGACCGGGCTTGCCCGCGGGGAGCGGGAGCTCAAGGAGAAACTCTCCGACCTGGCGAAGGCCACCTCCGGGCTCAAAGACCGAGAGGCCGCACTGGCGAAGAGGGAGGATGGCCTGAACGCCATCGAATCGGCACTGGAGAAAAGGGAGATCGAATCGAGCAAGGCCGCGCAGAGCCTGGAGAAGAAAATGGCCGCACTGGATCGCGGGGAAAAGGAGATGCAGCGGTCCGAGGAACACCTCGCGGCGGAAGCCCGTCGATTCGCCGGAGAACAGGCGCAGCTGGACCGGGTGAGGGTCGAGGCCGCGAAACGCGCGAAGGAACTCGAATCGCAGGTGGCCTCGCTCGCGAAGCGAGAAGAGGACGCCGCCGACATCAAGTCGAAGGCGATGAGCCTCCTCAAGTACGCGGAGAAGACGGCAGAGACGAAGGGCCGCGAGGTGAACGATCGCATGGCCGAGCAACAGGCCCTCCTCGAGGCACAGCAAAAGGAACTGGGGAAAGTGACCCGGGCCCGAGAGGACCTCGAACAGCGCGA
Organism: Methanobacteriota archaeon; assembly: GCA_005879065.1. Taxonomy (GTDB): domain Archaea; phylum Thermoplasmatota; class Thermoplasmata; order RBG-16-68-12; family RBG-16-68-12; genus RBG-16-68-12. Next base: position 3,494 of record VBLU01000131.1, read on the forward strand.
ACATCGGTTCGACACGGCCAAGGCCGAATTCGAGGCGAGGGCGAAGGCGGTGGAGCAACGCGAGAAACGATTGAAGGCCCAGGGTGACGCCCTCGAACGAGAACGGGCCGAATCGAAGGCCATGCTCAAGCAACTCGAGGTGGAGGGCGAACGGGTCTCGCAGAAGGAGGCGGCCGTCGAGGCCCTGGTCGCCCGTGCGATCTTGAAAGAACGCGAGGCCATCGAAGAGCAGACGCGGAAGGTTCGCGCGATGGCGGCGGACCTGAAGGGGAAGGACAAGGCGACCGAACGGGAACGGGCTCGCCTCCAAGTGCTCGCGCGGGACCTCGAGGCGCGGAAGGCCGCCCTCGATGCTCGGGACCGGTCCATTCGCGAACAGGAAGGCCAGCTGGAACGCCGCCGCGAGGAACTGCGACGAATGCGGGAGCAGATCGAGGAACTCCTCTAGTTCACTGTCGACTCAGAGGCTTCGAGGTCGTCCGGTTCGCCGTCCGAGTCGGCCAACCGTAGGCGTGGAGGAAGAGGAAGGCGCTCCCGAACAACGGGACGAAGATGAGGGAGCTCAGGACGTGGTACAGAGTGAAGGGGACTTGTGCCTCGAGCATCATCGCGAGCGTCACTCCGAAAGGACGGGTCAGAAAATACCATTCGCCGAAGGCGGTCCACAGGTCGTAGCCGACCGTGATCGGCACGCTGATCGTCGTGAGGAGGGCGACGGACTTCACGCGTAGCAGGACTTTCGGCCGGATCCGACGGCCGAGGAATCCGACGAACAAGTACCCCGACACCACGAAGAACGTGATGCCCGTCATCGCCCCGACCGCGTAGCCGCGGTAGGTCGTCCCCCATTCGAGAGGCTGGAGGACCGCCATCGCGGTCAGTGGCACGAGGACCGTCCACCACCGCCCCAGGAGGGAGCCGGCCAACAGACTCGCGACGAAGACCGTCTCGATGTTGGCGAACGCGTGCATCAAGTACGTCCCGAGGATGGCGACGAGAATGAGGAAGACTCCGAGGATCCGGGTCCGGGCGTCGCCAAGGCCCTCGTCCAACCTCGCGCTCCACGTCGGCATCCTCAGCCTCCTTCGCTCGGAGTGGAGAAGGTCCACTGGACGACATCGCCGTCACCAAGACCCTGGTGGTCGGCCGCCACGGTTCCATATGTTCCGTCGACCCAATACTGCCAATATCGCCCGCCATCTCCGTTCATGGATCCGTTGATCCCGGTCACGAACACGCCTTTGGGGATCTCATATGGAACGTAGGTGAGGGAGAAACCCAGGGTCACCGACGCCTCCCGGAGGATTCCGAAGGCGGTGTTGTTCGTTGTGGCCACCGGCTGATACCGGATCGACCACCCCTCTCCCTGCACGTCGAGCCTCGCATGCCGAATGACGAGGGCTTCGATGGCCGCGGGCTGGAGCGCTTGGACGACCGCATACAGGCCGACCACGGCGACGATCACGATCGCGACGAAGGCGACGGCCTGCACGCGCTCGCTCAGTCTAAGGGCCACTCCGAGACCTCCGTCGGACCAGAATCCACACCGCACCGACGACGACACCCGCGCCCACAATCGCCCCTCCGATCAGGACGACGCCCAAGGAGCCCAGAGGATTCTGGTCGGGCAAGGGTTGGCCCAAGGCATAGACGTGGCCGTTATCGCTCGGGGCGTACACGACGCCGTCCGCGACCACGGGCGAACCGAGGATGTAGTCGGAGGGAGAAGGCTCGAAGGACCATGCCAGGGCTCCGGTCGCCGCGTCGAGGGCATAGATCGTCCCATGGTCCTCGTTCGTGGCAAAGACGACCCGGCCTCCCGCGTACGTCAGGGAGGATTGGACCGGCCCGTTTGGCGTGAAGGACCATTTCACGGAGCCGTCAAGTGAGTTCAGGGCGACGACTCGACCGGGACCTCCGAAGGCGCCTCCGCCGACAAAGACAG
>VBLU01000132.1 GCA_005879065.1 Methanobacteriota archaeon
GTAGTTTCCTGTGTCCAACAACGCGACGCCTTCTGCGGCGGTCAGCTCCGCGGAGTGGACCTGTTGCGTCGCGACCTTCGTCCGCTCGATGTCCACGAGTACGCCCTGCAGGTCCTCCGTGATCCGTTCGAACAACGCGGCCTCGAGCGTGTCCTTCAGTTGCTCCACGAGTCGCACCCGATACGAGAGATCGCCCTCCCGGCCCGCGGTCGCTTCCGCGACGAGGCGCCGAATCTCCGGGACGTTGAGGCCCGCCTGCTTCGAGGCGACGAGGAGCGGTTTGATCTCGTTCACGAGGCGGACCAGCACCTGGGTCATCTCGCGGTCCTCGGAGACGAGAGGCCCCGAGTTGCGAACGCGGATGTCGGACAGGCGGTCCATGAGATTTCCCGGAGTGACGGCATCCTCTCGAGGCACCAGCCGGGAGAGCGCGGCGGAAACGGCCGCGGCGTCCCGTTCCCGATCTGCATCCATGTACCGCGAGGGATCGACGCCCGAGTCCTCGAGCAATCCGTCCAGGGCCCACTCCGGGTCGACGTTCCGCGTCGCCCGCGGAGGTGCCGTCGGGAATGCGAACCCCGATCGATTTCCCCGAGGCAGGTCACGGGGCGGAGGGCCGGGCGAGATTCCCCTCGACCGGACCGGTCGGGCGAAATACGGCACGATGGAAGCGGTCACGAAGAGGCCGATGAGGACCAAGACGCCTCCGACCATCGATGTTTGATAGACGGTCCGGGACACGTCCGGCTCGAACCAAGGACCTTTCGATGCATGAGCGACGGACCACGCAAGATACGCGACGATCCCGAAGAAAGCCGAGAAAGCGATCGCCAGGTAGCGAGGACGTACAAAGCTCATCTCCCTCACTCTCCCTGCGCTAGAAGGTATTGTGGAATCCATGAATAAGAACGTTCCGTCGCGTCTCCCGCTAGCTCGCGGCTTCCTCGGGAAACCTACGCGGACTCGCGGGCGGGCCCGAACCACCGACCCCATAATGCCCTCCTCTCGACCGCCCGAGGGAGCGAGGAGCGCAGGCGTTTCTTCAGCAGCGCGAGCGCGATCCGGAATCCCTCCTTCAGGTGGAGCTTGGGTTCTCCGATCCGCCGGTCGTAGCGGATCGGGATCTCGAGGATCGGGATGCCGCGCAAGGCGCACTCCGCGAAGAGGTCCGCTTCCAGGTCGAAGCCGGTCGCGGTCAGGCTAAGGGACTTCAGCCGATCGGACACGAAGGCCCACATGCCGCTGCAGACGTCGGAGATCGGGGTGGCGAACAGGACGGAGGCGAACCGGCTCAGGAGGACGTTGCCCGCGTAGTTGAGGCCCGACATGGCCCCTTCGTCGATGGAACCACGGAGCCGAGATCCGAGCACGACGGGACTCTCCTCCTTCAAGGCCGCCACGAGTTCCGGGATCGCTTCCGGTGGGTAGGTGCCGTCGCTATCCAGGAGGACCGCGAAGTCCTCCTTGATCTTCGGGACGAACTCGCGGAACGCGGAGCCTTTCCCGTGACCTGACTGGACGAACACCTCCGCGCCGAGCTTCGTCGCGACGGCTCGCGTCTGGTCCGTCGACTGCCCGTCGAGCAGGTAGACGGAATAGGAGAGGCCCTTGCGGTGGAGCGTGGCCGTGATCCGCTTCATGACCGCCTCCACGCCATCCTCTTCGTTCAACGCGGGCAACAGGATGGACAGGCTCGATGGGACCAGATTGTCGATTTCTTGCCATAGGGCCTCGGGCGAGGGATCGACCGGACCGCCGAACGGGTAGCGGGGAATTGGCAGGCTCGGGGCCGGGGGCATGCGCCCCATTCTCCCGTACGGTTCCAACCCTCCCCTTGCTGGGTCCATTCGAATTTCTGCCTCCACCATGGGATGCGCTAGGGCGGTCTCGCGTCAATGGTCGGTAAAAAACGCGCACTTGCGCCCGCTCCGCTCGACGTCGAACCCATCCGCGTCCCCGCATCCCTGGAACGCGAACCCCTCGTCGTTCCTACGACTCCACGATCCCGATTGAACACGGCCGCTTGTCCCGAAACGCATCAAGCTCGGCGAACGGTCTTCTTGTTTTTGGTACACGTTTTGCCGATGTCATCAAAACTGATTCGAGCGTCACCGGGACGCATCACGGCTCGTTATCACCCGTGCAAGTGTCCGACAGCCGTTCGATGGAGCCGTCCAAACGTCGCAGTGTCGGACGGAATCGGACGGGTCGCCGGCGTTCCGTCGACGAGGGACTATCTATTTGAGGGGGTAAAAGAATGTGTAATCCTCCTGTGGGTCGTGGAGGAGAAATCGGATGGGGAGAGAGTCGTCAGACGCATTGGAACAGGCGGCTCTCTCGTTCCTGTCGGGCATCGATCCGGACCTCGGCCTCGATGCGGCGCTGTTCGTCCGAAGGACCGGATTGGTCGTGGCTTCGTGGATGCGGGAAGGCATTCGACTCGACGTCGTGAGCGTGATGGCGGCGACGATGCTCGCGTCGGTGGACACGATCATTGAGTCGGTCGGCGGTCCGACGCCCGATGTGATCTCCGTCGACACGGACGCCCATCAGATCCTCGCGACGAAGGTCAACTCACGGGCCTTCCTCGTCGTCATCGCGCCGAAGAAGGTGAGCCGAACTGTCGTTCGGAAGACGATGCGCGGACTCAACGCACGTCTCGCGGCGGCCGCATCGAAGTCGACGCACCTGCACGTCGAGGAAACCGAGAAACAACGAGTTAATGTACGTCCTCCTCGATGATGATAGCCCGGGACGAGGGTCTCGGGCATGGAGAGCACGGGCCCGAACGGGTACGCCCTGTTCGGAGCGATGGGAGTCTTCGATTGGATCTTGCAGACGCTATCGAGGATCGGCGCCCGAGTTCCATTGCAGTCATCGACCCTCGCCATCGCATTGGCCCTGATGGTGGGACTGAAGCACCCGATCCGCCGGCGGATCTACGATCACCTCGCCCGCCTCCCGGGGGACCATTTCCGGTCCGTGGCACGATCCCTGAGCCTCGCGGTGGGGACCGCCCGCTATCACCTGGACGCACTCGCCCGCGAGGGCCTCGTCTACAAACAAGACACGAACGGTCGGGCGCGATATTACATCACGGGCGGCGAGGCCGAGGTGAACCGCCTCTACGCCCGTCACTGGGAATATCGCGACGTCCGCCTGCGGATCCACGGTGCATTGCGCCGCCTGGAGAAGGCACAGCCCGCGACGATCGCCAAGGTCTTGGGCATCAGTCGGCAGCTCGCGTCGTATCACCTGGCGGTCCTTGAAAAGTCGGGCCGGGTCCGCCGCCAAGGTGTTCAGTACCGATTGGTCACGGGACGCTGAAAACCGGATCACCACTCAGCTCGCCCTCAATCCGACGGACTCCGCGGCCGATGCGAATGCATTTTTGACGAAGCGGTCCCGAAACGAACGGATCGATGACTCGCCACGTCGTAGGTTCTGACCCTGCTATCGGCCCCGGGGACCCATGGTTCGAAGCCTTAATCAAGGAAGCCGCGATAGGACGAACTCTTGGCCGCGCGCGTCCGGGGACCGGCGTACCTCGACATCGTCACCTTGGCCGTCTGCCTCATGGGACTCCTGGGGCTGATCTCCACCTTCCTGGAATTCAAGGCCGGAGTCCTGGGCATCCCGCGGATCCTCTTTCTGCTCTTCCTCGCGATGATGTGCGCTCCGTTCTACGTGGCCCTCGTGCGGACCCCGAAGTTTCCGTTCCTCTTCCCCCCGGTCGTCGTGATCTTTCTCTTGTTTGCGATCGCGGCCCCACATGGCGTCATCTACGGGACGGACCCGATTTTCAACTTCTCGTTCACGGACGAAATCGTCCGTAGCGGCTTCTGGTCCCCCGGTACCGGAAACGCGTTCGCGCATACCTACTCGTTCTACCCCCTGGGAAACGTCTTCATGGGGTACGTGATCCTGGCGACGGGCGTTCCCGGGACCGTCGCGTACCTGTGGATCGAGCCGCTCCTCCGGCTGCTCGCGCTCCCCGCGACCATCTTCGCGATCGGCCGACGCCTCTTCAGCACCCGAATCGCGATCCTCGGTCTCTTCTTCTATCTCGGAACCGCGTCGATCCTGTTTAACACGCCGGTCCAACAGGGCATGGGCATCGTGTTCGTCGGGCTCTCCTTGCTCTCGCTCGTCATGCTGACCCGGAGCGCGGACAAGAGCGCGCAGCGGCGCGCCCAGGTCCTCTTCATGCTCGTGGCGGGCGGAATCGTGATGACCCACCACCTGTCGTCCTACATCTTCGCGGGTTGGTTGGCCACGCTTGCGGTGTTCATGTCCCGCCCGCGATTTCGCCCCGCCATCGGTTCCGTGCGATTGGGCGTCCTGTTCCTGTATTTCATCGGCTTGCTCGCGCTCTACATCACGTTCTTCACGTATTCGATCTTCCTCGGTCACGAACAGAACCTCGAGACAGTCATCTATCGACTCGTGGCCCCTGAGAACTTCCCTCCGGCGGGTACGAGTGCCGGCCTGGGCCGAACCTTCACCACGGGGGAAATCGCCTGGGTCGCCGGCTCGGTCTTTGCCCTCCTCGTGCTGGCGCTGATCAGCCTCTACCGGTTCCGCAAATCGAGGGAACATCCGTTCGCGGTGGCGAATGGCCTCGTGGCGACGACCGTCACGATCGTCACGTTGCCCTTGGTCACCACGGGCTTCAACTTCGTCACGCTTCGAATCGGGGAATACACGAACCTCTTCGTGGCTCCCTTCGCGGCTGCCACCCTCATCCGCTGGGCTGGAGCCTCCTCCGGTCGCTGGGGTCGGCTCATACCCAGATTCACGGGAAAGCGGGATTGGCTCCCGCGTGCCGCATGCGTCGCGATCGCGGCCGCGATCCTGATGGGTGGCAACCTAGCCCCGGCCTCCACGCGGGCCTACTTCGAATCTCCCCTCGCCCGTACGACCGACTCGCCGCTGAATTTCGGTTCGGACGCGATCCGGGCCTCGACGTGGACGGATGTCCACATCGGCCGGGAACGCCTCTGGGGCGATCAGCTCGCGATCGACGGGTTAGCCGGCTTCGCGAACATGGAGGTGGATTTCGGAAGCTCTCGGATCTTCACGAGTACAGCCCTCAACGCGACCGAGTGGTCGCGAATATCCGTGGGGGACTACATCGCGGTCGATCGATGGATGCTCACCCTGCGGCCGAACTTCTTCCAAGAACCCGCCCTGACGGCCAACCTGACCGCAGCGCAGGTCGGAAAATTTGCGCGCGATCCGCACCTCGCGCTCGTCTACCAGGACGCGACCTTCTCCCTCTACCGAGTCATGTCGACCCCGCCGAGGTGACGCGCCGACCTACATCACGACCACGGGAAGGTGGCCCTCGGTGACGACGGCCATGGCCTTGTTCAAGAGCTCGAAGCGCAAGGTGAACGTACCCGCGGTATCGAGGGCGATCGTGAACGATTGCGTCCATGACGCCCCGACGGCGAGGGCGATAGGTTCGGAGAACTCCCCGAAGGCATCCATCCGCAAGGGCGATGTCGTTGAGACCGTATGGAATGGCTCCGTCCCCGTCGCGTTGAGCGGGACGAGCCGGATGCGAAGCTCGTACAAGCTCGCGGTGTCATTGCCCATCACGGTCACTGTGATGGACTTAGGCTGACCGAGGACGAACGACCGATTGAGGCTGTTCGCGGTCCCGTCGGGGCCGGTGAGCGCGAGACCCACGGACGGTGCGTCGGGATAGTGGACGTTCGCCAGGGACACGAGGAACACGACGGCGCCCACGACGGCCACGTAGAGGGCGGCGACGACTCCCTTCTCGCCCTTTGTGTAGTCGGAGAAGTCGAACAAGCGCCGGGCGAAATCGACGAAGGCCATCCAAGGATTCGTCGCCGGGCGGCGCAATAGGAACGCGATGACCGCGAGCGGCAATCCGACGATCACGACCGCGAATTCCGTGATCGGGATGCCGACGATCGAAACCGCGAGGGCCGACAACGCCGTGATGAGGATCGTCAGTCCGACGGTGAAGGCGAGGATCTCCGCGACGGACATCGGGATGCGTCCCCCCGCGACGAGGCCGAGCGTGCAGTACCCCATGGCGAAGAAGGCCACGAGGGCCACCGCGGCCCGATAGGGATTCAGAGGCATCGTGACCGCGAGGATCGCATACAGTGCGAGGACGGCCACCGCGAGGCCGATGTACGGGAAGGTCGCACCGGCCGCGGGAGGTCGTTCGGAGGGAACCATCGACGTGTGCCTCGCGTTGAAACCGGCCGGCATTCAAAAACCCTCGCCCGCGACCGGAGGAAAGTCTATCGCCGGACGAAGGACACGAAGTTCTTTGCGACGGTGGACCAGTCCGGCGTCGTTCGGATCCACTCGTCGTTTTTCCGCACGACCGCGGCCCGTTGGGCGTCGTCGAACGCGGATTCGATCGCCCGCGCGATGTCCGGAGGATCCCGGGGCCTCGCGAAGACGAGGCCCGTCCGCCCTTCGAGTTCTCGGATTGGGTGAATGCGCGTCGTGACGACGGGCAGACCCGCCGCGACCGCTTCGAGGACGACGAGGGGAAGCCCCGTCCGCACGAAACGGTACGGGAACACAGCGACGTGGGATGTGCGGTAAATCGCCCGCAACTCCTCCCGCGTGATCAGGCCGTGGACGGCGAGGACCTCGTGGACGCCGATCCGCTTCCGCTTGACGACCGGGGCGGGAAATCGCCCGTCACGCAGGAGCAGGACGACCTGCGTCGGAGGGTCCCGGGGAAGGACGCTCGGAAGCTGGACCACGTCGCGGCTCCCCCGAGTGGCCTCGGGAGGCCCCGAGAAGATGACGCGCCGAGGAACGGGTCCGAAGGCCCCGGACAGTCGGGATCCGAGGCCCGCGCCCCTGCGATCGAGGAAAAAGGGGTCGAACGGATGGCGCACGACGTGGCACGATCCCGCCGGGAGCCCGGCGGAAATCCCTGTCGCTCGGTCGCTCTCCCAGAGGAAGGCGTAGTCATTCACATAAGGGGGTGGATCGGCCCACGTGCCGAGGCGGCGGGAGGCGTACAAGCCCGCATGGTGCAGGTCGAGGCGGATCTCGGGGACGAGGGTGGGGTCCAAGAATCGCCGGGCCAGGTCCCATCCGTTGTGGAGGGGCCGGAGGAAGATTCCAATCAGCCGGCCCTTGGACGGGGGTGTGCCCGGCTCCCGGTGCAGGGAGAAGAACAGGCCTGCCGTCAAACGGACGATTCCCGCGTCGTAACCGCGCGTCTCCACGAGGCGATGGAGCCGGCGGGCCGACCGGAAGTCGATGGCGTCGGGATGCCGGTCGACGCGGACCCCGTTCCACGTCGGGACGCCCGCCTCGGTCGTCAGCGCCGAGGCCTCATGGCCGGTGTCCTGCAGCGCCCGAGCGAGTTCGCCCAGGTACCTCCACGGCTGCAGCTTCAGGGAGTCGGGAGGGAGGGTCTCGGTGAGGATCGCGATCCGAAGGGTTTCCATGGCTCAGCCCTGCACATCGGTCCTTGGGAGGGACCGGCTCAGGCGGGCCAAGAGATTGGAACGCGGGCAAAAGGGTATCGTCTCTTCCTGCGTCCTCGGGTCGCTCGCCTCCCATCCGAGGTCGTACGCGGACTGAAGCGAATTTCAAATAAGGCGTCAGGGTACCTATCATTCGGCGGTGGAAGTACCTGCGGATCCTAATCGTCGGGTCGCGAATCTTGCCGTTCCGTCACGCCGGAGACAAGAACTTCTGGCTCGACATGTTCGGCGGGCTCCAACGGCTCGG
>VBLU01000133.1 GCA_005879065.1 Methanobacteriota archaeon
CGCAAGGCGGAAGCCGTGGGTTCAAATCCCACTCGGTCCACTCCGTCCCGGGAGAATCGACGGTAGAGTGGCGTCGTCATGTCCGAGAAACTAACGTCGACTCGAGAATGATTCGTGCACGGACATCCGCCTAGATTGCGTCTCTCGAGATCACGACGCTCTTCACGCGCGGAACTTGTTCGGGCGCGTCCTTCTCGAGATAGCTCACGTAGCCGGACCCGACGTTGAAATGGACGACCGGGGGCTCCTTGTCCAAATCAACGATCGCTTTCCCGGACTTCCGTCGCATGGAACCGCTCGAGTGGCCGAGGCCCGCGGGACGGCTTAAAAGGTGTTTCGCAATATTCAGTCTCGATAAAATAAATGTGGGTCCGCGGGAGTCCGACCCAAAGAACGGGGGCTCGGCGGACGAGCTTTCCGGCCACAATCCGGCAAACCTATAAAAGCGACGGGGGCCCAAATTACCCCTGGAGCGGGATGCAAAGACATGATCACCGTAAAGACGCTGGCCCGCGCCATCGAAAAGCGCCTGGGCGGCACGAGTTCCGAGGCCCTGGCCGAGGCCCGCACGGTCATGAGCTACTTCGGATTCCGGACCGAGATCATCGACAACGCGATCCAGCCGGAGGACCGGAAATTGTTCTACAGCCTCCACGACGCCGGCCTCCTCCAGACGTTCTGGGAGACGGTTCCCCTTCTGGATGGCCGGAACTGGCGGATCTTCTACTGGGCGCTGAACGAGCGGGACGTCGACCGCATCCTCGCGGCCGAGGAACCGAGCCCGACGGAACCGTTGTACAATAGCCTGCCCGACGAGGCCTGGGGCCACTCCGCGACCGGCGGGTGAGCTAGGCCGGCCAGGCCTGCGCCCCGACGAGCGGGACGAAGGCACACGGTGTGCCCTCGCGGATCTCGAGCGTGCCGTCCGACCGCCGCGTGGCCACGACGAGGACCTGGCCGGGAGGAGATGAACCAATTGGCGCCACAATCCGGCCGGGGGGAGTAAGTGGGTCCGACCATGCACCCGGGATCCGCGGCGCTCCCGCGGTGGCGATGATGCAGTCGTATGGGGCCCGATCCGGATGGCCGAGGCTCCCATCGCCGACGACCACCGTCACGTCCGCGAAGCCGACGGCGGCCAGGTTCGATCGTCCCCACTCCGCGAGCGACCGGTTCCGTTCCATCGTGACGACGTTCCTCGGGCCGACGAGGAATGCGAGGAGGGCTGCATGATACCCGGAGCCCGTCCCGATCTCGAGCACGCGCTCCCCCGGCTTGAGGCGGGCCTCCTCGAGCATGATCGCGATCATCGAGGGCGCAGAGATCGTCTGGCCGGATCCGATCGGCAGCGGGACGTCCTGGTAGGCCGCGCTTCGGTCCTCCGGACGGACGAATGCCTCGCGGGGGACCGCGAGGAAGGCGGCCCGGACCGCCGCATCCTTGAGGTAACCCGAGCGGACGAGCCGGTCCACCATGCGCACCCGCTCAGCCGGGAAATCGACGCCCCGTCCCATGGGGCCAAGTCAGACGTCCGGAGCGGCATAAGTCTTGTTCTCACGCTGGCACGAGGAGGGCGATCAACAGCGTCGAGAGGAACAGCGTCGCGGCGGTGACGGGCAAACCCGCCTTCATGAAATCCTTCATCGTCACCGTGACGCCGTCGCGGAACGCGGCCTGCACTACGATCACGTTGCACGCGGCTCCCAGGATCGTGGCGTTTCCCGCGAGGGTCGAACTCGCGGCCAGGGCCAGCCAGAGCTGCATGGATCCTTGCGGGACGACCTCGGCAAGAAGGAGCACGGCAGGCACGTTGCTCATGAGGTTCGACAGGAGGGACGACAGCCCGACGAGCCAGACGAGCCCACCCGAACGCCCGCCCAAGGCGGTCGTGAATCCCCCCTGGATCGCCGCGGAGAGCCCGGACGCCCGAACCCCTCCGAGCACGACGAAGAGGCCGATGAAGAAGAGGATGATGCTCCAGTCCACCTTAGCGATCAGGGCGCGTGCCGTCGAGTTCGTCAGGAACGGAAGGAAGAACAGGACGAAGGAACCGCCCGCGAGGGCGATGAGGGGGAGCCAGTCCGGGGTGCCGGAGGCCAGGAACGCGCCGGACACCGCGACCGTGACCCCGAGGGTGAAGCCGAGGCCCCTCCGCTGAAGAGGGACGGCCGGCATCGACGTGACGGCGACGAGCGGGGCCGCGAGGTCCTTTCGGAAGACGAACCAGACGAGCCCGATCGAGACGGCGAGACACACGATCGTGATAGGAAGCAGGTAGGCGCTGAACGTGAGGAATGGAATGCCGGACCGGATCGCGATGAACGCGTTCTGCGGGTTGCCAACCTCGGTCGCGACGCTCCCGACGTTCGCCGCGATCGCCACCGCGACCAGGTAAGGAACCGGATTGACGCGCAGGGCCCGGGCGCTCCGCACGACGACCGGGGTCACGAGCAAGGCGATCGTGTCGTTCAGGACGAGCGCGGAGAGAGCGGCCGTCGCGATCATCAGCCACGCGAGGAACCAAACCTGACTCTTCGCTTGAAGGGCGATCCGCGAGGACACCAAGTCGAAGAATCCGCAGACATCCAGGCCAGCCACGAGGACCATCATGCCGACCAAGAGCAGGAGCACATCGAGGTTGATCGCGAGGAGCGCATCGGCCGGCGTCAGGACGCCGAGGACGAGCATGAGGGCCCCGCCGAGCATCGCGACCGCGGGTCGCTCGATCGGGAAACGCCGGACGTTCCGCAGCGAGATGAGCACGTAGGTGACGAGGAACACGGCCGTCGCGACGGCCAGGGTCGCGGAAGACGCCAACGCGCGCCGGATGACCCGGATCGCTATGGAACTTTCCTCAATTCCGCGAGGTTCGAGCGGTCTCCCATTACACTTATATACCGTTACTCAATTCGCCGCATTCTCCGGCTCCCGCAACCGGTTCGACGATGGGTCGGATTGACTGGGTGAACTGAGGAGAACCTCGAATGCCTGTCCGAGCCCGCCGCGGAATCGAGGCGCTCGCGATCCTCCTCGTGATCCTTCTCGGGGTCTCGGTACTCCTTCCGCTGACTGCGGCTGCCGCGGCCCAGGTCACCGGCTTCATCTCCACGTGCGGGGGGCCCGCAACCCCGGTTCCCGGGGCGACGGTGACCCTCGTGGACGCCAACGGGATCGCCCCACCCGCGACGGCGACGACGGACGGCGGGGGCGTCTACATCTTCGCGGGACCGCCGCCGGCCAGTTATACGATCACGGCGAACCAATCCGCCTACTACGGCGCCGAAAGCGGAACTCCGGTGCGGTTTGACGGAAGCGTGACGAAGCGGATCGACCTGTGCATGTACCCGCATGGGACTCCCACAAGCAACCTCGCCGTGACGGTCCTGAACGGAGCCACCCCGGTCCCAGGGGCAAAGGTGGCCGCCTTCCAGTCGACGAACCCGACGAACCGGATTCAGCTCGTCGCTCAAGGCACCACGGGCACCACCGGGGTCGTGAATCTCACCCTCTGGGACGCGACCTTCCAGCTGCGCACCTCGGCGGCGCTCCTTCCGACGGTGGAATCGTCGGTCATCGTCAGCGGACCGACATCCTCCACGGTCAACCTCTCTCCCGTACCCTTGGTGCTCTTCGGGCACGTCCAGAATGTCGGCGGGGCGTTCCTCGGTTCCGGCGTCGTCGCCTGGCTCTACAACCCGCTTCAGGCAAACACGAGCCTCTCGCGCGTCATTCCCGGGACTGTGACCGCCAGCTTTTTCCAGTTTGAAACCGCCCGGGTACCCAGCCCGGCGACGTACACCCTCATCGTCGACGCGGACGGCTATTTGTCCTCCAAGGAGTCCATCACGATACCAGGCGTAACGAACCCGCATGATGTGACCCTTCAACCAGCGCCGCCGGAGCGATACGACACGACCGTGGCCTACGGGGCCGCGGACTGGAGCAACCTGACCGCGTGGCGGAACCTCACCTTGAACGCAGACAGCACGTTGCCGGGACTCGGGCCCGCGAACCTGCGGGATCTTCGCCTGCAAATCGATTCGACGCTTGGAAATGGAGACGGGTCTTTGAGCCCGCAGGAAATTACGGCGTTCCAGGCGTGGGTCTGCAGCAAAGGACCCGCGTACGTGGCGACGGACGGCTTCTTCACGACGAACGGACACGCCTACAACTCGACCGCCGGTCCTTGTGGAATAACGGTCAGCCCAACGCTCACGAACCCCAACGGCGGGGTGTGGATCAATACCACGACGGCCACCCCGTACAAGATCAAACAGGCGCCCCCCTATCTCACGACGGGTGCGAAAACGTACTTCGTAAACATGACGATGGTGGCCGACTCGAATGCGTCGGCCTACCAGAATTACACGTACACCGTGGTCCTCCCCAAGAAGTACGAACTCAACACGACGACCGTCGTCCCGACCAACGCCCCCGTGACCACGCAGAACTTCACCCGGTTCACGGTGGATCCGGGCGTCACCTCAGGCAAGCCCCAGATCCGCATGACCGTGTCCCAATCCCGGAACGGCACCGCGCGGGCGAAGGTGATCGCCCCCGCCGGGAAGTTCTACGTCCAAAACGCGACGTTCACCAACTATCAGGCCTATGTCGCCAACAACACGAATCTCACGTTCAGCGCGGGAGACAGCACGGATCCAAACGATCACGTCACGGAAGCGAACTTCACCTGGCGCTTCACGGCGAACCTTGTCGACACCCGCTATGGGATCTCCCCCGTCTACCGGTACCGCCAGAACGGGACGTACAACGTGAGCCTCGTCATGCGGGAGACCGGCGGCAACGTTTCGTTCCGCAACGTCACCCTGTATGTGGACGACCAGTTGCCAGTCGCCAAGATCCGCACGAATCGCACAGGTTCCGGCAACGCGAATGGCCTCACGCTCAAGGTGGACCAAGGGATCGTCGTCCGATTCGACGGCGCCCTCTCGACGGACTTCGCCTATCCCGGGACTCCGGGCAAGATCTTGGATGCCGGATACGCGTGGGATTTCGGCGACGGGACCTCGGTCCGGACGGGCGTGTCCAGAACTATACGTTCCCAAAGCCTGGCCTGTGCAAGGTAAACCTGACGGTCACGGACAGCGTCGGTTGGAAAGGGGCGAACGCGACGCTGAACGCGCAGGTGAACGATACGAAGGCCCCCGTCCCCGCGTTCGACATCCTGGATCCGTCCAAGGACTGGACCGTAATCACGAGCCCGATCGAGCAGAGGAGGATCGCCCTGAATGCGTCGAAGACGACGGACGACCACGACAAGGTGGCGGCGCTGAACTTCACCTGGACGATCCCGGGACCCGTCGTGGGCCTGGAAACGGGCGTGGCCAACCACACGATGTGGGGAGTGAACGTGAGCTTCGCGTGGCAGGAATGGAACAACAGCTACGCGGTCCTGTTGACCGTCAAAGATATGGGACGGAACCGGCGGAGGGCGACCTCGTGACGATCACCGTGAACGTCACGAACAAACTGGGCCGGAAGACCGCCGAGGATGTGACGACCGAAGTCCGTTCCATCACGGGGGGCGTGACGACCGTCGTCTCGAGCGGGGCGGACTGGTTCGACAAGAACGGCCCGCGGGGACCGAACCACGCGATTGCCTCCGGCGAAACCGTGAAGCTCGTCTTCTCCGTGCGGCTGTACGGCCAAGGGAACAAGACGGTCCAGGTGTACGTCGCCGACAAGACGGAACCGTACACATGGATCACGCCGGAGAACCGGGCCTCCCAAACGTTGAATGTGCGGCAGCCTTGGTGGCAACCATACGCGATCGTGGCCGCCGTCGTCGGGGTCATCGTCCTGTTCGTCTTCGCGATGTACTTCCGCCGCAAGGTGAAGGCCGGTGAATGGCGCCCGCTGCGCGGCCGGCGAGGCGCGAGGGCCGAGGGAGAGGAGAAGAAGCCGCGGAGAGAAAGAGAAGTAAAGGAAGAGAAGAAACGCCTGTAGGCGAATTCCTCGACTTCCCTTCCGAACCGCTGCGGTCTACATTTCCTTCGGAGCCTTGAGCCCCAGGCATTCGAGCGCATTCTGAAGGACGATCCGGGCGGCGGAGACGAGATCGATCCGGGCATCCCGGAGGCTTTCCGGTTCCGCCGTGAGCACGGGACAGTCACGATAGAACTGGTTGAATTGAGCCGCGAACTCCGACGCCTCCCCGGCAACGGAATGGACCCGCCGTCCAAGGGCCGCGTCGCGGAGGCCCGATGGGAACTTCGCGATCCGTCGAAGGAGGCGTTGCTCCTGGGGATGGACGAGAAGGCGGTGATCCGCCCGGCCGCTTCCGTTCGACTTGGCGAGGATGCTGCAGGCCCTCGCATGGGCGTACTGGACGAAGGGCGATGAGTTCCCCTCGAAGTTCAAGGCCTCCTCCCAGCGGAACGTGATGGCCTTCTCCGCCTGGACCCGGACGATGTTGTACCGAACGGCTGAGATTCCGATCGTCTCTGCGATCTCCCGTTTCTTCGCCTCTGACAGGTCCGTGCGACGCTTCGAGACCTCCACGTAGGCGCGGTCGAGGGCTTCGTCAATCAGATCGTCGAGGTGCACGACCCGCCCTTTCCGCGTCGACATGCGCCCTTCCGGCAAGTTCACGAACGCGTAGAAGATCGTCTCGGGAGCCCAATCGATCCCCATCAGGCTGAACGCGGACTTGAGCCGCTGGAACGTGAGCTTATGATCCTCGCCGAGGATGTTGATGGCGAGATCGCACCGGGCCATCTTGTTCAGGTGGTACGCGATGTCCCGCGTCGTGTACAGGGACGTGCCATCTTTGCGGACGAACACGTACTTCGCGGCATCGCCTTCGAGGCCGAACGAGCTGAGGTCGATGTAGTGGGCCCCGTCCTCCTCCTTGCTCAGGGGCATGAGTCGCTCGATGACCCGCTGCACGCTCCCGTCGAGGATCGCGTCGCTCTCCCAGAAGAAGGAATCGAACGTCACGTTCACGCGGCGCAGGCTGTCGAGGATGCTCTCCAGGATCGCCTCGCCGACCTTGCGGATGTCCTTCGTCAGCCGGACGTCCCCGCCCTCGAACCGTTGGGTGAGCTGCTCGATCTCCCGCTTCAGGGGCTCGTCCTTTTCGAGCCTCTCGCTCGCCTCCTGGTACAGCTTCACGTAGCGGTACTCGAGGCGCTCCTCCGGATCCTTGGTCTTCCCCGGAAGATGCGTCACCGCCCAGTACAGAAGGACCATCTGGCGGCCGATGTCGTTGACCAGGTACTCGCTTGTGACCGGGAAGCCGACGAATCGCAACGAGCGGACGAGGGCGTCCCCCAGGAAGGGATTTCGTGCGCGGCCGACGTGGAGGGGTCCTGTCGGATTCGCACTCGTGTGCTCCAGGAGGATCCGTTCTTTCCGAGGAGGCGATTGGCCGTACCGTTCGCCCAGGGAGCCGACCGATGTGAGGACGAGTTCCGCGAACGCACCGGGCTCCATGATGAAGTTCGCGTACGGTCCTTCCGGGCGGAGTGCGACAAACGGAGGTCCGACCTTGTGCCGGGCGACGCGGGACGCGATCTCGGCGGGGGATTGCTTCAGTTCCTTCGCCCAGGCGTGTGTCGCGAGGGAGAAGAGTCCGCGGTCCTCCGGCGCATCCGACACCGTGCCGGGCGTGGTGAGATGAAGCTCGAACTCGATCGTGCGCAGCTCCTGCTCCGCCCGGTCCCGGAGCTCGGACCACGGATCGTGGCCCATCACGACACCCGGAACCTCAGGATCGCGGCGATGCCACCGAACGCCCGCAGGAGGAGTTGGCCCTCCTCCGAGTCTTTCGAGATAAGCTCCACGTTCGTGCCCATCTGCCCCGCGATGCCCGTGAGGTCTTCGATGAGTTCACGGTTCTCAAGGACAGTGAGAGGCCCGCCGTCGGTCGGACACATCGGCAGTTCGCCCGCGTCATCGACGGTCTTCTCACCTTCCCAATCGCCGTTCGCGCACCGCAACTTGAGACGGACCTTCCGAAGGCCTTCGGAGATCAGAAGGGTGTCGACCGCGCCGAGCCGCAGCGCGTTCCTCACTTGTTCCTCTCCATAGGCGGCGAGGCCACCGTCGGACTTCCGGATCTCCTCCATGAGGCGTTGGACGAGGGACTTCTCCCGCATCAGGTCGAGGCCGCTCAGGATCTCGCGGGACTTCTCGACGAGCTCCCGCAATCCATATTCGTCCGTGTAGCCGGTGTCGAGGAACGTCGGGAGGACCTTTTTCTTCAACTCGTGGTGGAGGTAGTCCCCCGTCGCGAACTCCTCCTTCGAGTAGCCGGGACCTCCGACGATGATCCCCTTCAGGTCCGGCCGGTTCAAGTACGCTTCCGTCATCAAATCTCCGATCTTCTTGTACCATTCGTGGACCGCGATGTCATGGCCCCGCTCGAATCGGCGCGCGCTCTGACCGCCCATCCGATGCTTCGAAGGGACCTGCGATTGGAGGTTCTTGATCACCTCGATCCGTTTTCCACGGAGCAGGCCGAGCGTGGCCTCGCTCCA
>VBLU01000207.1 GCA_005879065.1 Methanobacteriota archaeon
TGGCTGATTGAAGAGACCGCTCAGGGAACGGTCGGGCGGGAAGTCGAGCTGCTCGACCGCGCCGAGCGGGTGGCCGCGATCTCGTCGCCCCTCGCCTGGAGGATCCTGCAAGAACTGGCGAAGGCCCCGGACTATCCCAATGCCCTCGCGGTGCGACTGAAGGTCCACGAACAAAAGGTGTACTACCATGTGCGGCGCCTGGAGGCCGCGGGGTTCCTAGAGGTCGTCCGCGAGGAGGCCAAGCGAGGCGCGTCCGCCCGGATCCTCGCGCCGACCGCGGAGGCCTTTGCCATCGTGCTGAAGGGCCGCGGCAGTCCGGTCTCCTCTCCGATGCTGCCGCACGTCGGGGTCGTGGGCTCCTTTCTGGAGGAGTTCGCCCGCGACGGCCGCTTCGAAGGCTCCATCGTGGTCGGTTCCCCGTACACCCATGGACCGTTCAACACGACCGCCCGGGATTCTCCCTACGCCGTGGAGCTCGGGTTCTTCCTCGGTCGGCTCTTCGCCCCCCCGAACGGGCTCGTGGTCCGACTCGACACGGAGGTGAAGGCCCTGGGCCCGGGAAAGGAGGACATGATCCTCGTCGGTGGGCCGGTCGCGAACATCATCACGATGGATCTGAACCCGCACCTCGCGGTGAACTTCGACTGGAAACAGGTCTGGCGCATGGAGTCCTCCCGCACCCATCGGCCGTATGCGGACGAGCAAGTCGGCCTGGTCGCGAAGGTGAAGAATCCGTGGGCCCCGTCGCGGGTCATCGTCCTCCTGAGCGGGCTGCACGCCGCCGGCACGATGGCCGCGATCCTCGGCCTCACCCGATTTGCGGACGAGGTCCTCGATGGGTTCGCGCCCGGTGAAGACTTCTATCGGGTCGTCGCCGGCCAAGATCGGGATGGCGATGGCCGCCTCGATGCCGTCTCCATCCTCGAGTGATCAGCCCAATGCCACGGTCTCGTACGGAATCTTGTCCTCGAGCCGGGCGTTCGCGGTCTCAATCGCCTGGACGGCCTCCGCCACCCGCGTTTCCGGGATCAGGAGAAGGACGTTCACCCCTCGTTCCGCGGCCTCCACGGTCGCAGGGAGGACACCGAACTCGATCCGTGGCTTGAGCCCGAGTTCCCGGGCGGACACGAGGCCCTCGACGTCGAGGGCCGCCACGGCGAAATCTTGCGTCGATCGTAGGAGCCGCTTGGACGCCGTCCCCCGGGGCCCTTTCCGACCGAGGGATGCGGATCGGATGCGTCCGACCACGATTCGACCGGGTCGAAGCGCGACGATTCCTTCCAGATCGCGAACGCCCACGATGTCGCCCCCCGACGCGTCGTGAACCGCCACTCCGGTGGAAGGGGACGAGCGGCCCTCCTGGGCCACTAGGATGCCCATGGAGGAATTCGATTCCTTTCTTGGTCGCTCGATACTCGCTGTTGACGAACGAGAGGAGCCCGTCCTCCTCGAGTCCGTGGGCGTACTCGGAGGTCCCCTGGATCGTCATCCCGAGACGTTCCCCAATGGTGCGAAGTCGGGTGTGGCGGCTCGTCGTGACTTCGTAGAGAAAGAGGAGGCGGGTACTCATCCGGAGGTTTCGCAGCAACTCCATGGTGGCGAATGGAAGGAGGGAGGCAAAAGCGCGCGCCAATATTCTTATATACTCAAGTTCATCGGATAATTCTCAAATAGACTTGAGGAGGAGACTCAGGTGCGATTGAGAACCACAGCCCTCGCGTCCGTTGTCGTCGTCGCCGTCCTTCTCGCTGGCGTCCTCCCGTGGAGGCCGGCTTCGGCGGTTCCCGCTCCGTCCGTTCGAATCCTCTTCGATTTCGGCGACGGAAGCTACGTCTGGGCGATCGAGCCCATCGGCGATCCTTTGGCGACGAACGCGACCTGGCACGTGGTGCAACGCGCGGCGTCCTCGAACGGCATTGCGCTGGACGCCGCATGGTCCTCATGTTGCGGGGTCGCGATCTTCGATGTCGGCGGACGTCATCCGCCCGCAGGATTCGTGGGTCTCCTCGAATGGAATGGGACTTGGCATCGCTGGGAGTTCACCTCGAAAGGGATTTCCGCCCTCGTGGTCCGGGACGGCGATTCGATCGCCCTGTACAACGCCGCGTTCGCGTCGGCTCCGCCCTACGCCAGCCGGACGCCCGTGCCGACGCCCGACGAACCTTGGCCTTCGGTGGAATTTCGCGGCGATTGGTCCAATTCCGGGGTCGCGGGCTCCGCCGCCCCGGATCGGGTCCGCGTGCTGTGGGACCGGGATGCCGGGAAACGGGAGATCGCCTCGACACCGGCCGTGGCCTCTGGGAAAGTCTTCGTGACCACGATGGGCTGGACCTTGGCGCTCGACGCGGGGAACGGCCACGTGCTTTGGAACACATCGAGGGCGAAGGGATTCTCCTCCCCCGCGGTCTTCAACAACTCCGTGTATGTCGGAACGTCGAGCGGCACCGTCGTTCGACTGAATGAGACCGACGGTACATTGTCGTGGGAAACCCGGTTGCTCGCGAGGACGTCGTTCAGCGGCATCACCTCGTCACCCAAGGTCGCATACGACCGGGTGTTCGTCGGAACGTTCAATGAGACGGGAGGGCCGGGAGAGGTGGTGGCCCTTTGGGAGGGAAACGGGTCGGTCGCCTGGCGCCACGCGACCGGTTCG
>VBLU01000134.1 GCA_005879065.1 Methanobacteriota archaeon
TCACGACCTGGCCCGGGTTTGGAAACCGTATTACCATGGCGACTTCGACATGGATGATGTGGCACTCCATCGCCTCGGCGTGAACAGGCTCGGGAATGTGCTCGTTCCGAACGAATCCTACGGAATCATCCTGGAGAAGAAGCTCCAGCCGATGCTCCGGGACCTTTGGAAGGAAGGACGGAAATCCCTCTCAACCAAAGAATTGCTATGGGAGTTCGGGCGGCGCACCGAGAGTCGCGACTCACTGCTCTGGTGGGCCTGGAAGAACCGCATCCCGGTGTACGTCCCGGCGATCTTCGACGGGGCCGTGGGATACCAACTGTGGTCCTTCTGGCAGGATCACAAGGACTTCTCGATCGACCAGTTCCGCGACGAGGGGGAACTCTCAGATCTGGTGTTCGGTGCGAAAGAATCCGGCGCTCTGATGATCGGGGGAGGCGTTTCGAAGCACCACACGATCTGGTGGAACCAGTTTCGCGGTGGACTCGACCATGCGGTCTACATCACGACGGCGCCGGAATGGGACGGGAGCTTGAGCGGAGCGCGGCTGCGCGAGGGGATCTCCTGGGGCAAAGTCAAGGAGACCGCGAAGCAGGTGACGATCGAGGGGGACGCGACGGCCATTCTGCCGATCATGATTGCCGCGGCACTCGTCCGCCCGCGTCGATGATGGGTGCGAGTCACTTGATGAGCCAGTAGCCGGCGGCCTTCTCTCGCGCCCGGCGTTTCGCGTAGCCCTTCGCTTGGAGTTCCTGGAGCGCGGTGAGGACGAAGTTCTTCGGGAGCTTCGACATCTTCGTGATCGCCTCGGCATCGCGCATCTTATCCTCCGAGGTGATGCCCGCGGATTTCATCGTGTCGTAGACTTTGTTGGATCGGTCAGAAACGTCGTCGAGTGGCATGGACGCACCTCGTTCGCGCGGTCCGAGACTTGAAGGGCCATTTAATAAGGTTTCCCTCCTTCTTTCATTCCAGGAAACGTCGATGTGTCCCGGAGAATGCAAGGACCGGATGGGAGATGCCTTCGACCGGTTCGGGCGGGTTCCCATCGTCCGTAGGACCCGGGTCGCTTCGTCGGATGATCCCGCGTTCCGCGGACGAAGCCGTGCGCCGTTCTGGGCGGCCGGCGGCCTAGTCCACGACACCCGCGGTGCGATCGTCCTGGTCCGCGTGGGCCGGGAATCCGGAGGCAGCATGTGGTTTACGCCCGCGGTCTGCTCGAACAAGGAGAGAGGACCGATGACGGACTCCGTCGAGAGGCCCGCGAGGAGGTGGGCCTCGAGCTCGCCGACCCCGCCTTGACCCGGATTGTCCATGAGACGATAACGGACGGCAGCCGAGCCCGCCATGGATATTTCGCGCAGTTCATCGCCCGCGCACAATCGACGGAACTGCGACCAGGCCACGAAGTGATTGAGGCGCGGTGGTTCGACGGCTTGCCGCGGGACATGGCTTTCCGGGATGACTACCTCGAAGACTTCCGGAAGATCCAGGCGGGCGCAAGCTTTTAGCGACCGTGACATTTGGCCGGTCGGGACCGTGGGGCAGAGGGCCGCGCTGCTCGTCGTCGACATCCAGAATGACTTCTGTCCGGGCGGAGCGCTCGGGGTGCCGGAGGGCGATGCAATTATCCCGCGGGTGAACCGCACGATCGGCCTGTTCGGACGTCGCGGGTTGCCTGTGATCTTCACACGGGATTGGCATCCGCGGGAGACGAAGCACTTCAAGGAATTCGGGGGAGCATGGCCGGTGCACTGCGTCCAGGGGACAAAGGGAGCCCGATTCCATCCCGACCTGGAAATCCCGAAAGGGGCGATGGTCCTGTCGAAGGGCATGGACCAGGAGGTGGACTCCTACTCCGCGTTCCAGGCCTTCACGGTTCAGGGGCGGGACCTGGAGTCCGCTTTGCACGAGCTCGGCGTGGACGAGCTGTTCATTTGCGGACTCGCAACGGATTATTGCGTTCGGGCGACGGCGCTCGACGGGGTTCGTCGGGGCCTAACGATCCGCGTCCTGCGCGATGCGATTCGGGGCGTCGAGGTGAAGCGGGGGGACTCGGAGAATGCGATCAAGGAGATGCGCGCCCACGGGGCCCACTTTTCGGAGACTCGCGGGCTCGCGAAGCTTCTCCCGAAAAGCTGACTTTTCCCCATGGAACCCGCCACCTGAAGGCGGCGAACCGTTGAAATAGAGCCGCGACAGTCTTCGCTCAGTCTCACCGGTCGAGGGATTACACATGGCAACGAAGGGGAAGTCGGGCGACGCAGGCACGCGCGAGCATCCGTGGCACTTGAAGACGCCGAGCGGGACGTCGGAGTTTCAGGCGTTCCGTGACGAGACCCTAGAACCGCCCGCGCTCGTCGTGAAGTCGGGGAGCACGGAGCTGCGCTACCACCTCCGGTGCATCAACGACCTGCATCAGATGCTCAAGTCCAACGGCGACTGGATGCTCCTGGGGACCGCAGACGAGCAGAAGCCGGCAGTGGACGGCACGGTCGAAGCCTGGGGACGGTCCGCGAAAAACCCGGTCGGCGGGTGGTACGGTCTGAAGAAAGGACTGCGCGGTCGGTTCGGCATGTACGTTCCGCCGGTCCTGGAGGCCTTGCATCTGGCCGAGGTCGAGCACAACCCGAAGAACAACCGGATGCGGGCGCTGTAGGCGTCGTGTTTCGTCCCGTTGCCCGGCGGCACTGTTTCCGACCTGAGGGGCATCCCTCCTGGAAAATCTCGGTTGGACATATGTTTAAATAACGCGGTTGTCATACGAACGTCAGACAGAAATCGAGGGGACGCGGGGCGTCTATGTCATCCGAATCGGAGCGGGTCACGATCCGGTTGCCGCCGGACAAAGTGAAGGCCCTCCACCAGCTCGTGAAGGGCGGAACGTACTCGACGATCTCCGACGCGATCCGCGCGGCGATCGATCGTTTCATCGACATCCAGTTCTCGCCGGATTACATCCGCAAGCTCATGATCGAACTGCCGAAGGGGAACGTGGTGGACCTTCAGCAGCTCGTGAAGTCGGGCGACTCCGTTTCCGTCGAGGACGCGGTCCGAAATGCGGTCCGCGAGTACGTCCGACGCCGGCTCCACAAGGCCATGGAAGGGGTCGACAAATAGGACCGTGGCAGGGACGCGCGACCCTCGGTCGCGCGAGCAGAGCGGTTCCCACCGGGACCGCCTGGGATGGATCAGGGATGGGCCTCGAGACCGTACAGCGCACCGGGAACCAGTCGTTCCTCGATTCGTTCGCCCTTGCGAGGCCGAAGGTCGTCGTGGTCGGGTGCGGCGGAGCCGGCGGGAATTCTGTCGACCGCCTCCATCGCATGGGCATCCACGGGGCCCGGACAGTCGTCGTGAACACGGACGCAGTGCATCTCGATTCCATTCAGGCGGACCGCAAGCTCCTGATTGGCGGGGGCGTGACGCGCGGCATGGGAGCCGGTGGACGGCCGGAGATCGGCGAGCGGTGCGCCGAGATCTCGGAGCAAGAACTCCGGAACCAGATTGGCGATGCGGACATCACCTTCATCACGGTCGGGCTGGGCGGCGGTACAGGGACCGGCGTCGCACCCCATGTCGCGGAACTCGCCCAGGCCGCGGGAAGTGTCGTGATCAGCCTGGCGACGACCCCGTTCCGGGCCGAACGCGGACGGATGACGAACGCTCGTGCAGGGATCCAACGTCTCCGGGACCGGACGGACTCGTTGATCCTCCTGGACAACAACCGTCTGCTGGACCTCGTCCCGAATCTCCCGGTCGAACAGGCGTTCGCCGTGATGGACCATCTGATCGGGGAAGTGATCAAGGGGATCACAGAATCCATCACGGTTCCGTCCCTGATCAACCTGGACTTCAGCGACGTGCGCACGATCCTCCAGTCGGGCGGCACGTCGACCGTCTTTTACGGCGAGAACGCGGAGAACGACCCGCAGCGCCTCGTCTCCGAAACTCTCAACAACCCGCTCCTCGAGGTCGATTACCGCGGCGCGAACGGCGCCCTGATCCATATCAGCGCGGGCCCGGGACTGCGACTTCGGACGGCGCACGAGGTTGTGGAGGGCCTGACGGCCGCGATGCGTCCGGATGCGAACGTGATCTTTGGGGTTCGGGTGGACAAGAAGTACAACGGGATCCTTCGCGTCCTGGCCATCATGACGGGCGTGCGCTCGCCCATGGTCGATGCGGTACGCGAGTCCGTCTCGATCGCGGACGTGGTCTCGGATCCCGAGTCCCGATCATCGATTCCGAACGAGTTCCCTCGGACGAATCGACGACGCTGATCGTCACGCAGGTGGCGGTGGCAGCCGGACCATAGGGGCGGAGTCTTCCTCGATCGCACGGGTCAGGTCCCGCGGCTTCAGTCGCACCCGGATCGTCTCGGGCTTCGGCTTGATCATGTTCCAGCCCGCTCGGCTGATCGCGCCGCCGACCATCGTCAATACGACGTACATGCCGAAGGTCAGGAACGTGATCGCGACGGGTTGGAGGATGCCGCTCAGATCGAACCCGAGGTTGAGGCCCGCGGTGGGGTCTCCCACGCTTTCCCCCGACCGGGTTTGAGTCGGGACGATTTGCACCTGCGCCACGGCTCGGCTCTCCTTGCCGTTCGCGTCCGTCACGATGAGGCTCACCTGATAGACACTCGCGTTCGTGTATCGGTGCGAGCCGGGGGTCGACCCGGAGAGACGAGTCCCATCGCCGAAGTCCCATTGTAGTGTGGAGATTGCCGCGTCACCCTGACGCGACGTGTCCTGGACCGTGGCATTGAAGTCGGTCGAGTCCCAACGGAAGGATGCCGTCGGGCCGGTGTGGCCGAGGCCGAGGAGCAACTCGACGTGGTCCCTCTTCAAGAAGGCCATCGGGCCGTGCGATGAGGCCGGCGTCCATAAAGGCGCGAGGGGCGGTTCTCAAATCCGAGAAACGAGAACGGACGTCACCCTCGGAAGATTGGGCGCTCGGACAGGAACGCCGGTTCCGCGAGGGGTCGGGATGGACGGCCTCTCGTCTCGTTGGCGATGCGGTGGCGGAGGGCGTCCACCGCCATTTCCGTCTGCTCCTTCGTCTGCCGGACTCGGACGTTCAGGGTGCCGCCCTCGATTTCTTTCTTGCCGATCACGACGATGTAGGGGACCCACTCCTTTTCCGCGTTCCGGATCTTCTTTCCGAGGGTATCGTTCGAGTCGTCGAGGTCGGCGCGGATGCCCTCGAGGCGGGGCAGGAGGGACTTGGCATACTCGAGTTGGTCCTCGCTGACCGGCACAATCCGGACCTGTGTCGGCGAGAGCCAGACGGGCAGCATCGGCGGCGTTCCCGCCTTCCCTGCCGCGGCCGCTTTCTCGAGGAGGGCGTAGAGGACCCGCTCCACCGCGCCGCTTGGAGAGAGATGGAGGATCAGCGGGTGGCGCTTCTTGCCGTCCTCGTCCGTGAAGGTGATCCCGAAGCGTTCCGCGTTCTCCGTGTCGATCTGATCCGTCGTCAGGGCCGCGGCCTTGTCGTTCCCGTCGACGAAGTTCCATTCGTACTTCTGGACGAAGTAGAAGAACTGCTCGGACCACATTTCCACGAGGATCGGTTTGCCCCACCGTTTGGCGTAGGCCACGACGAAGTCCTTGTGCGCATTCCAAAAGTCCTGGGTCACCCGCATGCCGACCTCGAAGTCGTCGGGCATGGAGAGACCGCAGTCCTCGAGGATGCCCCAGGCGACGTCGAAACGGACCATGAGCTCCTCCTTCGCCATCTCGATGTCCGAGACGAGGGCGTGGCAGTCGGGCATCGTGAACGCCCGGAGCCGACGGAGGCCCGCCACCTCGCCACGTTGCTCCGCGCGGAAGGAATAGCGTGTGAGCTCGTAGAGCGGCAGGGGCAGCTGTTTGTACGAGATGACCATGTCCTTCATGATCAGGAACTGCCCGAAGCAGGCGCTGAAGCGGAGGAAGGCGCGCTTGTTCGGCGTCTGTACGATGTACTGGCGCGCAGGGAAGCGGGCCAGGTAGGACTTCAACGCGGGGTGCTCGAAGTCGTACATGACGGGGGATTCGACCTCCATCGCTCCGTATTCCCGCACCCGCTCGCTGATGAACTCCTCGAGAAGGCCCTTGATCAACTTTCCCTTTGGGTAGTACCGCAGGTTCCCTGGATCGGACCCGGGCTCGTAGTCGACCAGCTCGAGTTCCTGCATCAGACGGACGTGGGCGGGTTCCTCCTTCGCTTCGCGCGACTTAGCCATCTCGTAGGTCGCGAACTTCCGTAATCGGTCGTGGCCTTCGAAAGGATATCCGTTCACCTTCCCGTCCTTGATCGAGAGGTGGTGCATGTGCCCGGTCGGCTCCAGGATGTGCCAGTGGGAGACGAGCTTCGCCTCGGCCTTCACGGCCTCGGAGACTTCCTCCTTACCCGCGCCGGCGGATTCGGCGACGATTTCGCGGGAAAGTTCGCTTAGCGGGTGACCCTTCACCGCGACCTTGAAGGACTTGTAGTATCCGAAGGGCGACGCATGGACCTCGAAGCCCCGGGCGACGAGCTCTTTTTCTACGGACGCGATGAGCTCCTGGGCGGGGCCGGGTGCGGCGAGGGACGAGCTCAAGTGGGCATACGGGTAGAGGACGACACGCTTCGTATGGATCTGGCCCGCCACGTCCGCGACGTTCTCGGCGGCGACCTTGGCGACGCTCGCCAGATTCCCTTCGTCCCGCTTCTCGGCACTGACGAAGGAGACGAGCGCTTCCTCCACCCTTTCCCGACGTTTCGATGCAGGGATGTCCGGGGCGGACTTCAGGGCCTTCTCCTTCACCTCGTACTCGAGGTAATCCACATGGAGGAACAGGACCCGCATGGTCGGCCCGCTTATCGTTCGGAGGTATAAAGTTCCTGCCGGGCGCCCGCGTACCGTGAAATAGGAATCCGCCGTTGTTCGCCCGAATGGGGAACCCGGCCACGATCTGGCGCCATCGAACGGGAGAGATCGTCCTCGATCGCACGCGGGTGATGGGGATTCTCAACGTCACGCCTGACTCGTTCTCCGACGGCGGTCGCTACTTCGACGCGGAGGCCGCCCTCCGCCACGGCCTCGATCTCGTCGACATGGGGGCAGACCTGGTCGACATCGGCGGCGAGTCGACGAGGCCCGGTTCGGATCCCGTGCCGGCCGAGGAAGAGTGGCGTCGGGTCGGTCCGGTGATCCGGGGCCTCGCGGCAAAGGTCCCGGTGCCCCTCTCTATCGACACGATGAAACCGGCCGTCGCTTCGAACGCCATCGAGGCGGGCGCGTCGATCGTGAACGACGTCTCCGGCATGAGAGACCCGTCGATGGTGCGTCTCGTCGCGAAGAGCCGTGCGGGTGTGGTCGCGATGCACATGCTTGGAAATCCCAAGACGATGCAAGAACATCCGGCCTACGCCGACGTGGTGGGAGAGGTCCGATCCTTCCTGACCGAACGGATCCGGATTCTGGAGGGCGTGGGCGTGGCCTCCGAGGCGATCGCGGTGGACCCGGGCGTCGGCTTCGGTAAGACGCCGGATCACAATCTGTCCCTCCTGCGCCACTTAGACCAGATCATAGCCCTCGGCCACCCGGTCGTCGTCGGCGTGTCGAGGAAATCGTTCCTTGAGCGGCTTGGTGGCGGCGCGACAGGAGATCGGCTCTCAGGGAGCATCGCCGCGGCGGCCTTCGCAGTGACGAAAGGGGCCCACGTCGTTCGGGTCCATGATGTCCGCGAGACGGTTCGGGCGGTGCGCGTTGTCGACGGCATGCTTCGCGGTGAAAAGCTTTAACCGTCGAAGCGATTCGTACCGTAATGGTAACGCGGAAGGCCATCGCGTCAATCCTCTCGGACTACGGGGACATCGTGATCGCGACGGTCTGTTCCCATTCCTCCCTCCAGATCTTTCATGGCGCCCGCCAGGAGGGCTTCCGGACTCTCGGGATTGCGATTGGGAAACAGCCGCGGTTCTACGACGCCTTCCCCCTGGCGAAACCGGACGACTTCCTGATCGTCGATTCGTATGCGGACATCCTCGATCAGGCGGAGGACCTGGTCGCGAAGCAGGTCGTCACCGTGCCGCACGGTTCCTTCGTCGAGTACATGGGCTCCGAGGTGTTCGCGAAGCTCCCAATCCCGACCTTCGGGAACCGCGAAGTTCTGAAATGGGAATCGGACCGCGAGAAGCAGAGGGAGTGGCTCACGTCCGCCGGCGTCCCGATGCCGATGAAGATCGAGCGACCTCAAGACATTGACCGCCCCGTGTTCGTGAAGTACTACGGGGCCAAGGGCGGCCGCGGCTCGTTCATCGCGAAGAATCACGAGGACTTCAAAGAGTCGATCCAGCCCGGGATGAAGTACGCCATCCAGGAATACGTCGTCGGCACGCGGTATTACATGCATTACTTCTACTCGCCTCTGGCCACGTCGGGTTATGCACTCTCTCGAGGGTCGCTTGAGATGCTCGGAGTGGACCGGCGAGACGAAGCGAACATCGATGAGATGTACAAGTTGGGGGCCCAGGAGGCCCTCCGAAAGATGGGACTCCTTCCGACCTTCGTCGTCACGGGCAACATGCCGGTCGTCCTGCGCGAATCCCTTTTGCCGAAGGCGTTCGAGATGGGAGAGCAGGTCGTCGAGCGATCGATGGAACTGTTCGGGGGCATGATCGGGCCATTCTGCCTCGAGACGATCGTGACCGACAAGCTCGAGTTCAAAGTGTTCGAGATCTCCACGCGGATCGTCGCGGGGACGAACCTGTTCATCGCCGGTTCGCCGTACTCCGACCTCACGGAGCCCGGCATGTCGACCGGGCGAAGGATTGCGCGGGAAATCCGGATCGGACAGAAGCAAGGTCGTCTGGCCGACATCCTAAGCTGAGGCACTTCGTCGGACACGGAATCATCCGGGAAAAATACAGGGAAACGCTTTTAAGGAACTGGTAGGAATGCGAGGCGCACGATGGCGGATCCCCTGACGGACCCGGTCATCATCACCGTGGTCATCGCCGGGGTCGCGCTCGCCATCGTGGTGGCGTACTTCGAAATGAAGTTCATTCACAAAAAGATGAAGAATCGGCGCGTCCGGGCCGCGAAGCAGGATTCGAACCTGCCGGATGAAGCCCACAACGCAATCGTCACGGCGAAGGCGATTGCGGCGACCCTGGAACGTCAGGGAGTCCGGAGCCACGAAGTGACCTCGTGGATTCAGGAAGCTGAAACGGCCTATCAGCGTGGCAACTACCGGGTGACGAAGGATCTCATCGGGAAGGCGAAAGAACGTCTCCTCGCCTTGAAATCGGTCCAGGCATCGAAGGGCGACATCGCCAAGCTGGAGCAGCTCTCCACCGTCGGCGGGAGTGACGAGGTCACGACGAAGGAGATCCTGACGAAAGAGGTCCCGCCGAACTTCCCGCAATCGAAGTTCTCGATACAGGTCGCGGGTAGCGCCATCGAGCAGGCACGGTCTTCCGGTCGTGACGTCGTGCAGGCGACCGAATTGCTTGAGGCCGCGAAGGGTCGGTTCGATGCGAAGGACTACGATGGCGCGCTCACGATGGCCCGTCTCTCCGCTCGATCGGCGGAGGGCAAGAAGGTGGAGATGCCCGCAGCGCCCTCGAAGCGTGCCCCCACGACCGCGATCGTTTCAGATCGTGCATGTCCCTCGTGCGGTGCCCCGCTGCGGTCGGACGACGCCTTCTGTCGCAAGTGCGGGACCCGTCTCGTCCCGTCCTCGTGCGC
>VBLU01000135.1 GCA_005879065.1 Methanobacteriota archaeon
GTGTCAGCCGCTTGTGCGTGAGGCGAAGGAGCGTACCCTCGCCGTCGGGGGTGAGCTCCCAGCGTACGATGCTCTTCTCCCCCTTCGGGAGTTCCCTCCGCGGCTCGACGTTCCACTCGTGTTCGAAGACCCTCGGCGGTTGCCACACGAGGATCTTCCCCGTCACGTGATATTGAGCCGGGCCGCTTCTGTAGTCGATGTTCCCCCCTTCGCGCGCATCGAGGCGGGCTCGCGTCATATACCAGCGGGCGAGGTGCTCGGATTCGGTGAGGGCTTCCCACACGACGCGGATCGGGTGCCGGATGCTTCGCTCGAATGTGATCGTGGCGTACTCGCCCTCGAACGTGACCGTGCCGCCTCGCGATGGACGGGTTGCCGTCATCTGGATCTGGCCTCCTTGCCCTGCGCGCGGTGATTCCGAGCGAGGCATTATCAAACCACCGCTCGCATCTCCCGTTGGGATGCTTTCGCGGAGCTTGTTTGTCATCGCTTCTTCCTCCGAGCCTTTTCACCGGCGGCCCTGGCGTCGAGGTAGCGTTCCAGGGCCTCGAGCGTGTCAGGCCACATCGCCTGATATTTCGCGACCCACTCGTAGAGCTCCGCGAGGCCTTGGGGCTTGATCGTGTAGACCCGCTCCTGCGCGCGGACGGTGACATCGACGAGCTTGGTGTCACGGAGTACCCTCAGGTGCTTCGAGATCCCCGGCTGCGTGAGGCGAGGAAACCTCGCAACAATGGCCCCGGCGGTCCTGCTTCCGCCCGCAAGTAGGTCCAGGACCGCCCGGCGTGTCGGGTCCGATATCGCGAAGAAGACGTTCTTCGTCACGATCGTCCTCATCCGAACTTCTTCTCGAGTTGAGCGAAAAAAGCCTTGGCGAGCCGCACGAAGTCGCTTTCGTTCAACCGGACCTCTTCGCCCACCTTGAGTTTCAGCACGGACTTCTCCGGTGGGAGCTCCATTCCCGTACTGGCCGAGTTCGGCCACCCTGGCAGCCTGTCGACTTGCAGCCTGCCCTGGTTGAGGAGGAGCGAGTTGCACAGGATGCGGACCTCGTTCAACGGATTACCGTCCTTCCCTTCGATGCCGGTGAGCCGGTGCACGAACATGTAGTCCAGAAGGAGGACCTGGTCGTTGAAGAAGCGAGCCTCGAACTCCTTGGATGGCGCATTGCCGACTTGCTTTCGGTACGTCCGCAGGTCGGCATCGACCCTCGCACGACACGCCGCGATGTAGTCCTTGCTGTATTTCTTCATCCCGAGCACGGGATCATGCCTTCCCCCGAGTTTGGGCAGGTGCGGGGCCCGGCTGGAGCAGTGTCAGGTGGTTTCCGTCCGGGTCTGTGAAATAGGCGGCGATGCCGTAGTTCGCCTCGACGGGTGCGGGGTCCTTGAACTTCAGGCCGCGTGCCTTGAGGATCTCAACGTCCTTGCGGCAATCGTTCGTCTTGAACACCCAGTGGTTCCCGCCGCTCCCCGCCTCTGGAGGCGCGCGCGGATCCAGCTTGTACTTGCCTTCGAAGAGAATCATCTCGACGTCGGTCCCCTTCGGCGCGACCGTGAGCCAGCGAGGGCTGCCGGGGTTCTGATAATCCGCGCGCTTCTCGAAGCCGAGGACCTCCGTGTAGAACTTGAGGGCTTTCTCCTGGTCGCTCACGACAATGGGCACGTGGGTCAGTTTCTCGATCATATTCGTTTTCTCCGAAACGCTATATGACTAGTCGGTTATTTAACTCTTGGCTCATTTGGCTGGAACATTGGAACGGCCCACGCGTTCGGGCCGTGATTCAGACTTAACCTCGCTTTGGCGGGATGCTATCACGACGACGAAGCGGGACCGGCAAGCTATTAGCCGTCTGGCGGAGTTCGGCCGGCCGGCCAGTTCGATGCGACCGCAACGAGATAGGGGCCGGGGACAGGACCGCTTCGGGCCAGAGTCCGAATCGCGCCTCCAAGGAGTCTACGAGGACGACGAGGACGATCCTGCGACGCCTGCGCCTCGAGGTTCGTCCAACCGCCGCCAGCGGGTCGCGGCCGTCGCGATCGTCTTGGTGTTGGTCGTCCTGGCAATCTACGGTGCCAACATCTTCGAGTGGGTCACCGCGATCATGAATCCCCATCAAGATCCCTGCAATCCAGTCAATGTGACCCTCGACGAGATCCTGGGGCCCTCGTACCCGGCCCAATCGCTCAACGACAGCCGCTACTGGACCGGTCCTCAGGCCGGCGGGGTCCCGCACAAGAGGGCGCTCTCGCCTCCGTGCACGATTACAAACGCGGAGGGAGAGGTCGTGCCGACCTTCGTTCAGGTGACCGGGGTCTACCTGCGGAACTACTCGATCGCCCTCTACGATTGCTCGGACCATTTCAAGTACGTGAACGGCGGCGGGCCCTATCCGAACCATCAAATCTTTTGCGATAACGTCGGAGACGTCCTGGCGATGGGGACGATGGATGGCCAGGTCCATATCGAGTTCGATCAGGACTGGCAGGCGAAGGGGCTCTGCGGCGCGGGCATTCCGTCGTGCGATACCGTGACGATCGCGGACTATCGATCCAACGGGACGATCTCGCTGGACTTTCGTGGGTATGTCTACTGGGACGACGACCATTGGGAGATCCATCCGGCGACCGCTTGGAAGCCCTCTACGACGGCCAAATGGGCATCGGCCTCCGTGGAATCGACCTCGGGCCCCGCCGAATCGACCTACGTCCTCGAGCGCCCGTGGGGGCGAGTCGCGGTGTTCTGGGACGCGTTGATCTTCGTCCCGAACGCCGTGAGAATCTCCGCCGCCCGCACGACTTCGGACAGTGCGACCCGCTCGTCCGGCACGTGAATCCGCTCCGTCTCGCCGGGTCCGAAGATGATAGACCGCGGATTGTGCGACGCGTAGTAGGCCATTTCGGTCCCGTACGCCACGCCGACGACTTCGGTCCCCGCAAGATCCCGAAGGATTCGCACGTGATCGGCCTCGGCTGAAACGGCGGCGGGTGGGACCTCGTGGAATCGCTCCAACGACACCCTCTCCCCAGACCCTTTTGCCGCGCCAAGCAGGAGGGCTTCGACGTCCGCCTTCGTCGTCCCGGGTGGGTGACGGCAGTCCAGGTCCGCGGAGCAGGTGTCGGCCACGAGGTTCGGTTTCGTCCCGCCTTGAATCGTCCCCAGGCTCACGGTGATTTCATGGAGCACGTCCCGCGGATGACCGTACGGTTCGATCCGAGCGAGGAATCGCATCATCCGATACACGGCGTTGTCTCCGAGATGCGGTAGGCTCCCGTGGGCGCTCCTGCCGGACGTCGACGCGCGATACCAGAGCACTCCCTTCTCGCTCGCGACCACGCGCAACCGAGTGGGTTCTGCGACGACGACGGCCGCGGCATGCCTCACGAGATCGGACGGTGCGAGCTTCACCGCCCCGTGCATCGTCGTCTCTTCGTCCGTCGTGAAGAGGAGGGACACGGGAATTCCGGCATCCAAGAGCGCCCGCGCGGCCGCCAGCCCCGCGACGCACCCCGCCTTCATGTCCGCGGTGCCACGACCATACAGGAAATCGCCGTCCCACGAACCGAGTTCCCGGGTCCAACCGGACGCAATCGGGACCGTGTCGAGATGGCCGTTGAACAGGATGCCGCCCGAGCCGCTCGACGCCGTGACCGCCTTCACGTCCGCGTGCGGGGTCGGCTTGAGACCGAGTTCCTCAATCGATGCCGTCGCGGCACGGAGGATGGCGCGCATGTCCGTGTCCGGAGTGGAGGGAATGCCGACGAACTCGGTGAGGTTCTTCCGGACGTACTCGACCAGGTTCATGCGCCCCTCCGGTCGAGTTCGTTATGCACGATGGCGATGGCGTGGTCCGTGTGCAATGCGACCGGGCCGACGCCGACCGCGAGGGCCCCGCGATCCCTCAGACCTCCTTCCTCATCCGCGGCCAGTTCCTGGTTATCGGAGAGCACGAAGGTCGCATCGGAGGGCAGAGCAGCCTGTCGGATATCCTTGCCGCCTTCCCTCAGGGCGACGAAAGTCGGGCCTAGGCGGTCGAGCGCCTCCGGGAATGTAGCGATGGAGCCGTACACGCCCGGTGAGAATTCGTGCTCGACTCGGGATGCGTCCACGAGGGTCTGCCGGATCAGCGAGGCGTTCGAGCGAATGTCCGGCTGGTAGGATTTCAAACGAAAACCGACGAGGCGGACGAACCGTGGCGGAGCGGGTGGACCGAGGAGCAACAGCCCGATCTCAGAATCGCGGCGTATGCCGTGGGCCAAGAGAAGAGCCGCGTTGGCCGCGTTCAACAGGATGTCCATCCGACCCGCGCTTCCCGCGAGGTCGTCCAGGGGGAACCCCGGATCGGTGGACGCCCGATGGCCCACTGCGAAGAAGCGGCGCACCCAGGGCCGAACGATCGCGGTACCATAAGGATTCGTCCAAACTGGCTTTATTTATCTTATGAAACGAATAATTCAAAGGAGGGCGAAGCTCTCGAGACCGGAAAGGGACTCGAGGGCCTCCCGATGGAACGGGACGAGGGGGAGCTGGAGGGCCTCCGCAATCGGGATCCAGCGGATTCTTTCGCTGCTGGAGGGATGCCGCGTCGGAGAACACCGATAAATCGAGCCGAACCACTTTCGATGGGAGAACGTTCGGTCGACGGGGGACCATAGCGGCCCGACCTGAATCACGGATCCGGTCTGCTTCTTCACGAGCATGGGCAGAGAGGTTCGCTCGGAGAGTCGCGACGGGACCTCCCCTCCGGGAAGGCCCCAGAGGCCACCGAGCAACGTCCCTGGTTCCCGGCGAACGAGGAGCACCCGCCCCTTCGCTTCGATGAGGGCGAACGCGACGGGCACGGCTCGGGGCTTTTTCCGATTGGCGGTAATCGGGATCTGGCGCTCCTCACCTGCGGCCCGCGCGAGGCATTGATTCTCGAGAGGACATCGGTCGCAGGCCGGACGGGTCGGCGTGCATATCGTCGCGCCGAGTTCCATGATCGCCTGGTTGAATGCGCCGGGGGCGTCGCTCGAGACTAGGGTGGCGGCGAGCTCGATCAACCGGCGGCGGACAACCACGCCCGTGACA
Source organism: Methanobacteriota archaeon (assembly GCA_005879065.1). Classification (GTDB taxonomy): domain Archaea; phylum Thermoplasmatota; class Thermoplasmata; order RBG-16-68-12; family RBG-16-68-12; genus RBG-16-68-12. Next base: position 5,071 of record VBLU01000135.1, read on the forward strand.
TCCTCGTGGATTCGGAACAACCGCGCGAGGACCCGTAGCACATTCCCATCGACGGCCGGGGCAACGATGCCGAACGCGATGCTCGCGATCGCTCCCGCGGTGTACGGGCCAATTCCAGGGAGGGCGGCCAGTACCTCGTAAGAGGGGGGCACCTTCCCAGCATGTTCCGCCACGATCACCCGCGCCGCGGCATGGAGACGCCTCGCGCGGCCGTAGAACCCGAGTCCCTCCCATACCGCGAGGACGTCGTCGACCCGCGTCCTGCGCCAGGGCAGATCACGCCGATTCGCGGCATACCAAGCGAGCAATCGGCTCCGGACCTCCGTCGGAGAGGGTGCGCCCATCGGGCGCACGATGCGCGGCGGCCTACATCAGAGATTCGGGAGCCGCGGTGGAGATCCCCCGAGGCATCGTAAATCAACCTTAAACAAGGTTAACATCGCCTCGTCGGCCTCGGAGCTCTCCCGGCCCCTTCTAATCACTTGAAGATCTCGCCCGTCTCGCGGCTCCAGAACAACAGGTCGAGCGCGGCCATCGGTATCTCGATGTCGCCGGAGAAGCGTTCCATCCGTGACTCGATCGCAAGATATCGGTTCGCGGTCAGCGTGGGCGGCATGCGCCGAATTACTCCGTGCCGAATCAGATTCCTTAGGATATGCCGATCGAGAATCGCGAGTTGGTCACCACGTCCAATATTTCGGAGGAAGTGACTCGCCTCCTTCCAGCCAAAACCATCGATTTCGCGGACGAGCCAGGCTCGCGCAACCTTCGCGTCCGCAAGGCCATCCAACGACTTACCAAGGATCGGTCCATTGGGCGGAAAGAACCGTTCCCGAGCCCGCACGATGTAGGCCGCCTTGTGATTGTGGAACCGCGTGCGAGGCCGGAGAAACGCCGCGACCTCGCGCTGGCGTCCGGGCCAGAGAAGGTCTCGTGCCACGAGGTCACGAACTGCCGCATCCGCCCCGTGGGCCTTCGATTGCACCGCGAGAATGCAGAAACACATCTCCTCGAAGAGCCGTTTGTCCGGGAGCGTCCCGACGCGTCGGAAGTCTTCGAGTCGCGAGAGAATCTTCTCCTTCTTCTGAGCGTACTCGGATCGGAGGACGGAAAGATCCCGGTACCCCGCCACACACACGAAAAGGACGGATCGCGGATAAGCGTGCTCAACGCACGATGAGATGGCGCCTATGACGCATTCGCACTTTCTCCTGCGAACCTCGTCGGGCCCGATTGCGGGGAGGGACGACAACGTCTCACGCAGGAAGTTTAAATAACGGAGTCCGCTACGAGACGACCATGTCACTTCTGTATTCGTTGGCCCGTGCGCTCGACCGCGTTTCTCCCGCTCCGATCGCCTACGCGCATTGCGACATCCCGTGCGGCATCTACGACCCCCACCACGCGCAACTCGCCGCTCACACGGTCGTGCGGATGGTCGACCTGATCAACCAGCTTGAGAAGCCCGGCCCGAACGCGACGGCGGAGCAACGACAAGAGTACACGAACAAGCTCACTCGATACATCGCGACGAAAGAGCAGCACTCCGAGATTGCGAAGAGCGAACTCCGAATCCTCTGGGCGGATTATTTCAAACCCGACCACCTGAAGACGTTCCCGGAACTTCACGACACGATGTGGAAGGCGCTCAAGACCGCCTCGAAGGCCCGGCAGGAGATCAACCTCCAAGCCGCCGAAGACCTTCTGAAAGCGACGAACGACGTCGCCTCGATGTTCTGGAAAACGAAAGGATTCGAGACGATCACGGCGAAGGCCCCCTATCCGACCGAGCGGCAGACGGTCTACCCGAAGTTCAAATGACCGCGGCCAGAATGTTCCCCTTCACCCGCTTCCGGGTCGAAGACGAGAGCATGCGGCCCACGTTGGAGCCTGGGGACTATGTGTTCGTGAATCGATGGGCGTACCGGTTCCAATCGACGAAACGCGGGGACCTTGTGGTCGTCCGGGATCCGGAGGCGTCAGAACGGTTCCTCGTGAAACGCGTGTCTGATGCGACCGGCCCGACCGAGGTCCAGCTCGCGGGGGACAATCGCATCGCGAGCCGTGACAGCCGTGCCTTCGGGCCCGTCCCGCTCGAGCGGATCGTCGGGAAGGTTTGGATCCGTCTCAAGCGCTGACGCGGCTCAGTCCCACTTCTCGAACCGCACGTACGCGAAACCGAGGCGCTTGCACAAGTTGTTCACGTCCTCGACCATGTCGTGGAGCCCGCAGATGAACACCTGTTTGTTCGCATAGTCCTTGATGTCGTTCTCCAACACCTTCTGGACGTAGCCGACGCGGCCCTTCCAGGTCGGTGTCTCCGGCCGGGAGATCGTCGGGTAGAAGTGGAAGTTCCGGTGCTCCCGTTCCCACCGCTCGATCAGGTCGCGGTAGATCAGGTCGTGGACGTATCGGACGCCGAACACCATGTGGAACTCGCGGCCGCCGTCCAGGCCCCGTTCCCAGATGTGGCCCATCATCGCGATGAACGGGGCGACGCCGGTGCCCGTCGCGACGAAAACGGTGTCGTACGGGATCGGTTCCTGCATCACGAATCGGCCGAGAGGACCGATCGTCGGGAGCTTCGTCCCAGGTCGCACGTGGTGGAGGTAGTTCGACATGAACCCGCCTTCGACGACCTTGATGCACAGCTCGAGGTAGGCCTTGTTCTCCGGCCAAGAGGCAATCGAATACGGCCGTGAGATGCGCTTCCCGTCCTTCTCCGCGAAGATTGAGATGAACTGGCCCGGCTCGAAGTCGAAAACGCCTTCGTTCTCGAAGGTGAAACGAATCAGATACGTCGGGGGAAATTGCGGCGCGATGTCGAAAACTTCCTTCACGATGGCGGTGTGCTTCCCCGAACGGAACTTCACCGGCGCCTCGTGAATCACCTGTTTTTGAGGCACCGCAGCCTTCGCTGAAGCGGTCTCCCGCATCATGTCAATGCGGGCACCCTACAGGCCAATTTAAACATTGTCCTAGGAATCGCAGAAGTGCGAATCCACGCTCACAACGCGCGGGACGTCGCGCGTATCCGGGCCTTTTTCAGGGGCTCTTATCTAAGAAGACCCGGCTGTACAACAGACCGGCGACAATCGCGCCGAGGAAGGGTCCGATCCAGTACACGTACCAGTTGTCGAAGAACTGCGAAATGACCGCGGGACCGAACCATCGGGCGGGGTTCATCGCGGCCCCCGTGAGCGGACCGCCCATCATGATATCAATCGAAATCGTGAGGCCGATGGCGAAGCCTCCAACCGCATTGAAGGTCCCCTTTGGGTCAATCCCCGTCCCATATACGACCGTGACGAGGAAGAACGTGAGGATCGCCTCGACTAGGATTCCTGTGACCACCGAGACGTTCCCCGTGTAAATTGGCGAAGATCCCAAAGCGGGCGTTCCGAGATGGGAAGGTTGCCATACGGAAGATGGGAAGATGATGAACAAGGCAACGGCCGCCGAAAGAGCCCCGAGGAGTTGCGAAGCCCAGTAAACGGCCGCGAGCCGGGCCGAAATTTGCCGGCCCACGAGCGCCCCTAGCGTCACGGCCGGATTGAAATGCCCGCCTGAAATCCGTCCGAACGCGGAAGCCATCACGCCGATCGCAAGGCCGTGCGCGAAGGCGACGAGGAGCAGATTGCCACCCGCGATGATGGCACCCGCGCCGATGAAAATCAGCATGAACGCGCCAACGAATTCCGCGATGGCTTTCCGCGAGGCCGCAATCGCCATCTCCCGCCTCCGAGCGCGGCGTATCGATGCGGCGTATTTCTAGTTTCTCGGTCTGATCCGCGCGACGACGTGGTCACGCGATGTACGAGGCGGATCCGCGGTCGAAACCCCGCACGAATTCGAGGCTCAATTCCGACGGCTGCCACGCGGCATCCGGAAACACGAGGTTCGGGAAGAACCGCGTCGTATCCCCTGAGATCTGGGTCACTAGGGCGTCCACGCCGAACAGGGTTTCGAGAATCCGATGGGACTGTTCTCGGCAGACGCGCTCGTCCACGAATCCGAGGGAGTGAAGATACTCGTGCAAGAGGACGTAGAACGCGTACGGCTTGTAGAGGGCGGGGTTCGTCTCCTGGATCCGAAGGAGAGGCACCTTGTTCATCACGATCACGTTGCTCGCGACCGGATAGAAGGCACCGAGGAAACCTTGCGGATGGTTGCCGAGATCCGCGAGGGCGAGCATGAGTCCTGCGCGGGTCCGTCCGAGCACCGCCTCGACCGCCCGTTTCACGAGCTCGAAGAGATCGGACAAGTTCTGCGCTTGGTCGAGTTTGCGCGTGAAATCCATTGATGCTTCTAGCGCCTCGGTCGTTCTTAAGGCATTGCTCGCGGA
>VBLU01000136.1 GCA_005879065.1 Methanobacteriota archaeon
CTGTTCTACGAGGCCCGCGAGGCGTTCGACGCGGTCCCGCAGGAGCCCCTTTTAGGGCAACCCTTGGAGTGAGGCATGGCCACCGCGACGGCGACGGCCGAAGTCGTCCCCGCCAGGACCTCGCGGTGGACCTACCTACTCGCCTACCTCGCCCTCGTGATTGTCGCCGAGATCCTGATCGCGATCCCGGGCGGAGCGACCGGCCAAGATCGGCCGCTCCAACCGATCGGGCTCGCGATGCACATCCTCCTCGTCTTCTCGCTCATGTTCCTCTCCGTGCTCCTGCAGCCCAAGGATGCGCCCCTCGCAAACCTCTTGGTCGCGGTGAGCCTCGCGTCCCTCGTTCGCGTGTTCTCCCTCGCGGTCCCCCGGTTCGCGTTCCTCGCGACGCCGGAGTCGAATGTGTACAACACGATTCCCTGGCTCGGGCTCGTCAGCGTGCCGCTCCTCGTATCCGTCGCCGCGGTGGCGTACGTGCAAGGATTGCGTCCGCGGGATCTCGGCCTCATCATCCGTCGCTGGCAGGAGGTTCCCCTCCAGCTGGCGGTCGCGATGACCGGGATCCCACTCGGGCTGCTCGAGTTCGCAATCCTCCGACCCGCGGCATGGATTCCGCAGGAGACCGCGGCCCTCCTCCTCACGGGCGGGCTCGTGATCTTCCTAGCGACGGGCCTCTCGGAGGAACTCATCTTCCGCGGGATCCTGTTGAAGCGGGCGGTCGAAGCCCTCGACGAACGCTACGGGCTCCTCTACGTGACCGCGATCTTCGCGAGCCTCCACCTCTATTTCCTGAGCGCCACCGACATGGCCTTCGTGTTCGCCGTCGGCCTGTTCTATGGGTTCGTCGTGCTGAACACGAAGAACCTCTGGGGCGTCATCTTGAGCCACAGCCTCGGAAATGTAATCCTATACCTGGTCGCGCCGTTCCACTAGGCCCATGGACTTTTCGAGAAGCGTTGGCGGTCCCGACCGGGCCGGACCTAGAGCACTTCGACGACCTTCACCGCGACGATGAAGGCGAACACGACGAGGAGCGGGGTGATCGGGATGAGCAGGGTGTGGGAGAGGACCTTCGACTTCAGGCTTCCCGTCTCCTCCGCGTGGGCGCTCGTGAGTTCCCGCATGATGAGGAACAGGATCAAGGACGCGACCGCGGCGGCGCCGAAGCTCCCCGCGAGAAACGTCGACGTGACTGCCACTACAGTCGTGATCATTGCGGACCCTCTGCCCTATTACTGGACAATGATGTACGAACCTATTTAAATGCATTCCCCACGCGTCGTTTTTTCGAGAACGGGAACGTCCGCCTGTGGGAGGAAGGGTTGGCCGTTAGCGCCTTCGAGGTGCCCCGGCGCCGCCCACGAGCCCGTACACGGTCAGGGCAACGTACCATCCGACCCCGACCCAGCTGTATCCGATCCCCAGGATCAGGGCCGTGTTCAAGTGATGGTTGGTCTGCGCGAAGCCGTTGGCCCCGGGGAGCATCATGCCAGAGAGGCCGAGGATGAAACCGGCGACCAGGCCCGGTCCGATCAGGTAGCGGCCGAGGAACTTGCGGCGCGCCGTGAGCCGTTGGCGTTTGGAGCCGAGTTTCGTGTCGTCCTCATCGCCGCCGTACGAGCGAGGACCCGCGCCCGGATTCGAGTCCAGCGCCTGCGCCTCCCGGTTCGCAGTCGCCTCGACCTCGCTCAGGCTCTCGAGGAGCTCGTCGATGTCGCGGTCCACGGTGTCGCGCGTGTTCGGTTGGGTCTCCGGCAACGGCGGAGGGAGGACCTCCCGCGAGGACTGTCGCACGACCGAGCCGAGTCTCGTATCGACCTCGCGGAGCTGCCGCGAAAACGAGGAGCGGATGCTGAGGCCCAGCCCCGCGAGCCCCACGAGGAAAATCGCCGCGACGAGCATGTAGGTCGTGTAGACCCACCGGGTGATGGGGGCATCATACCACGGACCCGGAAGGCTTTGCGCGAACTGCCAAGAGGCGATGGCGATGATGGCGAAGTAGATGCCGAATCCCACCGCGAGGACGCGCGGTCGCAACTGCCGAGCCATTCGCACCCCGCCTGATTGGGGAACGGATATATTTCATCCCCTCCTTCTCACTTTTGATTCCATCTAAGAGTCCGGCCAAAGGTATATCCGACCCCGGTCCCCTCTCCCTGGTTGGAGGCGGGCTCACCCGCGGTGGTCGGGCCTTTCGGAGGGCGGATTGGATGGGATTCCCGACGCGTTCGTCCCGGTTTGTCGTTCGTGAGATCCTGTTGGTCGGCCTCGCGGCCGCCGCGTCGTTCGTCTTCATCAACCACGACAACCTCTACTTGTCCCACCCCTTCCGCCTCTCGGACGCCCGGATCGAGTCCTATTTCCTCGCGACCGCGATGGCCTACCTGTTCCTCCGCCTCGTGATCGTCGCGTTGGAGTTGCGTCTCCCGCGGGGGCACAGCGAACTCGTGCGATGCCCGGAGTGCGGACAATGGCTCGACGACCCGAGCGCCGCGGGCCTCGAGGCCCATCGCCGGATCGAGCTCACGCCGAAGCCGTCGCGGAAGGAGATCGTCTCGGCAGTCGCCTTGCGGAAGGCGGTAGACGCGGCGCGGTTCGGCAACCTGACGCATCCGATGGAATCCCAGGGGCCCAAACCCGCCGCCCGGATTCCCGCGAACGCCACGAGCGAAGATCTCGTCGCGGCCCTGAACGATCCGGACTACCTCGAGCGGATGCGGCACAGCCCGCGGCCGCCGGTGGATCCGCGCTTCAAGCGCTGAGGCCGACGAACACGAGTAGCTCCTCGAGGACTCGGTACGTGAAGCCCCAGATCAGCCACTCGCCGAACGTGTATGAGGGCACGTACAGTTCGCCGAGGATCGTGGGGACGAGCGTCTTACCCTGGGTCGCCGGCAACGCTGTGAGGGGCGTCCAGAACACGGACGTCATCTCGGGACCCGGGCTCGCCTCGAGCGGCACGGTCGCGATCGCCACGAACGGCACGACGAGCAACTCGGGCTTGTTGCCCGGAGCCCGAGGAGCCATGTGGCCGAGGACCTCCGCGCAGCCGTTCAAGTCGATCCCGACTTCCTCGCGGGTCTCGCGGATCGCGGTGCTCAGCAAGGTGCCGTCCTCTTCGTGATGCCGTCCGCCGGGGAGGCCGACCTGGCCGGACCATGGGTCTCCTTCCCGTTTCCTGCGCTCGCCGAGTAGGACCTCGAGCCCTTGCCCGCCTTCCCTCAGGAGGATCATGACCGCAGCGGCGGGCTTCGCCCTGAGCTCCGCCTCCGCCAATTCGAGGGGGAGGAGGAACTTCCGCAGCCGCTCGATGGAGGCCTCGGACAATGAGAAATGGCAAGGCATTATCGGTATTAGGATTCGCGGACGACGACAGGACCCGATGCGTTCCGGGCGACGTTGGACCTGCCGAATCTCGATGGTGGTGACGGAGGTCTTGAATTGGCGTGAGCCTCGGCGTCGAGCGAACGTCCCACGGGGCTCGGATGGGAGGCGGCGACCTCCCGGAATCCTGCCCCGTTGAAGCGAAGTCGATTTATCTCCCGCCGAATTGGCCTGGCACCATGGGGCCTGCGACGGGACCGCCGAACGCGTGGCGATGTGCCGCGGCGGTGGCGATGGTGCTCCTCGGCCTCACGTCGCTCCTTTCGATCTCTCCCGAGGCCTCCGCCGCGGGACCGACCCTCACGATCGTTTCTCCCACGGACCGTGCCATCATCGGGAATGGGAGCCCTGTCTACGTTGTCTACAAAGTCTCGAGCTTCAACCTCACCCCGCCCGGGGGCGGTCCCGATCCGAATGGCGGGCACACGCTGATCTTCGTGGACGGCGCGCTCACCCTCGAGACGGCCGCGCAGGCAGTTCCGCTGAATCTGCCCTCCGGGGGCCACGTCATCGAATTGCGGCTCGTGTCCACGAACGGATCGTCGTTGGTCCCCGATGTCAGCGCGTCGATTTCGGTCACGGTCACCCAGGGACCGGCGACCGGCACACCGCGAATCGAAATCCGGTATGTCGAGATCACATTTCCGACGCCCAAGCTCGTGCTCGGCCGCGACGTGACGGTCTCCTTCCAGATCACGGACTTCGCCCTGGTGCCTCCGGTTCGAGGCGAACCCGCGCCGAATGAAGGCCACATCGAGGCCTACCTGGACGGCGTCCACTACAGTTCGGTCACGGCCTTCCGGCCGATCCCCTTCTCCGATCTGCCGGACGGGGACCATACCGTCACCCTTCGGTTGGTCGACAACGCGGGCACGCCGCTGACGCCGGACGCATCGGATTCGGTCACGTTCCGCATCCAATTCGCGCCGATCGTGGACATCAATCCCTACCTGTCGGTGATCCAAATCATCCTGGCTGCAGCAATCTTGATCGTGCTGTTCTATCGGGATTGGGGGCGCTCGATCCTCGACCGCCTCGTCGCACGA
>VBLU01000080.1 GCA_005879065.1 Methanobacteriota archaeon
GGTTCACGAGGACGTTCTTCACGTGCGTGTAGAAGAGGACCGCGTCGACCCCTTGCTCCAGGCCCAGGCCGGATTGCTTCCACCCGAGGAAGGGCGTCTGCGGGAACGTGACGGGATACTCGTTGATCGACACCATGCCGGCCTGAAGGCGCTTCGCCACCGCATGGGCCTTTGCGACGTCCTGGGTCCAGACACCCGCGGACAGGCCATAGGGCGTGTCATTGGCCCGGAGGATCGCCTCGTCAAGATCGGCGAACCGGAAGGCCGCCAGAACGGGACCGAACACTTCCTCCCGGGCCACGCGAGATTCGAGCGGCGGGTCCTCGAAGATCGTGGGCTTCAGGAAGTTCCCGTCCTTCAGGTCCGCGGCCTCCGGGCGGTGACCGCCGGCGAGGACCTTCGCTCCCCGCGATACACCCTCGTCGATCGCCTTCGTCACGTTCGCCGCCTGCTCCCGCGACACGAGGGGGCCCATCTGCACGTCCTCCTTCAGTCCGGGGCCGAGGCGGAGTTTCTCGGTCAGGTCCTTCAGTTTCACGAGGAACGAGGACGCGATGTCTTCATGCAGGAGCAGCTTGGACCCGGCCCAACACATTTGCCCCGCGTTCTGGAAGGCGCCCCAGAGAGCGCCCTTGACCGCCCGGTCCATCTTCGCGTCCGGCAGCACGACCTGCGGGTTCTTGCCGCCGAGCTCCAGGGTCGTCGGGATCACGCGATCGGAGACGATCCGGAGGAGCTGCTTGCCGGTCTCGGTGGACCCGGTGAAGGTGACAGAATCGACAGCGGGATGGTTCGCCAGGCCCTCTCCCACCGACCGACCGGGGCCCGTGATCACGTTCATGACGCCGGGAGGGAAGCCCGCCGCGGTGGCGAGCTCACCGAGCCGAAGGGCTGTGAGCGGCGTGAGGGTCGCTGGTTTCAGGACCACGGTGTTCCCCGCGGCGAGGGCCGGCGCGATCCCGCGGGAGGCGAGGAGGAGCGGATAGTTCCAGGGTGCGATGTGGGCCGTCACTCCGAGCGGCTCGCGCAAGGTGTAGTCCAGCCGCGCGCCGGGCACCGGGATGGTCTCGCCCTGAATTTTATCTGCCATGCCTGCATAATATTCGAACAACTTGTACACGTAGGCGACATCGCCCTTCGCCTCGCGGAGAGGTTTGCCGACGTTCAGGGATTCGAGCCGCGACAATTCCTCGAAATGGTCCCGCAGCTGGGTCCCCAGGAGCCAGAGGAGCCGACCGCGCTTGCTCGGATCGAGATCCCTCCATTCCGGGGATTCGAAGGCGCTCCGCGCGGCTTCGACCGCGGCACTCACGTCGTCCTTCGTCCCGGAGGCGACCCGCGCAATCGGTCGGTTCGTCGCGGGGTCGAGGACCTCGGTCTGAGTCCCCGAGGCGGCGGAGACCCACTTCCCAGCGATGTAGTGGCCGTGGTCTTTGATGTCCATCGCGAATCCGCTCCCACCATCGGGGTCCGGCCTATAAGCGTGTGGATTTTGCTCGCGTTCACCGGAGCCCTCTTATTCTCCGCGGGCCGATGCGGACCGGAGAAACCCGATGCCGGACGTCGCGCGCGTGAGCCGCCATCTGCCGTGGCGGGAGGCAGCGAAGGACGTGGACTCTCTTCGGCCGATGCTCCTCGAACAGGTCCGTCACGAGGATTTACGCGGGCGACGCGTATTGGACGTCGGGACGGGCGAGGGGCGGCTCGCTTTCGTCGCGGCCTCGGTCGGGGCCCGAGTCATCGGCGTGGATTTGGACCGCGTGAAGCTCATGCACGCTCGCGCGTACGCGGGCATCCGGGACTTCCGAAACACGGAATTCGTGCTGGGCGATGTCGAGAAGACGCCATACCATGAATTCTCGCGGGATCCCATTGACGCGGTGATCAGCAACCTGTGCATGTCCCCGGAAATCATCTGGCACTCGTCTCGGGCCCTGAGGCCTGGAGGCACGTTCATCTTCGCGGCACATCATGGGGACCACTGGAAGGAGACGCGGCGCGGTTCTCGATTCGCATTCTACGAGGACTCGATGCGCGACCTCCTGGAGGAAAACCGGTTCGCGATCGAGTTCATGGGCGTCGACACGACGGTGGCCGAGTTCGAGGATCTCCGCGAGGTCGAGCTCTTCCTCCGCGACGCGACCGTCCGAAGATGGGGAGAGGACGGCCGCTGGCAAGAGCTGACCGACGCCTTCGCCCGCAGAGAGAGGCACCTCACCCTGTCGTACTTGATCGTGAAGGCCCGCCGCACGACGGCCCCCTACACGGTTGAATGATACCCGATGCGACTCGGCAAAGCTCATCCGCGTGCGTCGGATTCCGAACGGGGACGCCATGTATCTCGGGGCTCACATCTCGATTTCGGAGAGCATCGCCCTCGCCCCGTCCCGCGGCCGGAGCGTCGGCTGCGAAACGATCCAGATCTTCTCGAGGAGCCCACGAATGCTCCGCAAGACGAAACCGATCCCGCCCGAAGAGGCCCAGGCGTTCCAGGAGAATTTGAAAAAGCATGGGTTGGTCCGCGCGGTCATCCATGCGAACTACCTGATCAACCTCGCTTCTCCGAAGAAAAACGGATTGCGCTACAGCCGCGCGGCATTCGTGGAGGAATTGGATCGGGCCCAGGTGCTCGGCATCCGGGACGTCATATTCCATCCGGGGGCACACCTCGGCAAGGGGGAGGCCTATGCGCTCAAGACAATCGCCGCGAGTCTGGATTGGTCCTTGGACCATTCGGAAGCGCCCGACGTCTTCGCGGTCCTCGAGATCACCGCCGGCCAGGGCAGTGTCGTCGGGTACACCTTCGCGCAGCTCGCGGAGATCATGAAGGCCTGTTCGCATCCCGAGCGGCTGGCGGTGTGCATCGACACGTGCCATACGTTCGCGGCGGGCTACGACTTCCGTACGCGGGAAGGATACGACGCTCTCCTGCGGGACGTCGAGGGGACCGTGGGGCTGTCGCGCGTTCGAGCGTTTCACCTCAACGACTCGAAGGGCGACTTGGGATCGCGGGCCGACCGCCACGAGGACATCGGGAAAGGAAAACTGGGCCAAGACCCGTTCCGGTTCCTGGTGAATGACGAACGTTTCCGGGAAATTCCCGCGGTCCTCGAGTTTCCAGGCACCGATGGAGGCTACCGGAAGGAATTGAAGCTCCTACGGTCTCTCGTCACCGGAGAGAACCCTCCGACGTCTCCCCAAAAGCCACGCGGCAGACGAGCTGGTCGCGAAACCGGGTGAGGAACCCGTAGAACGCGGTGACCCGAGACATGAGACCCCGAGAGCTACGAAGGATCCGTCCGAACCCCGCACCCATCGGCAACGCTTCGATCAGGGTCGGGACCGCGTCGCCCCCCGTCGTCAATTGACCGCTCGGCGCGACGATATGGAAGGCGTCGAGCATGCGCTCATCGGGAATCCCACGGAGGAGCTCCCGCGAGGATTGTATCGTCCGGACTCGGATCCTATGTCGGAGGTCCGCGGCGCCAATCCAGCGGCTCAACGCGCTGCAGATGCCGCAGTCGCGATCGAAGAGCAGGATGTACTCGCCGGTCTCCATGATGCACACCTAGGACCGCGGTCCGCCGACTTAAACAACTCGTACGTGTCGAAGGAATCCTTATCGCACGCCCGTTGTTCCAGCGAGGAGGCTCTCGCATGATCCTCGATCCTTCGTCGGTCCCCGAACGCCAGGCGTATCGTCTCATGATCTCGGCCTTCATACCGCGGCCCATCGCCTTCGTCTCGACCGTGAGCCGAAGCGGGATCGACAACTGTGCGCCGTTCTCCTACAGCATGGGCGTCTCGAGCCACCCGATGGTCCTCGGCGTGTCCGTCGGAGACCGCGATACGCATCCCAAGGACACGACGCGCAACGTCCTCGACACACGCGAGTTCGTCGTTAACCTCGTCACCGAATCGATCGCGGAGAAAATGAACATCGCCTCGGGCGACTACGCACCCGACGTGAGCGAGTTTGACGAAGCGGGTCTCGCCCGGGCTCCATCCGAGGTCGTCCGGCCCGCGCGAATCGCGAATTCGCCGGTGAACTTCGAATGCCGCTTGGTCCGCGCCGTGCGCGTCGCGGACAACACCGTGTTCTTCGGCGAAGCGGTCCGGCTGCATGTCGATGACCGCGTGTTGACAAACGGAATCGTCGATGCGCGGAAGCTGCACGCCATCGGGCGGTTGGGCGGTCCGCAGTACTGTCGGACGCAGGACGTCTTCGAGATGGTCCGACCGAGGGTCACGGGACCGAAGTCGGCTCGGCCGACGGACGCGAGATGAAACGCGACGAGCCCTCGAGCCATTCGTGCGGTCAGAAGGGGAGCTTGCTGAGGCCGATCGCGAGCGGGAGAAGGGCCTCTGCTTTCCCGAGGAACTTCGCCGTCTGGAGGACGGCGTTCAGATAGCTGATCGTGTGTTCCTTCTCCCCGACCGTCCATTGCCCGTAGAAGTCGACGACCGCGGCGAGGATGTCCTCCAAAGGCACGTCCGCCTCGAGGGCATGCCGAACGGTCTCCTCCGCCGGGGGCGACTTGTACCGCAGGCTCGACTCGAGGGCCGCGAGCATGGAGGGTCGGTCCTGATTTTCCGGCTTCCCGAGCCTCAGGAACTCCGGATACCCGAATCGGGTCGTGAGGGTTCGATACAACTTCCAGGAGAGCCATGCGTTCTCCGAAGGGGTCAGGAATCGGCTCGCGAGGCGCGCCGTGTGCACTTCGGTCAACGTGTGGCCGAGGAACCCCGGCTCCGCGCTCGCCGCGATGAGCAAAGGCCGGTACGCTTCATCGGCCCTCCCTTCGAAGGCGAACGCTTGCAGGATTGGCTGGACGCGATCGAACTCCCATTCCTCGAGGAGCGAGGCCAAGGCGTCCGCGTCCGCGTTCCCGCGGTTCGGTGGAGCGAGGGGCGGAATCTCGGTCGGCGGGACTCCTTGGAGACCCACGGATTGCACATATCCGAGGTTCGCCAGGGGCACGAGGCCGCGTGGGAGACCGAGGATCGAAGCGACGTCCGCGTAGCCGACCGCAAGCGCGAGGTTGTGGCCGAGGCGCCCGAGGTCGTCGAGGGAGGTGCGGATCGCCAGGTGGGCCGCCGTCTCGATGCCATGGTCGAGTGCGATTCGGGCAAGGAGGGAAGCGGCCTTAGGACCCATGCGCTCGAACACGAACTTGCGGTAGGCGAGCGCCTGATCCTCCTCGGACGCGGACGGAATCGCGCGGGCAGCCGCCTCGACCTGGGACGCGGTCAGGGGCCGTTTCGGCAGACTGAAATTGTAAAAGATGAGGAATCGGAGGAGACCCAATCCGCCGGGAGGCCGTGTGAGTCGAAGGAGCTCGCGGCCTGCGTGCATCGTCAAGACGCCGTGCGGCGTGTGGAGTTGGGGGTCGTCGTGGTTCGAGACGACGGCCAGGAGTTCCTGCAAGATCGGCCCCGCGGTCGCGGGGTCCTTCGCGACATCGTCGAAGAGCCGAATGCCCTTCTGATGTTCGAATGTCGGGAGGAGAGCGAAGAGGCGCTCGAGGTCCTTCGATGCCACGAGTCGGAGGAAAGTCGTCGTGGTTTTTAGGTTGCGCGTTCGACCGGGGCAACTCTTATGTCGAACCGGGACCTTGAACCGATGTCATGCCTCCCGTCTACGACGTCATCGTCATCGGCTCGGGGCCCGCCGGCCTCACCGCCGCGATCTATGCCACACGAGCCGGGCTGAAGACACTCGTGATCGCCGGTACCACGGCGGGAGGACAGCTCATGATCACTACGGACGTCGAAAACTATCCGGGCTTCCCCGCTGGAGTCCAAGGACCCGAGCTCATGGAGCTCTGGCGCAAGCAGGCGGAGCGATTCAAAGCGGACTTCGTGGATGACAACGTGTCGAAAGTCGATTTCACGAAACGTCCCCTCATCGTATGGACTTCCGACGGAGCCCACGAAGCCCGGTCCGTCATCATCGCCACGGGAGCCAACGCGAGGTATCTTGGCCTCCCGAACGAGGAGCGCCTGAAAGGCCGCGGGGTCAGTGCCTGCGCGACGTGTGACGGGTTCTTCTTCAAAAGCCTCGACGTCGTCGTGGTCGGCGGTGGCGACACCGCGATGGAGGAAGCTCTCTACTTGTCGAAACTGTGCAAGACCGTCAGCGTGGTGCACCGACGGGACGCCTTCCGGGCGAGCAAGATCATGCAGGAACGCCTGCTCAAGACCTCGAACGTGAAGGTCCTCTGGGATTCGGAGGTCGTGGATGTCCTCGGCGACGCGAAGGTAGAGGGGGTCCGAATCCGGAACAAGAAGACCGGGAAGACCTCCGACCTCAAGGTCCACGGCCTATTCCTCGCCATCGGGCATTCGGCCGCGACACAGGTGTTCGAGGGTCAGTTGAAGCTCGAGAAAGGCTACATCGCCCTCCGGCCACACGACGGCCTTGCGACGGCCACGTCGGTCGATGGCGTCTTCGCGGCGGGCGACGTCCATGACTTCCGGTATCGGCAAGCGGTGACGGCCGCGGGTTTCGGTTCGATGGCGGCTCTCGACGCGGAACGATGGCTCGGGTCGCACGCTTGAGCGCGGCGAAATCTTGAAATTCGCCCCCTCGTTAGGCAGCGCGAGACGCTCACATGGTACGCATCTTCCGCGGAGGCGTCCTCGACGAACGGTTCGAGGGTTCCGTCGTGGTGATCGGTCCGAGACCCACGACGATGACTGGACTCGTTCGCGGCGACCTGTTCGTGCGGGACAACAGCGTATGCGACGTGACCGGAATGGTGTCCGGGAATCTCCTCGCGGAGCGAACTGGCAAGGCACTCCTCCATGGCCTCGTGACCAAGGCAGCGAAGTCTGCCGGCGGCGACCTGGAAATTTATGGCATGGTCCAGGGCGATGTGATCAACGAAGGTGGCCGGCTCTTCGTCGACAAGGGGGCGGTCGTCCGCGGCAAGGTCATCGGCCAAACGCACAGCGGTCCGATCCCTCCGCCCGAGAAGGTCGTGGCTGCCCCCGCGGCCCCACCGGTCGCCGTGCCAACTCCCGCGACGAAGCCTCCGGCGCCCCCGACTCCCTAGCTCACGTCTCGATGGCAGGCTCGAGCGGAGTCTCTTTGAGTAGCATCTTCTCCGGCTTCTTCTCGCCCACGGCGAACAGCTGCAAGTACGGAATTAGGTTGCCCACGATCCGGTTCTCGGCCTTCCGCAGGTGCTCTTCGTATGTCGAGCGGCTGACGCCCAGACTCCGCGCGATGTTTTCCGTCGTGACCTCGCGCGGCGAGGTGTAATATCCATACCGGTGGGCCTTCAGCAAGGCGTCCATCTGTTTCGACGTCATGTCACCGAACAAGGTGTTCACCCAGACGGTCGATGGCAGGACCGACAACGGGAGCTCCCGTTTCCGGATCAGCTCGGTCGGTCCGCGCTTGTTGAAGTCCTTGAACAGGTCTCGTGTGCGAACCTCGTCGAACGCAATCACGCGGAAGTAACCCCAGCCGTCCTGGAAGATCGCCGGAGGCGCGTCCACCGCCTCGTGGGGTTCCCACACATTCCACGGGCTGTCCCAGTTCGCGCACGTGCACTTGAGCATGAAGATGCGGGAGTCCCCCGCCTCGGCCCACTGGTCAATGCACTTGCCGGCCTTGCGGATTTCTTTCGCGATCTGATCCAGCACGTTTTCGTCCTGGGTCGGAACCTGGATCATCTCCCGGTTCCAAATGCACCACATCGAGATCGGCAGACCGGGATGGCGGGCCGAGATTTTGATGAACGGATAGTCGTACTGCGTCCGAAAAGAGATCTCCCAGAGGCTCATGGGCAGTCGAACGCGGTCCTCGGCCATATAGGTGGTGCCGTCATTCGACGGCCGCCATAGGCGGGTCAATAAGGTTCGTCGCGGGCGTTGTTATCCCATTTCGAGGTAGCAAGACATGTACCTATTCGGACCCGGCAACACGCGAATTTGGACGGACACTAACCGCAACTTCACCCTGCGGGAGTACGGGCGCCTGGAATACGGCACCCCGGACGTTGGGTGGATCGTGGCCTCCGCGAAGCGGTCACGCCCCGCGGCCCCGAAGCGACCAAAGCGGCGACTATGGCTGAGGGTGCGGTATTTCCTGAACGCATACCGCGGCTTTGCCGCCTTCGACCTGAAGGGCCATCGCGACTCGGAAATCTAGGTGCGGCGCAGCTTTTTATTGCACCGCATCGTGCCGGGGATGATGCCGGAAGTCCTGATCCGGTACTGCCTCCCGTGTCGATATCAGCCGCAGGCGATGCAGGATGCGGACGCGATTCTGAAGGAATTCGGTCCCGAGTTATCGGGCCTGCGTCTGGTTCCCGGGGACCACGGCGTATACGACGTGGAAGTGGACGGTCAAGTCGTCTTCTCCATGGATCGGGTGATGCGGTTCCCCGAGACCGGCGAGCTGGTCCGGACGATCCGGGACCGCCTTGGACCGCGAAAGGCGCGGAAGAAGGCCTGAGCCCCCTCGTCGATCCGGCTAGCATATCCCGGTTGGCCCGTCATTCGACGGCCGTCTATGGCGGGTGAACGTCTCTCCCCGAGGACCGTGTTCTCCCTTGTATGTTCGGAAACACGTCCCTGATCATGGGCAGCGACAGAATCGTGAGAGAGCGACTGGGAAGCAGCGGGCTCGCAGACTTCGTCCGATTGGAATTCCGGCTTGAGGACCAACCGAGCGTCATGTTCTCTTTGCGCCGCGCGGCCGTCAAGGAGCGGCGCGGCCGGCCAGCGCATGGAGTGGTCCGGCGATTCCGATCCTGGCGGGCTACGACGAGGGCCCTTCGGGAGGCCGTGATCGCGGGCGACTGAACGCCCGCCTCCGCGTCTGGCCGCGCGACTTAGGGAATCGCGAGGACGACCTTCCCGAATTGTTCCCCACGGCCCAGATACTCGTGGGCGGCTCGGGCGTCTTTGAGGGGGAAGACGCGGTCCACGACCGGCTTGAGCCGGCCCATGAACACCAATTTCATGACCTCCTCGAACTCCCGCTGGTTCGCCATCGTGGATCCGAGGACGGAAAGCTGGCGCCAGAACAGATACCGGGCGTCAAGCTCGAGCATCGATCCGGTCGTGGCGCCTGGAACCACGACCCGACCTCCCTTTCTCAGGGTCCGCACCGAGTCCTTGAAGGTTGCCGGGCCTACATGGTCGACGATCACGTCGACGCCCCGTCGTCCCGTCAACTCCCAGACGGCCTTCGACCACGGGACCGCCTTGTAGTTCACGAGGACATCCGCGCCGAGGGCCTTCGCCTTCTGGAGCTTCTCGTCCGTCGAACTCGTCACGAAGACCGTGCATCCGGCCAGTTTGGCGACCTGAATGGCGGCCGTCGAGAGCCCCGCTCCCGCTCCGAGGATCAGGACGTCCTCGCCCGGGCGGACCTTCGCGCGGCCTACGAGCATCCTCCAGGCGGTCATGAACGCCAGGGGCGCCGCCGCCGCGGCCTCGAAGGACAGGTCTGTGGGAATCTTCAGGGCGTTCCGCGCCGGGACGGCGACCTGTTCCGCGTACGTCCCCGGAAGGTGCTCGCCGAGGATCCGGTAATCGACGCAGGCGGAGTCGTCGCCCTTCACGCAATATTCACAGCGCCCGCACGAGATCCCCGGGTTCAGGACGACGCGGTCCCCGACCTCGAGGTCCGTGACGTCCGAGCCCACCGACGCGATGTGGCCGGCCCCGTCCGAACCGAGGATGTGCGGTAGGGTGAGCTTGAGGGTCGGAATTCCTTCCCGGACGAACAGGTCGAGGTGATTCAAGGCCGCGGCGTGGACGCGGACCACGACCTGGTCAGGCCCGGGCACCGGGTCCGGATAGTCCTGCACGAACTCGAGGACCTCGGGCCCGCCGTACTGCGGCAGGACGACGGCCTTCAGCGTACCACCTGCGCGACGCCGGCGAACGAGGCGGTCCTAGATAAGGGCCGCCGTCAACGGACGTTGTATCCTTTCTGCTGGAGGAGGCGGACGACATCCTTGCGGTGGTCGCCTTGCAGGACGATCACGCCTTGCTTCCCGGATCCGCCGGTCGCGAGTCCTTTCTTCAGTTCCCTCGCGAGCTTCTCGGCCTCGTCGGGTTTCGACTCGAGGCCTCGCACGACGGTCACGGCCTTTCCGTATCGGCGCGTGTCCATCTCGACGGATAGCTGGGTCGTCTCACGACCCAGGTCTTCGCAGACGCAGATCTCCTTGGGCAACCCGCAAGTCGCGCAGATCCCCGCGATCAAGCCGCCTCCGATGGGTTCTCCTTCGTGAGGAGGAAATCCTTCAGTAGACGATAGTGTTTTCGGATGGTGACCTCGCTCACGCCGGTCAGGCGGGCGATCTGGGCCTGCGTCAGCGGGACGTCCAAGTCCTCGGACGCCAGGTAGAGGGCTCCCGCCGCGATCCCGACCGGGGAGTTCGCCTCGAGGATCTTCGAGTCCTTCCCCTGGGCGACCAGGTTCATGGCCCTCTCGCCGACCCGGGCATCGAGCCCGAGCTGGGAAGCGAACCGGGGGACGAAGTCCTCGGCGCGGCTCGCGCGGCTGAAGACGCCGAGTTCCCTGGCGACCACCTTCGCGGTCAGTGAAATCCGGTGGACCGTCACGCCCGTGGCCTCGGCGAGCTCATGGAGCCCCCGCGGGGCGCCCAGCTGCTTCGCCGCCAGGTAGACAACCGCCGCCACGATCGCATCCATCGAGCGACCGCGGGAGAGGCCGGCCTCGATCGCCTTCCTCAGCAGGATCGCGGCCCGCTCCCGGAACGCCGGCGCGAGGCCGAGTCGGGAGGAGAGGCTGGAAAGCTGGGCAAGGCCGGGCGCCAACGCCCGTTCGGTCCGATCGTACCGGGTCCAGCGGCTCACGCGCCGCAGGCGGTTCAGGGCCGCCACGCTCCGGGCGTCGATCGGGTTCCCTTTCGCATCCCGAAGGCCGTTGCCGACCATGGACCCGAGGCCCTTGTCCGGCGCCATGACGGAGGGCGGCGGACCCGCCCGGATCCGATCGTCGCCTTCGAACGTCGTCCAGTCGGGCCCCTGGTCCACGAGGGCCTCGTCGACGACGAATCCGCAGTTGTCGCACACGCGCTCCCCGCGGACCGGGTCGACGTACAGGGCGAAGCTGCCGCAATTCGGGCAGCGCGCGGGGTCCCGGCCTTCGGCTGGTTCCCGCTCCCGTCGGAACGTCACGTCGCGTGTGTTCGTATTCGCAAATTGACTCATTGCGTCACCTCACGAGATCCGGCCGCCATGACCCATCGCGTCGCCCATTCCTCCAGGTCGCGGATCGCCTCGAACAGGTCCTGCCCTTTCGGCGAGAGGCGGTACTCGACCGCCACGGGCCGGTCCAGGTGGACCTTCCGCTCCGCGATCCCGACCTCCTCGAACTCCTTCAGCGTCTTCGCGAGGGAGCTCTGGCAGATCCCCGTGGCCACGCGCAGTTCGTTGAACCGCTTGGGCCCGGAAAGGAGGCTGTGCAGGACCGTCAATTTGAGCTCGGAGCCGATCACCTCGATGGCGAACATGGCTCCGCACCCCGGTCCCGAACAGGGACTTTGTTCCTCGGTCATGGTATTTCGTTCTCGCACTAGTATATGGTGTGCCCGCCATATAAATAGTTTCGTTTTCGTACCACGTTTCAGGTGAGAACCTGGTTCTGCTTAGAAACGGGAAGCCGGACTCCTCCCCTCTCGGAATGGCTCCGGCCATCGGATGGCTAGCGGCCCTTGCCCGCGACGGCCATGTCCAGGCTGTCCGCGAGCAGGTCCAGGGCCGTGTCCATCAGAGGGATCGGGATGTTGATCGGGGGAAGGAGTCGGATGCAATTGTTGTAGAACCCTGCGGTGAGCAGGATGAGGCCGTTCTTGAGCCCCGCCGTTTGGACCGCCAGTGCCAGATCCACATCGGGCTCTTTCGTCCGGGGATCCTTGACGAATTCGAGGGCCCACATGGCCCCGATCCCGCGGGCCTCTCCGATCCGCTCGTGGCCCTCGGCCATCTCGTCCAGGCGCTTGCGGATCCGGGCCTCCAGGCGCTTCGTCCCGGGGAGGGCCTTCTCGATTTCGTCGACGGCCTCGAGGGCCGCGGCGCACACGACCGGGTTGCCGCCGAACGTGCCCCCCAGGCCCCCCGGGCCGGGCGCGTCCATCACCGCCGGCTTGCCGGTCACGCCGCCGAAGGGCAGACCCCCGCCGATCGCCTTGCCGCTCACGAGGACGTCGGGAACCGTGCTCCAGTTCTCGATCGCCCACATTTTCCCCGTGCGCCCGGCCCCCGCCTGGACCTCGTCATCGATGAGGACGATGCCGTACTGATCGCACAGGCGACGCAGGAGCGGGAAAAATTCCTTCGGGGGGACGATCATGCCTCCCTCTCCCTGGACCGGCTCCGCCAGGATCGCGGCCACGCGGCCGGCGACCTCGGGCTGGTTAATCAGCCGATCGAGTTCCTCGACGCGGGCCTTTGCGACGTCCGCGGGAGCCCGCCCTTGAGGATCGCGATACGGGTCGGCGTAGTCGGCGAGGAGGACCTCCCGAACGAGGGGGCCGAAACCCTCCCGATACGGCTTCTCCTTCCCCGTGAGGCTGATGTCGAGCAACGTGCGACCGTGGAAGGCGGTCTTGAAGGACACGAGCCACGCCTTCTTCGTCGCCGCGCGAGCAACCTTCACCGCATTCTCGATGGCCTCGGAGCCCGAGTTCAGGAAGATCGACTTCGTGAGGCCGGGTGGCGCGATGTCGGCCATGCGCTCCGCGAGGTCCAGGACAGGCCCGTAGGTCGCCACCATGAAGCTGATGTGGGTGAGGCGGTCCAACTGGGCCTTCGCCGCTCGGATCACGGATCGGGGCCGATGCCCGACGGTCTGGACGCCGATCCCGCCGCCTAGGTCCACATAGACGTTCCCGTCCGAGTCGCGCACGAAGGGGCCTTCCGCCCAGGTGACGTCGATCGGAAGGGCGACCCGCACACCGTTCGTGATGAATTTCTCCTTGCGGCTCAGCGCCGCTTTCGACTTGGGTCCCGGAGGGATCGCGACAATCTTCGGTCCGCGAGGACCCTTCGAGTTGCGTTTCGTCATCGGATCGTGCACCCTGGAGAACCTGTCCGGCTCGGTTCCAGGAAGGAAAGGGGAGAAGGGAATATAGGTTTTGTATGTCCCCACGTTGGCTTATCCGGACGCCTCAACGAGTCGCGCCTCCCTGAGAGCGCGGAGGTGCTTCTGCCAGGCCGACCGACCCCACAAGTAGTACAGGGCGACCACGAAGGCGATCGTCGGCAACGCCGCCGAGGTCGTCTCCCGCAAGGCCGGGAAGCCAAACGCGATGGTCCAGTACAGCGCGGTCCCGCCGAGGAGCGTGACGACGGCGGGCCAGTTCCATCCGCCGCGGTACCAGTAGTGCCCCCCCTCGCTCGCAAAGAGGTCATCCGTGTACCGCCGCGCCTTCACGAGGAAGTAATCGACGAGGGTGAGGGTCCACAGAGGCACGACAATCGCCCCGAGGAAGTCGAGGAAAAAAATGTAGGTGAACACAAAGTTCGTCTCGAACAGCGGGAGGATCGCGAGCGGGACGACAATCGCGGAGGACACGAGGAGGAGCCTCCGCATCGACATCTTCCACCGTGTTGCGATGTTGGTGATCCCGAGTGCGGAGGCGTAGATGTTGCCCGCATTCGTAGAGATCGTCGCGCATAGGATGATCAGATAAGCACCGAGACCGAAGCCGAGCTGGGTGGCCTTGAAGCTCGGGTCCGAGATTGCCGCGAAATTCACCGAGCCTGGAGAGGCAGTGACCAGGAACGCGACGGTCATCAACGCGCCGACGGAGAAGAACCAGTACTCGGCGAGGGACGCGCCCGCGAACGGCCCCCACGTCCCTGCCCGCTTCGACCGAGCGAACCGGCTGAAATCGCCGATGAACTCCCAGGTCCAGTTGTAGGCGATGAGCAGGTCGAGCAGGAGCGGGAGCGTCAGGGTGTAGGTAAACCCATTCCCAAGGGCGCCGGCCGTGAACGTGAACGAGAGGGGTCGCGTCGGCCGCCACGCCCAGAGCTGTCCGAAGTCGAAATCCTTCAGGACGATGTACGACGCATAGGCTCCCAATCCGACGAGGGCCACGGTGGATGCCCAATTCAGATATCGTATCGCCCGATGGCCGGCCGTGGCGAACCGTGTCCCGTACTACGGAGCCTATGTGAAGGACTTCCCGCGCCGCGCCGTGGCGGCGGCCCCCATCGAATTCCCCGAGATATCGGCGGCTTGAGGCCTCGGTCAGAATCCTAAAATAGCCCTGCGGGATGCGTCGCGCTCGTGAAAGTTTTCAGGGGCCTCGACGTGATCGCCGCCGAGTACAAGGCGACCGACCAGGTCCCGACAGAGGCCCGCAAGTTCACGGGATGGGATCAGTTCACGCTCTGGTTCGCCGCGGCCTCGCTGCCCGCGGCATGGCTCTACGGCGGCTACATGACCGGCGCATACGGCCTGCCGGGAGCCTTCGCTCTGATTTTCCTCGCGTCCACGATCACGTTCATCCCGTGGGCCCTGATCGGCTACATT
>VBLU01000147.1 GCA_005879065.1 Methanobacteriota archaeon
CGAGGAAGCTGGAGAGGAGGAAGAAGAGGAGGAGGAACAGCCAGGTCACGTCGCCGAAGATTCCGATCACCATCCCGACGACGAAGGCCGCGAGACTGCCGTCCCACGTGAGCACGTTCCGGCGGTAGGCGAGGGCGCTCAGGACCCCCGTAAGGAACACACTGATGAGCACGGAGGACACGAAATCCAGCGGCACTGGCGCGGGCAAAGTGGGTGCCCATTAAAGCCTTTTCATTCGAGAATCACGACGGCGGTCCTGTGCCGGGCGGCGGCCCGCGGAGGATCTCTCCGCACCGGGGACACCATCGTCCAATTGGTTCCACCGGGGTTCCGCATCGGGGGCAAAATCGAATCGGAGTCGAAAGCGGAATCGCCGACGTACGACGCCCAGGGGCATGGCTTCGTCGGATCAAGATGATGGCGAGGAGGACAGTCGTAGCGGCCGCGACCTCCCCGATTTGTAGGTAGAGACCCAAATCTACGCCGGCGGGTTTCGGCTGCGGACCGGGTGCTGGCGGCGGAGGACTTGGCGGGGCGAGAGTGATTACAAACCCGTCGATTATCTGGCCGAACGTCGTGTTCAGCATGGGGAACTGGCCCGTATAGGCCGTCAAGACAAGGATCCAACCCCGTTGATGCACTTCGCTCACCACTACCGCGAACTCCTGGATGACCGAGCGCGTCCCGTATTCCACGACGAACGTGACCGCGGCATGTCCGTCGACGGATCGGAACCGGGGTGCACCCGACATTTGCGCGTCCGGGTACGGAGTTCGAAGGCCCTGGACCGTGTCTTGCGCGACTTGTGCAAGGAAAGAATCGTTCTCGCGGACCGTGGGGTCGGCGGTCGTAACCACGCCGAGGCTCTCCTGAACGCCGAAATAGCTCGGACCGATGACGAGAAGATCAATCTTCTCCGTTCCAATGCTCGCGTCCGTTTGTACGGTCCAGCCTTCCGGGATAGGAAGCCGGAACCCCGCGGGGTGGACGTACTCGACGAGCGGAATTCGCGGGATCGAGAAATCCGTGTCGATTGTGAAGTTCCAAGAGGTCGACGCCTCTCCCCCTCGCCATGCAATTCGCGCGGTGACGTTGTACCGTCCATCCGGCAGCGGAGCCAGGACCGCGTATTGGACCCGTCCATCCGGGGTGAGAGTCGACGGGACGTCGCGGCCTTGAAGGGTCATGGACGCGCTTTCGATTTCCGCGCTCGGGCTTCCGGACCACAAGGACGCCTCGATCGCGCTCGGGACCACATCGACGATTTCGCCGGGACCGGGTCTGCCCGGTCCGATGGAGGGGCAGGTCGGACTTCCCGCACCGTAATCAATCCCAAACGTCCAGGCCGTGTGGATCGATTGGCCTTCCCATCGAACGTCTGCGTCGATCGTGTGCGGCCCCTCGGAGAGGGGCACCGATAGGTTGGCGCGGAGAAGATGGAACGTGTTGTAGCTCACGAACGAGTAGACGTCCGTGGACAGGGCGGACCCATCGAGCCGGATCGTCGCCGCGTCCACGCCCACGTCGGGGAGGCCGCGTACGAGTTGTGCCAAGAGCACGGACGGCGAGAAGCACTGAATTCCGGGGGCCGGCTGCCACGGTCCCAGGGACGGCTCGATTGCGATGCGTTCTATCGGGGATCCGACGATGAGGCCCCTTCGATCGCCCGACACGGCTACGAGGTCCGCTTGCCGGCCCAAGCGTTCCAAACGTTGAAGAACTCCGGTCGCCACGTCGAACGCCCAGACCGCGGCCCCGTTGCCGTTGGCACTCAAGCCGTACACAGTCGACCCATCGGCCGCCAAGGCGACGCCGGTCGGATAGCTCTCCATCGGGAGCATCCCCAAGCGATCCAGCGTCGCGATCGAGACGATCTCGAGCCCATACGGCGAGCCCGATGCCAGATAGATTCGCCCGCCGGTCCAATCCACGGCCTCTTGGCGGAATGTCCCGCCGAGGTCAGGATGGCTGTAACGCAAAAAGGCTGGCGTGTCGTTTTGGATGTCGAACGCGGCGATGACCAGCGCACTGACGTCCGTCGTCGTCAGCAAGAGCAAGGATCCGTCGGGACTCACCTCGGCAATCGTCTGGTAGGAAAACAGCGACGAATTGGCCAACTCCTGTCCGGTGGTTCCGTTCAACACCCTGACAACACGGTCCGAACCGGTTACATAAAGACGGTCTGAGCGCCCGTCTCGCACGCTCAATGGGGTAAAGTTCAGGGTAAGATTCCGCGTCACAGACCTCTCGGCGATGTCGACCACTGCAATTTTGTCCTCGCCGGACACCGCGATGAAAAGGGAGGCTCTGTCTCGCGAGAGGTCGATGGAATTCGGACCCAATCCGACCGGGATGGTCGTGTTCACCTTCCCGGTGGCCGCGTCGAGAAATTGGACCGTGCTCCCCGCGGGATCAGCTAGGTAGAAGAACGGCCGGGACGGGTCCGCGAGTAACTGCTGGTTCCCGTTAGAGGAAGCCGGGACGGGGGTTCGCGAAGTCGCGCCGAAGGCGTCCAACGCAACCGCGAAGGGCAAAACCACGAGGGCCACGGCGACGAGAGAAACCCTACCTCGCATCCTTCCGAGCATGGATGCCGCGGGCCCCGCATAAAAGCTACGATTCACGGGGCAACGACGGCTGCGTTGTCAGTGTCCCGTCGTCATGACCAGCCGTCGAGGGACTTCTGTTTCTGGAGCCCACGAGCCACACCGAACTTCTCGAGGGCCGCGTTGATTCGCTCGACGGAGAAATCGAATTCGTCGCACAGCATCTGGCGAACGCGGTCCGGTTCCGGATCGCGAAAGACGATCTGGACACGATCGAGGACGTTCGGGAAGAGGAAGATCTTCCGGACCTCCTCCTTCGATTCGATGTCCACGCCGAGCTCCGCCAAGGCCCCTTCGAGCGCGCCGTGTTTCTTGATGAGGGCGAGGGCCTTCTTCGGCCCGATGCTGCGCACGCCTTCATTGAAGTCGGTCCCGATCAAGAGGCCCATGTCGACGAGCTGCTCGCGGCTGATGCCCAAGTTCGTGAGGGTCGTCTCGAGGGAGATCTCCTCCGGGTGGACCTCCACGAAGACCTCCTTGCGGGGGAGTTTCCGCCGGCCGCTGATCGCGAGGTTCTTCACCAACCGCGGGGAGCCGAACAGGAGGGAGTCGAAGTCCTGGGACGCGGCAGCGTACGCGGTCCCGTTTCGAGCCATCGCGCTCGCCTGCGCTTCGCCCTCCCCGGGCGCCTGCACGACCGGGACCCCGAGGAGATCCAACAAGCGCTTCGATTGGTCGATCATCTCGCCCGTGAGTCGCGACGTCTGCATGGCCTTCGTCCGCGCCGTCGCGAGGTCCCCGATTTCGACAGCCTCGCGCCATTCCCGCTCCGCCTTCCGTTTGATCTCTCCGCGGGACTGGATCGTCCTTGCCTTCAGCCGTGGCGGCTCTCCGTCGAAGACCAGGACGGGCTTGATGCCAGCCTCGACGAAGTTCGACAGGCGATAGATGAGTCCGGACAGGTGCGACGTCACCCGACCTTGGCGGTCCATGAGGGGCGTGCCGTTCGGCTGCCGGATGATCGCGAGGAACTGGTACAGGGTGTTGAAGGCGTCGATCGCCAATACCTTTCCCGAGAAATCCTCGAGTTTGCGGGGTTCGAGGACGACGATATCCGAGAGGTTGATCCCCATCGGCCGTCGGAAGGGGTGCAGTACTCAAGTCCCTTTCGACCGCGGCCGCGCGCTAGGTGTACTCTGGCTCTCGCGGGTCACGCGTCTCCACAGGGAGTTCAGGTTCCGCTCGGATACCAAGGGATTTGAACTCTCGGACGAACACAAACGGACGAGCACAAACGAATCGTTACTTTATCACATCCCTCGCCAATACCCCCCCGTGGGAGGGTACGGCGTGACAGAGTCTCCGCGTGAGGGGGAGCGATCGGCGGTCGCGAGTGAATGTCGCCTGGGTTTGGCATCGAGGGGAGGATACCGCGACCGTGTCCCGAGGTCCGGCCCATGGGTTTCCCGACGCCGGCCGATGCTTCCAGCGATCCTCGTCATCGCTTCGCTGATTGCCGGGATTCCACTGATCGCGCGATCGGCGTCCGCGGACGGTTTCATCCAGGACCTTGGATCGCTCGATTCGTTCAGCCACGCACGCGCGGTCAACGAGCTGGGCCAAATCGTGGGCGAGAGCACAAACGACGACTTCCGGAACCCTCGTGCGACCCTCTGGGAGAACGGGACGATGACCGACCTGGGCAGCCTCGGCGGCGGGACCGCCTTCGCGAATGATGTGAACGAGGCTGGCCAGATCGTCGGGGGCACCACGGATGCGTCGGGTTACCAGCGAGCCTTCCTTTGGGAGAATGGCGTCATGACGGATCTCGGCGTGCAACCGGATGGGTCCGCCTTGGCGATCAACGACAAGGGCCAGATCGTTGGCACGATGAACGGAGAGCGCCAAGGATTCCTCTGGGACCACGGGACGATCACGGACCTCGGGACCCTCGGCGGCCCACCTGTATATGCGAGTGGAGTCAACAACGCGGGACAAATCGTCGGGTGGAGCGGGAGCACGTCCGGCAGCGCGTTCCGCCCGTGGTTGTGGGAAAACGGGACCTTGACCGACCTTGGGACTCCGGTTGGATTCACGTGGGGACAAGCCCTCGACATCAACGAGGCCGGCCAAGTCGCCGGCTTCGGTTTCAATGCGACCGGCTCTGCACGGGCGCTCCTGTGGTCCGGGGGCCAAATGACGGATCTGGGGGACCTCGGGGGCGGGATCAGCCTTGCGTTTGGGATCGACGACGCGGGACAAATCGTCGGTTGGAGCGCGACCGCGAAGAGCGAGCACCACGCGTTCCTCTGGGACGCTGGGGTGATGACGGACCTCGGGACCCTCCCCGGTGGGTACGAGAGCACGGGTGACGACCTCAGCAACGCAGGAAGGATCGTCGGACAAGCTTCCGGGTCGAACGCCGCACCTCACGCGGTCCTCTGGACCCTCCCGCCCGCGCCCGTTCACGACATTGCCGTCACGCAGGCCGGCGCCTCTCCGCTCTCCGCCGCGGTCGGGACCCCGATCTATGTCGGCGGATGGGTCATGAATCAAGGTACGCAAACGGAGTCGGTCGATGTGACCGTGTATGCGGGGTCCATCGTGGTCGGCACCGCGACGGTGCAAGACCTCGCGCCGAATGCGTTCGCTGGCGTCTCCCTCACCTGGAACACTTCGGCGGTGGAGCCCGGGTCCTACCAGCTCCGGGTCGAAGCCGCGGCGCTTCGGAACGAGACCGACTTAGGTGACAACACGCTCGGATGTCGGGATGGCCGTTGCCTTTACCTGCTCGAAAACCGACTGGAGCACACCGTTTGGCCCGTATGTATTCGCCGGGGACTTCGGAGACGGAGGCACCGCCGCTGGCGACACCGCCACCCACCGATATGGCGCGTCAGGAACGATGACGGCGACCTGCTCGGTCGTCGATGCGTCCGGCGGGAACGCCACCGCCTCGGTGGAGGTCGCCGTGTACGCCCTTCCTTCGGTGACCGCGATCGCCGACCGGACGAGTGCCGAACCCGGAACGCCAATCACGTTCACCGCGACCCCGACCGGAGGGTCCGGCGGGTTCTCCTACAACTGGGGATTTGGCGACCGCTCTTCGGGCGACGGCGCAGTGGTGGCCCACACCTATACGGATGCTGGTCAGTACACCGCCATCGTCACGACGCGAGATTCGGCGGGTGGCGTCGCCGCGAATACCGTAGGCGTCACGATCTCGAGCCCGGCTCCGCCGCCGGCACCTCTCGTGGCCCATGCATTCGCGGGTTCGAATGGGGCCCAGGTTGGCACTGCTGTGTCGTTCGGCTGCACCGCAGGGGACGGGACACCGCCCTACGAGTTCGCGTGGGACTTTGGCGATGAGACGGGCGCCGGAGGAGCGGCGGTTGTCCACGCCTACGGATCGTCGGGGACGAAGACGGCCACGTGCACCGTCACGGATGCCGGCGGAAACCGCGCGACGTTCTCGGTCGTCGTGGAGATCTACTCCGTCCCTACAGTGGCTGCGTCTGTGGATCGTCCGAACGCTGGCCCCGGAACGGAGCTCACCTTTACTGCGACGGCAACGGGAGGGTCGGGGACCTTCACGTTCGATTGGGCATTCGGGGATGAATCCTCGGCCACGGGACCGATGGTCACGCACCCCTACGCGTCCCCTGGACGCTACACCGCGATCGTGATTGTTCGCGATGCCGCTGGAGGCGGCGCGCCGGCCACAATCGCGCTGACGGTGACGATCTCGGAGGTGACCGCGATGGCCACGCTCGCGACGACATCGGCCGTCGAAGGCGATACG
>VBLU01000148.1 GCA_005879065.1 Methanobacteriota archaeon
AATCGGGCCCCCGTTCGAGGACCGTCGCGTCAAATTCACGCAGGTAGCATGGATCCGGCTCCTGCCCTCGGCGATCCTCCATGTACAGGACCTGGGTCGGCATTGTCGAGGCGGACAGGGAGCGGAGAGATAAAGCGTTGGGCCAAGCGTCCCGGAATGCGTCCGCGAATCAGCGGCCCAGGACGGCGCGGGCGATGACCAGCCGCTGGATTTCCGAAGTGCCTTCGTAGATTTCCGTCACTCGTTGATCGCGGTACAACTTCTCGACGACGTAATCCTTGATGAATCCGTATCCCCCGTGGATCTGAACCGCGGAATCGACCGCGCGGTGGGCGGCCTCGGAGGCGAACAGCTTCGCGACGCTCGACTCATAGGTGTGTCGACGGCCGAGGTCCTCCAGTTGGGCGGCGCGGTACGTGAGGAGCCGAGCCGCCTCGATCTCCGTCGCCATGTCCGCGACCTTCCATTGGATCGCCTGGAAGTCCGCGATTTTCTGGCCAAAGGCGTCCCGTTCCTTCGCATACTTGACCGATTCGTCGAGGGCCCGTTGGGCGATCCCGAGGGCCTGGGCGGCGATGCCGATCCGCCCTCCGTCCAACGTGGCCATCGCGATGTTGAACCCTTTGTGCAGGTCCCCCAAGAGATTCTCTTTGGGGATCCGCATGCCGTCGAAGCCGAGCAGGACCGTGTCGCTCGCCCGGATCCCCATCTTGTCCTCCTTTTTGAGGACGGAGAAGCCCTCCGCGTCGGTCGGGATGATGAACGCCGAGATCTCGTGTTTCTGCCGTCCCGTCCGGGCGTATCCGATGACGACCTTCGCGACGGAGGCGTTCGTGGCGAAGGACTTCGTCCCGTTCAGGACCCATTCGTTCCCTTTGATCTCGGCGGTGGTCCGCATCGCCGCCGCGTCGGATCCGCTCCCGGGCTCCGTGAGCGCGTACGCCCCGATCCAATCGCCGCGGGCGACCGGCACGAGATACCGCCGCTTCTGCTCTTCCGTCCCGTACCGCAGGAGGGGCTCGCAGACGAGCCCGTTGCACACGGCCGCGATCACCCCAGCGCTCGCATCGGCGCGGGAGAGCTCCTCGATTGTGATCGCATAGCAGACCGTGTCGAGGCCCGCCCCGCCGTATTTCTCGGGGACGTAGACACCAAACAGGCCGAGCTCCCCCATCTTCTTCGCCCACCCGTGCGGGAACTCTTGGCTCTCGTCGAACGCATGGGATTGCGGGATGATATCTTGCTCCGCGAAATCGCGGACCGACTTGCGCGTGATCTCCTGTGTCTCGGTGAGGGCGAAGTCCATGTGGGTCGTCAAAAGTCCTCCTGCCGGATAAAATCTCCGCGGTCCGAACCTTGATGACCCGCGAGGGACTCGCCGGGGACATGTCGCTGCGACTCGAGCCCCTGCAGACGACGGAGGCCCACGCCTATTGGCGGGTGTTCCTCTCGGGTCGCACGGACCTGCCGACGGGCGACCTGAAGGTCCACATGGACCGGTTTCTGGCCCTTCCGCCGGAGGAGCAGCGGTCTCATTTCTCCGTAAAGAGGGACGGCCGGCTGATCGGGACGGTCCGCCTAGGACCCGCGGAGATTTCGGGATTCTCAATGGAACCCGGTTCGGCGGCTGAAACGGCGACGGTCCTCCTGAAGGCCGTGGACCTGCTCCGCGCCGGCGGAGCGACCGCCATCGGAGCCCATTTCGAGGACCGGTACGAGCCCGCCTTCACGTCCCTCGGCTTTCGGCGCGTGTTCGCCCGGATGCGGATGGAAGCCCCCACCAAGAAGTCGCCCCCGCGCGAGGGTCTGAAGCTCCAACCTCCGGAGGAGGACGAGGTCCTCGGACTGACGAAGTTCCTGATCGATGTCTACGAGGGCCACGTCGAGCAACAATACGGAATGCACGTCGGGCCGGAGGAGGAATGGCGCGGGTATGTGGGCGGCCTCTTCAAAGGGGATTCCGGCCAGTTCATGCCCGATGCCTCCTACGTGGCCCTCGAGGGGGACCGCATTGTCGGCGCGATCCTTGTCACGTATTGGATGGGGACGCCCCTCGTCGCGGAACTCGGGGTGGCGAAGGATCGTCGAGGTCGGGGGATCGGTCGGGCCCTGCTGGAGGCGGCGATGGGCCGTCTCGCAAATCGTGACGAACCGCGGCTCGCGCTCTATGTGACGTTGGGGAACGATCCCGCAATCGCATTGTACCGCTCGCTTGGGTTCGTTCAGGTCGGAGGGCAGTCCGTCACGGCGCGTCTCGAGTCCTGAGTCCGTCTCGCGGCACTCGCGCCCGGCCGATGGCCGTCTTTTCCTCAGGCGGCCGGAAAGCTGATCGTGTGGCCCTCTGCCTGGCGGCGGGTCTTTGCGGGGGCGCGGATGCGGAACCCCTTCTCCCGCGCGAAGCGCTCCATGATCCCAAGGACATATCGTCCACCGAGGCGAGCGGTCACAACGATGAGCGCTTTCATCGGCGCCGGAAGCGCCGTGAGCCGCCACAGGTCTTGGTCCACCTCCCTGAGGATGTGACGCCAAGCGCGGTACGCCACGTTGAACCGCGCCTCGTCGATCATTTCATCGAGATTGTAGAACTGTTCCCCGCGGAGCACGCCGATCGGAACGAAGGTGAGAGGCGCCGTCACGAAGTGGCCATCCGGAATCTGTTCCATCCGATCGATCAGGTCCACGGTCATCCACGCGTCCTCCGGCGTCTCCCCCGGCAATCCCATGATGATCGTGTACGCGGGATACCAATAGTTGCGGTTCAGGATCTCCGTCCCCTGCACGACCAGATCGGGCCATTCCTCGGCCGTGAAGGGTGCGGCCTTGCGGTGGAGGACGGCGCGGGAGAGGGCCGGGCTCCCCGTCTCGATCCCGCTCTGGATGCCGATCCATTTGTTCGGGCCTCCGTGGACGATCTCCGTGAGGTCGGCGATGAGGCCGGGGTTCGTCACCGCGGCGCTCACCGTCCCGTGGGTCGGATAGCAGTGGGACACCCCCGGCTGATCCATGACAAAGCGGAAGAGGTCCTTCACCGCGTCCTCGTTTGGCTCCATCGTCTTCCAGTTCTCGAGTTTGTACAGGAAGATGTCGTCCGAATGGAGCTGGATCGACGACTGGCCATCCCGGGCGTTGATTGCGATTTCATCGCCGATGTAATTCAGGGGGAAGTACCGCGGGCGCCGCAGGGTGACCTCGCAAAACTCGCAGCCACGGCCACAGCCTCGCATGACCTCGTTCATCCCATGCATCGTCGGGGCGAGGATCTTCGGGATCTGGTCGACGGACGGCGCGGTCGCGTTCGTGAAACGCATCACGGGCGGCGCATCGCCGCGCGCGATTCGGTCGAAGATCTCGGGGGCCAGGTGGTCGACCTCCCCATGGACGATATGATCGATTCCGAGCTTCTCTTGCATCCCGTCGCGGCAATCGAAATGCCATCCGCCGGGTCCGCCGAGGACAACCTTATACTTCCGATTCGGCCGTTGCAGCCGCCCGACGAGGTCGAGAAACATCGCCTTCGTGTAGGGCGTCAGGACCCCGCCCATCGTGAAGGACATGCTGACCGGTCCGAGGCCGAGCGGGTCCATCGAGTGCAGGCCCACGACCTCCGTATCGTCGTCGATGAATTGTTCCACGTGACGCGGGTCCGCGATGACGACGGACTCACGGCCGTTCGCCTGGACCAGGGACGATTCGATTTTCCGAAGGCCATATGGCACCCGGGTCGGCCGACCCTGCCCATCGACCTGGGGCGGGCTCGCCAAAATCCGGAACACGAGCCGTGACTGCCAGTAGTCCGTCGGGATGCAACTGAAGAACGTGGCCAGCGGGACGTTTCGAAAGTCCGTCAACAATGTGAAGTCCGCGGCGAGCACGTACTTTGCGATCGTTCTCCCTCCCCAGCGAGAGCGATTGGGGCGCGCGAGTGGGATCTTGTCCTTTATCCTTTTGATTGGCTGGGCCTGAATGGGCGAGGTAGCTTAGATATACGTTACGTCTCGCGGCTTGGTCAGGCGGCAGCCGTCGGATTAGGCGAAAAGGCATTATTTCCGGTTTCCTCTGCTCTCGAACGAGGTGGCGAAGATGGTCGAGGTGGGCGAACGGGCTCCCGATTTCACGATGTTGAGCGATGAGTCCAAGCCGGTCACGTTGTCCAAGGAGATTGGCGAGGGGCCCGTGATCCTATCGTTCTACGTCTTCGACTTCACGAACACGTGCCAGGGACAACTGTGCGCCCTCCGCGATTCCATGGGCGACCTCCAGGCGATGGGCGCGAAGGTGTTCGGGGTCAGCACGGACAGCCATCACAGCCACCGGATCTTCAAGGAACAGAATCATCTCAATTATCCGCTCTTGAGCGATTGGAACCGGACCGTGAGCCGGGCATACGGGGTGCAGTACGACCGATTCGGCAGCATCGGTCTCGAAGGGGTCGCGAAACGGTCCGTGTTCGTCCTCGACCGACGCGGCATCGTCCGGTACAAGTGGGTGACGGAAGATCCGAAGGTCCCTCCCGATCCGAAAAAGGTGCTCGACGAGGTCAAGAAGCTCGCTGCGTGAGGCCGAGATAGGTCCGGACTTCGTCCGCGGTGCGGACGGTCTGAGCTGCGAGGGCAGGCAGCCCTGAGCTTCGGGCCGACCCGGTGTTCACCAGAACCACCTGGTCCTCCGGGGTGATCACCCCGTCATCGAAGAATCGTCGGAAACCTGCCAGGGTCGCGGCGCCCTCGAGACACGCGCTGATCCCTTCAGACGCGGCGAGGTTCAGTGCGGAGACCTTCATCGCCGCATCGGAGACGGCGACTGCCGCGCCCCGGGTTTCTCGGATCGCCTTGAGGACGAGTCGGTCCGCGATCGTGGCGGGAACCCGGAGTCCGGCCGCCTCGGTCTGGGGGTCCGGCCACGGTCGGGCGGTTTCCGTCCCCTCCTTCCAGGCCTTCACAAGAGGAGCGCATCCCTCCGCCTGCACGACCCCGAACCGCGGCCATGGACCGTCGTACCAACCGAGATCCCGCAGTTCATGGAGGGCCTTCCACATCCCCACGATCCCGGTCCCGCCGCCGGTCGGGAAGACGATCCAGTCGGGGAGGCCTCCGAGCGCTTCCCAGATTTCGAACAGCATCGTCTTCT
>VBLU01000149.1 GCA_005879065.1 Methanobacteriota archaeon
CCCCCTTCCATGTAGCCTGCCTCGGAGTTGGTGGTTCCGAGGTCGATTCCGATGATCTTAGCCATTGGTATCACCTTGATTTCTCACGACGATGACTTGCGCGGGACGTAGGATCCGGTCGTGAAGACGGTATCCTTTCCGCAATACCTCTTTTACAAATCCGTCCTTTGAATCCTTTTCGGTGACCTGCTGGATCGCGTCCATCAGGTACGGGTCGAACTGGAGGCCTAGGGACGGAATCTCCTGGAGGCCCGCTTCGCGGAGCGCCTTGGTCAGGTTGTCCCGGACCATGCGGATCCCTTTGCTAGCTTCCCCTTGGAGCGCATCGACCGCCGCGTCCATTTCGGCGAGGACGGGCTGGAGTCGCGCCAGTAGCGCTTCGTGGGCGAATCTGACGACGATCTCGGCGTCGCGGTCCGCCCGCTTCCGGTAGTTCTCGAACTCCGCCTGCAGGTACTTGAGCTTCGTCAGAAGCTGCTCGTTCTCGCTCCGGAGGCCTTCAGCCTCGTCCGGCGTTTGCACGGTCGGGCTCTTGTCGGTCATCCTAGTCACCTTTCTTGATCCGAATCTGGTGGCCACGACGACGGGGCAATGTCACGTCGAGCACGCCGTTTCGGTAGGTCGCCGTGACCGCCTGGACCTCGACCGGGTGCAGCAGTTCCATCTCCGAATGGAAGACTCGGCCGTCTGCGCCGATCGCGTGGACGGAGAGCCGCGAGCCTTCCGCCGTTACCTCAAGCGTCTCGCGGGAGACTCCGGGAAGTTCCAAGGTCACGTAGATTCGCGCGGGTGTCACGACGACTTCCGCGGTGGGTTCACGCACCCGGTCGCTCTCGTCTGCGATCGCAGAGGGTGGCCCGAGGGCCGGAGCGGTCGAGGTCCCAATAGCCGGCAGGCTCCGGTACGCGTCGATCCGCCGCAGAAGGCGGTCGAGCGAGCTCGGCCCTGTGTCCCAATCCGGGGACGGTTCCTCGGCCATTTGGGGACCTCCTGAGGCCCCGCGAGGGGGACCTCAGAACTCTTCGCCGTCGCCTCCGCCTTCGCCGCCTTCCCCGCCGCCCTTGGGGCCTGCGCCGCCGGCGCCGCCGCCGGACCTCGCCGCGATCACGTCGTCGATTCGGAGCACCATGACCGCCGCGTCGGTGGCGGACGAGACCGCCTGACTCCCGACCCGGATCGGCTCGATCACGTTCTCCTTCTTCATGTCGGCGACCTTACCGGTGAAGACGTTCACGCCGGCGTGCTTGTTCCCCTTCTTGTGTTCCTTACGGAGTTCGATGAGGATGTCGATCGGGTCCAGGCCCGCGTTCTCCGAGAGGGTTCGAGGAATCACTTCCATCGCGTCGGCAAACGCTTCGATCGCGATCTGCTCGCGGCCACCGATGGTCGCCGCGAAATCGCGCAGGCTGAGGGCGATCTCCGTTGCGCTGCTGCCGCCGCCCGTGATGACCTTGCCGTCCTCGATCGCGACCGCGACGACGCTCGTGGCGTCCTCAAGGGACCGCTCGACCTCGTCCACGACATGCTCCGTCCCGCCGCGAATCAGGATCGAGACCGCCTTCGGGTTCTTGCATCCCGTGACGAAGGTCATCTCGTCCTCGCCGATCTTCTTCTCGTACACGAGCTTGGCATATCCGAGATCGTCCTTCGCGAGCTCGTCGAGCTTCGTGACGACCTTGCCGCCCGTGGCCTTGGCGAGTTTCTCCATGTCGGATTTCTTCACGCGGCGCACCGCGTAGATCTCCGCCTTCGCGAGGTAGTGCTGCGCGAGATCGTCGATGCCCTTCTGGCAGAACAGGACGTTGGCCCCGCTCTTTCGGACCGTCTCGACCATCCGCTTCAGCATCGACTCCTCCTCGTTCAAGAAGGCTTGGAGCTGGGTCGGGTCCGTGATCTCGATCTTGGCGTCGATCTCCGTCTTCTTCACTTCCAGAGCGGCGTCGATCAGCGCGATCTTTCCTTCCCTCACTTCGCCTGGCATGCCGGGATGAACGCGTTCCTTGTCGACGATGATCCCGTCCACCATCGCCGTGTCGGCGATGGAACCACCCTGCTTCTTGACGACCTGGATGTTGTCATCATCGACGAAATAGGAATCGTCCGCCCGCTTCTCCGCGACCGTGCTGACGGCCTTGACGGCGATGTCGGCGAGGAGTTCCTTGTGCCCGCTGGCCGACTTCGAGGACATCGAGGTCATCGCGACCTTCTTCAGAACGTCCGCGTCCTTGATCGAGATTTTCATCGCGACCTTTTCAAGGACTTCGTGGGCCTTGTCCGAGGCCAGGCGGTACCCGGCGGCGATCACGGTCGGATGGATGTTCTGTTCGATCAGGTCTTCCGCCCGCTTGAGCAGCTCTCCCGCGAGGATGACGGCCGTCGTCGTGCCATCGCCCGCTTCCTCGTCCTGGGTCTTCGCGACCTCCACGAGCATCTTCGCGGCGGGGTGCTCGATGTCGATCTCTTTGAGGATCGTCACGCCATCGTTCGTGATGACGACGTCTCCTAGGCTGTCGACGAGCATTTTGTCCATCCCACGCGGGCCGAGGGTCGAGCGAACCGCATCCGCGACGGCCTTCGCCGCCGCAATGTTGTTGAACTGCGCTCCCTTGCCGCGTTCGCGGCGCGTCCCCTCCTTGAGTACCAATATCTGCGTTCCTGCTGGCATCATGTAAATCTCTCCGAATATGGAATTCGGGATTTCGCCTATGTTGGTACTTCTATATAATCATATCGTGGCGAGCCCGGCACGACCTCGAGGCTTCGTCCGGGCGGACACGCTCGGATTTCGGGACATCCGCCGGATTCTTGATGGCGCCTCGCCATGCTCGCTGGTCGGGATTCAGTCCGTCCGGTACCTCTGCTCTTGGGAGCATTTGCCGGGTTCATCCTCGGACCAAAAGTCGACCGATCGCCGTTGCTCGTTTGGGGCCTCCGCCCATGAGTCATCACACCCCGCGGGGCTTGCCATCGGAATCGGGCGGTCGAGCCTGGACATAATTCTATAGGAAGAAAGACGCTAGGTCGGCCGATGAAGGGACTCCTTCTCGAAATCGCGGACGCGGTCCAGCATGCGGTCGAAGCGTTTCAAGGGGATCCCGCCGAAGTCGTGGGCCGAGGGGCGGATGGCGCCCCCAGCGCGCGCATCGACCGACTCGCGGAGGAGACGGTCCTGCGGGTGCTCGACTACGAAGGGGCGGCGCTGAACGTCCTGAGCGAAGAGGCAGGCTTCATCGACCGAGGAGGCAAGGCGACCCTCGTCCTCGATCCGATCGACGGAACGCACAACGCTATCCGCGGTATACCGGCGTATTCCGTCTCCCTGGCCATCGGACACGAGCGGCTTTCGGACGTCCAGGAGGCCCTCGTCCGAGACCTCGTCTCCGGTGCGACATACTATGCGGCGAAAGGGGGCGGGGCGTTCCTGAACGCCCGGCCGATCCGAGTTCGTCCCGTCGATTTGAAAGACCTCGTGTTCAGCGTCTACCTGGGAACGCAAGCGGCGCCCGACGCCGCACGGATCGCAAGCCAGGCCCGCCGTGTCCGTGTCCTCGGGGCGGCCTCCCTGGATCTGTGCCTCGTCGCCCGTGGGGCGGCCGACTTGTATTACATGCATTCCAAGCTCACCGAGACGAAGCTGCGTGCGGTCGATATCGCAGGAGGGGTGCTCATCGTCCGGGAGGCGGGCGGACTCGTCCTCGACCTCAAAGGCCAGGAACTCGACATGCCCCTCACGTCGACCGCGCGTACGGACCTCGCGGCCGTCGGAGACCGTCGGACCTGGGAGGCACTTTCATGAAGTTCGGGATCACGGCGAACCCGCGCATACCCAGCGCGATGGAGTGCGCGACACAGGTCCTGGCCAAACTGGAGTCGAAGCAGGAAGTGCTGCTCGAATCAGACCTGGCCCGCGCCTTAGATCGAAAAGGAGTGCCACTGGCCCACATGAAGGCGGACGTGATGTTGGCGATTGGAGGGGACGGGACCATCCTGCGGGCGTTGCAGCTCTCTGACTCGAAGGTGCTTGGAATCAACTCGGGCTCGCTCGGCTTCCTCGCGGAGGTCAACTCCGACGACATGGACAGATACCTGGACCAGACCATCCGAGGAGACTACCGAGTCGAGGAACGAATGCGGCTCAAGGTCACGGTCGACGGCGAACGGCTCTTCGACTGCACGAACGAGGCGGTCGTGCACACCGCGCAGATCGCGAAGATCCGCACTTTCGAGATCTGCCTCGACGACCAGGTGGTCGAGCGGATTCGCGCCGATGGGATGATCGTCGCAACCCCCACCGGCTCCACCTCGTACTCGATGTCCGCGGGGGGTCCGATCGTCGACCCGCACGTGGACGCCATGATCGTGACCGCCATCGCGCCGTTCAAACCGGCATCGCGCCCCCATGTATTCCCGGCTGCGAGCCAGGTCCATGTCCGTCTGATGAAACCGAAGGAGTGCCTCCTCGTGATGGACGGACAGCACGAGTCGAGCCTGAAGGGCACCGAAGACGTCGTCCTGACCGCGTCCGAACGCCGGGCGAAGTTCATCCGATTCCGAAACGACTTCTATCGACGGGTCGAGGAAAAATTGTCACGCCAATGAGGGATCATGAAACGCGTCGTGGCGATCGCCCGCAAAACCCTGCGAATGATCCTCGAGGCGTCTCGGGACATGTATCCGAGGGAGTTCGGGGCTGTCCTCCGCGCGGACCAGGGGACGATCGACGAGCTCATTCTGGTCCCGGGGACCATCAGCGGCAAACGCCACGCGCTCTTTCAACTCCACACGCTCCCCACCGATTTCGCCGTCGTCGGCACCGTCCACTCCCACCCGAGCGGGGTGTTCGAGCCTTCGGACGAGGACCTCGCCTTGTTCAGCAAGTTCGGCGGCATCCACCTGATCGCCGGGTATCCGTACAACGAGGACACCTGGGCCGCGTGGTCGAACAAGGGAGTGAGGACCCCGCTCAAGGTCGTGCCGTAGCTGCCTCGGAACCGTCCAAAATCGCCCGGTAAACCGCCTCGATGCGGTCAGTCACCCGCTCGATGCTGAAGGACTCGAGGACCT
>VBLU01000081.1 GCA_005879065.1 Methanobacteriota archaeon
CCCGGCGGATTCAGGTGGGGCTTCACCCGCACCTGGCGGAGGAAGTGGTCACCTACGTGATCGACGGCCTCGTGCACCATGAGGACGGGAGCGGCAATCACACCGTCCTGAATCCGGGATCGGTGCTCGTCGTCACCGCGCACCAAGAGGTTCGGCACGAGCTAACGATGCAGCCGGCCCAGGAGGGCCGGAGCGCCCGGTGGTTGTCAATCGTCCTCCGCTTGCCGTGGCACACGGAGGCGCCGCCGACGTCAATCCAAATAAAGGATGCGGGAGACGCGATGGAGTCCATCGATGGTACGCTGCGACGGCCCGTCGTTGGACCTTCGGCACGGGCCGAAACATTCATGCAACTCGAATGCACGGACATCGAGTTCACTCGGGAGGCGGACGTGTCGGTCCCCATCGACCACGGGCGCCGAGGCGTGGCCTATGTCCTTCGAGGTTCGGGGATGATTGAAAAGAAGCCGATCGAGATGGGGCATGGCGCGTTGTTCGGGAACGTGGCCAGGCTGGCTTTGTACGGATCGCCTGGATTCCGGGTCTTTCTTGCGACAGTCCCCCGCGTCGAGAACCGAGGGGAGAGTGACGCCGATCGAGATCTCGAGTGATTCGAAATCGGGGAACCGGGTTGAGAAGATGGAAGCCGTCCTCAAGACGCCCGAGATCGACATCAAGACGCTCCTGCAGGCCTGGGCAGAGAGGAAGTGAGCAAAATAGCAAGGAAAGGCAAGTCACCGACATCCGCGACCTCGCCGAGAGCGAAACTCACCTTCGAGCGCACCTTCCAAGCGGCGACCGTAGACGAGGTCTGGGACCTCTGGACGACGAAGGCAGGTCTCGAATCGTGGTGGGGCCCCGAGGGATTCGTGACGAAAGTCAGCAGGCTCGAACTCCGCCCGGGTGGCAAGTTCGAATACGCGATGACGGCGACCGATTCGGCCCAAATGGAAGGACTCAAGGCGGCAGGTCTCCCTCTCACGACCGTCGCGGGCGGCACCTATGTCGAGGTCACACCGCGGACGCGCCTCGTGTACCGGACGGTCGCCGATTTCATCCCTGGCGTGGCTCCGTATGAGGTCGTGGCCGTGGTCGAGATCCACGGTCGGACACAAGGGGTCCACATGGTCGTGACCGAGGATGCCATGCACGACGAGCAGTGGACGCAAATGTCGGCCATGGGCATGAACAGCTCCCTGGACAAACTGGCGAAGGTCCTCGACGCGCGCCGGGTCCGTCCTTAGGAGAGGACGACACGAGACCGCGGCGGGATCCTGAGCCTAGATCGCGGGCTTCGCTACCATGACGTAGAGGGCGACGAGCGGAAGGATCGTTGCGATGGCGCCCCATAGGGTCCATTTCCGGAAGACCGAGGCGAAGTCCTCGGGAAGAGGTGCGTTGGTCTGTGCCGCCTCCGAACTCATGCGGACCATTTGGTTCTGGTATCGTCGGATTACAGCGCCGTACAGAGCCCCGGTCGCAATGAGCAGAGTGAGGCCGACGAAAATCCATCGATTCGGGGACATCGTGAACCCGAGCCATCCACCCCAGGCCAGGTTGGTCAGCGCGAGTCCGTTGAGCAACAGGAGGATCATGCCCGGCGACGTGAACCATCGGTCCGCCCTGTTCACGCCAGCGGACGCGAACGCGGCGACCCGCGAGTCCTTCTGTCCGACGGCCCAGGTCATCCAGGCCGCCGTCACGGTGAGGTTGCCCAGGAACAACACGGCACCGAGGATGTGCAGCAGTAGATGCCAGTTGTACGGAAACAACGGCAGGGAAACGACGATGGACAGGAGAATCGCGACGGGAGGCCGCGGACCTGTTCCAGCCAATTCCCTACAACCCCCTCCTTTGGGTGATGGCGTCGGTCGGTCATAAAGAAAGAGGACCGCTAGGTGGCGTGGTCGCGAGGTCCGGAAACGCTACGAGCCATTTTCCCACCTCGCAGCGAGGGCGTGTCCGAAAGAGCAACAGAATATTCCACATCCTGCCTTCCCGGTACTCGGGGCCAAAGGACATGTGCCGGAACATCAAACCGTTGTTCAACTTCGACCCTCCCGCAACCGACGCGGAGGTTCGGGATGCCTCCCTCCAGTTCGTACGGAAGATCTCGGGATTCAGCAAGCCGTCCCGGGCCAACGAGGCCGCGGTCAATCGCGCCGTCACGGAGGTGGCCGCGGTGGCCCGACACTTTCTGGACTCGCTCGTCACCGACGCGGAACCCCGGAACCGCGAGGTCGAGGCTGCGCGCGCCCGCGCGCGAGCCGCCGAACGATTCGGGACGTCGTGATCGATCGAAATTCCACATTCGGCAGATCGTCGCGGGTAGTGCGTCCTTCGGCAGGCAGCTTCTTGCCCACCGTAAAACCTGCCTCACGTGCCGCGGCCAATGAACGGATTATCGCTGTAGTCGACCGGGACGTCGACCACGGTTGGTGAGGCTTCCTGCAGCGCCTCGGAGAGAACCGAACTCAATTCGGACGGATGTTCCACGCGAAAACCGCGAATCCCGAATGCCTCCGCGAGGCGTACGAAGTCGGGATTGTCGAACCCGGTACCTGTCATCCGCCCGAACTTGGCCATCTGCTTCCATCGGATGCTCCCGAGCCCACCGTCGCGAAAGACCAAGTTCACCGTGGCGGTCCGCTCCCGCTTTGCTGTCTCCAGTTCGTGGACGCTCATCAGGAATCCGCCGTCTCCGCTCAGGGTCATGACCCGGCGATCCGGATCGGCGAGCTTCGCGGCAATTCCCCCCGGGAGGGCGATGCCCATCGCCGAGAGGCCGTTCGAGATGATGACGGTATTCGGCTTCATCGTCCGGAAGAACCGGCCGAGCCAGAGTTTGTGAGCTCCCACGTCCGAGATCAGCAGATCGTCGGGCTCGAGGATGTCGCGGAGCTCCCACAGGATCCGCTGAGGCTTCAGCACTCCCTTCGAACGCTCTCCCAGTTCGGACTCCAATCGTTTCAGGACCCGCTCCCGGGACCGAATAGCCCATGCAGGCTCCCGAGGCCTCCGGACCTGCTCCCGGAGGACGTGCAGGGATGTCCGAATCTCTCCGACCACCTCGACTTCTGGGACGTAGTGCACGGAGATTTCCGCGGGTAGGGAGTCGATGTGTACGATCCGCCGATCTCCTCGGGGATTCCACGACCGCGGGTCGTATTCGACGAAATCGAAACCGATGGCGATCACGAGGTCCGATTCGTCCAAGCCCGCGAGTTCGTAATCCCGCGGGAGCACCCCAACCGTCAGGAGGTTCATCGGGGATGTCCACGGCATCGCCCCTTTCCCCATGAATGTATGAGCGACGGGGATGTGAAGATCTTCAGCGAACCCACGCAACTCATCCGATGCACCGCTCCGGATCACGCCGTTCCCCGCGAGCACGATCGGCCGCTCGGCCTTCTGAATCAGATCGGCCGCCGTGTCGAGGCTCGCTCGATCCGGCGATGGATTCCCGATCCGCTCGATGGGCAGCGGTCTCGAGGCCGCATTCGCCTCTTCGTCCGCGATGTTTTCGGGCAGTTCGACGTGCGTCGAACCGGGCTTCTCCGCCTCGGCCAACTTGAACGCCTTCCGAACGATTTCCGGAATCGTGTCCGGGCTTTCGATCCGGGCATTCCACTTTGTGATTGGGTCAAACAGCTGCAGGATGTCCACGAACTGATGGGATTCCCGGTGCACCCTCGACAGGTTCGTCTGGGCCGTGATCGCCACGAGCGGAGCGCGGTCGAGGTATGCATCGGCCACGCCCGTGACGAGATTCGTCGCTCCGGGCCCCAGCGTCGCGAGGCAAACCCCCGCGTGGGTGGTGAGCCGTCCGTAGACGTCCGCCATGAACGCAGCGGCCTCTTCGTGGCGGGTGAGGACGAAGCGGATCGAGCTTTCCCGAAGGGCGTCCATCAGCTCCAGGTTCTCCTCGCCGGGAATCCCGAAGGCGAATCGGACCTGTTCGTTTTCCAGGCAGGAGACGAGGAAAGCCGCGGCTTTCATACCTCCGGGATGGCCCACACCCCGATTTATCGAATGTGGAAACCCGGAAACGGCAGGCCTTGCCGAAAAGGACGGGGCTGGGCTTCGCGCTAGCGTCGCCGTCGCTTGATTCTGTGCGACGGCCCCGCACCCTTGCGACGACGGGCGCGTCGCCGCGCGCTTCTCGTCATCCGGACTTCTTTACGCGCCATCGGAACACGGAGACGGCAGGAGCTATTTGAACGCGAGCCGTTCGATTAGCGTCTCGCGAGGCGAACGGCGGAGGCCAAGCCACCGGGGACCATACCGCGAGCGCGGGAAATCCTCCGTTTCCTTCCGGCCCATGCGGACCCTGCGGTGGTGAGGATCGAGAATCCCATCCATGTCGATGCACCGGCGACGCTGGACAGAACCGGGAACAGGGGAAGGAAGGCGGGCACCGCCTGAAGGAACAGATACCAGCCTACCGTGAAGAGCCCGAATTCGACCGCCACGGTGAGGGCCCTGAGAGCAAACGCCAGGGCAACGGACGCCGCGATCCCGGCCGCCAGGACGGCAACCGGAAGCCAGGGATTCGGCCCGGATCCAAATCCCCTCCACACCAGATACAAGCTCCCAAGAATTCCCGCGCCCAGAATCAGGTAGGCAACTCCCTTTCCCAGGAGTCGAAGGAAGATTCCCGACAGGATGAGGGCGGCCCCCGCGATCGGAGTCGCGTAGTTCTTGATCAGCGCCTCCACGGTCGATAAGTCCA
Organism: Methanobacteriota archaeon; assembly: GCA_005879065.1. Lineage (GTDB taxonomy): Archaea > Thermoplasmatota > Thermoplasmata > RBG-16-68-12 > RBG-16-68-12 > RBG-16-68-12. Next base: position 4,733 of record VBLU01000081.1, read on the forward strand.
CGCCGCGCCTCCTCCGACACCGCCATCCCCCAGTGCCCACCTAATACTTTCCACGGATGTCCAAATCGAATGAACAGGCGCGAAACGGGACTAGGGAGGGAGGACCGGGGCCATGATGTAAGACTCAGATTTCTCGATCCATGGGGCGGGATCAGGCCGCAACGCCTTCCGCTCCGGGGACGCGTAATACGCCGCGTCGCGAGCTTCGAACCCTTCGGGTCCGTCGTACGTGAGGATCCAGACGAAGATGTTCTCACCGCGTACCACCCAAGCCCCGTCGATGCGGAACCCGAACTTCTCTCGGAGGGGTAGGACGCCCCGGGTCCATCCTTCCAGCCATTCCTCCATCTTGCCCTCCTTGATCCGGTAGATCCGAAGTTGCGAGACCGAGTTCACCGAGTCACCTTCTGGTTCAGGGCTTTCCTCATGCCGGTCTCCGTTTCGCTCTCATGGACGACCTCGTATCCCGCCGAATCATAGAGCGCGCGTGCGATCGAGTTCCATCGAAAGACGTTCAGATAGAGCTCCTGCCCGCCTTCGTGTCTCACGAGTTCCTCCGTCGCCGCGAGCATGGCGCGACCATATCCCTTCCCACGGAACGGCGCGTCAACCGTGATCTGGTACAGCCACCGGCGAGTCGGAACGTTCAACATACGAACCGGTGGCGGTCCCACCCAGATCCAGCCCACCCCCCGGTCCGCCTCGTCGACCGCCCGGTAGACCCGGTGCCCTTCCGACGGTCCCGCAGCGGGCAAGAACGATTCGACGGCATGGCGTGAAAGCTCCTGTGCTTCCTCGGGACGCCAATGCCCGGCTCGAACCTTCTGGTCGGCGAACTCCCGGATCTGCTCCGGGACGAAGGCCGCATATTCCGCCGGGGTCACCGGAACGAGGCGAACCGTGAGAGCGGACATTGCAATGGACAAAGGCGACTTCGCCAAAGTCTCTTTCGGGACCTCACGAATTCCGGATTAAGCGTCGGGCCCTTCTCGGCGTGCGATGAGCGCCTGTTCAATGACCCGGAGGCCGATCGGTGCAAGATCGAGGTCCCCCAGTTCGCGCGTCTCGATGAAGCGCGCGTTCTCCGCATCGCTCCCAGCAAAGGGCTCGCCCCGGATGTGGACGCACAGGAGGTCCACGAGCACGTAGTGCCAGCGAATTCGCGCCCCTTCCTTTTCGATGAAATCTGCCACAGCGACCACTTCCCGCGGCCGCACCTCCACCGCGGTCTCCTCGCGAGTCTCTCGGACCACGGCTTGCTCCACCGTCTCTCCGACCTCGACGGCCCCTCCGGGGATACTCCACCGACCTTGGGAGGGAGGATCTCTTCGACGGACGAGGAGGACCTGCGAGCCGCGGAACACGATCGCGCCGACCGCGGGGACCGGGCGCATTGGGAATTCGTACGTCGACATTCGCTGTCGACAAGGACGCAACCGCCTTGAACGCTGCGACCGTCACGAAAGTGGGCCGCGGGAGTCCATCGGCGAATAGTCGTCGAAGGTCCGTTGGTAAATGACGTGCTGGAGGACCTCGCTCATCCGAACATACCGCTCCATCGGGATGTCGAGGCGCGTCCGAAGGTGGTCCAGGGTCTCCTTCATCGTAGAGAACAGGCGTGGCGATTGACGCAGGGCGGCGCGGACGTGCTCCCGCACATTCCAGACACCGACCGGCATGATGTACCCCGGGTGCGTCTCCCGAAGGATGACCGTTGCGGCCTGACGCCGTTCCCGCTCGAGGGCTTCCCCGACCGCGAGTCGAGCGGCGTAGTAACATCCGCCGATGCTCGCGTAGGTCGTGCGTCCTTCGAAGCCTTCGTGATCACCGAACATGACGACCTCGCGCCCGAGGGGATTCCACAAGGTGTTCGGGTACCAGGCCTCGATCAGCTCGTAGCGCCACGGTCGGGGGACCATCACGACAAGGAATCGATCATCGAAGCCGATCGTTTCGAAGATGCGAATCTCGTTAATCAGCGGGAATGTCTTTACGGTCTCGCGAAGGTCCTTTCCGATGGTGTCGTCCACGGCCGTAATCGACCACCGCGTCGGCACAAACCGTCGGTTCTTCTCGATGCCAAAGGCGCCGACACTGAACGCGCGCTGGATCTTTGACACCGGCAGGCCACGCCCGTACATATCGAGGACGGCCTCCTTTGCGCGCAGATCCGTATCGGACGTGGCTCGGTCCAGATTTTGATCGGTGTGCAGCGTGCCGAGATCGAGCCGACGCAAGGGGGCGGACGGCCCGAAGGGTTGGACGTTGTCGTCAAGGACGACGCGCCCGCGAGGCTTCCGTTCAAATCCGACTTCGACGTCCGCGGGGGATGTTCCGAGGGCGAGCTCGCGGGTGAGGTCCACAATCCGCCCCGCTCGATCGACGTCCCTCACGTGCACCCGGTGCATCCCGCGGACCAAGGTCGATCGGAACCGGACGATGTCCTCCATGGAATGGCCCACCCACTCCTCCGGGGCATCGAGGATCCGCGTGTCGCCGTGGACGGGCGGCACCAGAGGGCCGACGAACACCTTCGGGTAACCGAACCGGCCGACGAACACGCCCGGCGGGGAGGACCCGTCCAGATCGAGCCGGTCGATCATCGGGGCGGTCTTCATCATGGAGTCCCAACGGACGAGGATCGGGCAGCGGGCCTTGCCGCACAGGAGCTTCGCCCCGCGACATTGAATGCACAAGCCGCTCGAAATCGCGGCCCTCGTGTCGGCATCGAAGAGCGAACCGAAGTCCTGTGGCGCGGGTTGCATCGGAAGGGCGAGCACGAGCGATCATCGGACCCGAGGAGGCCTTATCAATGTGCCCACCGGATAGGCGAACGCATCACGGCAAGGATTATGCGGCACGGCGGGCGTTCCTATACCCGTGAACACGGACTCGCCTTTGGCCCTCCCGACGGAGGACCGAATCCTCCTGTACTTTTCCGATTTCCGGAACATGGAGGAACGGTACGTTCTGCCGCAGGCCCTGACGCAAAAGGCGATCGCCTTTGCCGCGGGCATCCAGCGGAAGCATCTCTCGCGGTACCTCGACGAGATGACCCGAGACGGCTACCTCGTGGAGATGAAGGCCCACATCGAGGGCGAGAAGCAACGGATGCTGGCGTACTACCTCGCACCGCGCGGCTGGGAGCGCGCCGTGGCGATCAAGGAGCGGCTCTCGAAGATCAAGGTGCCCGTGGTCATCGCGGGCGTGGCGAAGGACATGACCATCCAGGAGATCGATTCGGTCACATCCGTGCACCTGACCTTCTCCGACATCGTCCGCGAGGCAATGAACGTCGACAAGCTCGATCTGGAATACCTCGAGGGAATTGACGAACGTCGCAAGCGAGCCATGGACGAACGCGTGAAGCGGCTCGAGGATTACACGCGGGCCGTGATGACGGCGTGGAAGGACGGCCGGGTCACCGCCACGGAGCGATTGCTCGTCGAACAACTGCGGGAGAACCTTGGCATCTCCAGGGAGGAACAGGACCGGATCGAGTCCCAGGTCATCGAGGAGGTGCTCGAGGATCGGACCGGCATCTACCGCGCGGTCGCCGAGGAAGCCCTCGAGGACGGGCCCATCACCGAGGACGAGCGGGAACTGCTCGAGGCCCTCCGGAAAAAACTCGGTCTCTCCGCGCGCGATTGCCGTGAGATCGAGGCCGAAATCGGGAAACCCGCTTCCTAGCGGGCCACGAACAGCCGGTACTTCTGGGTCGGGTCCGAGATCTCCATCTCGATCCGTTTCGCGACCAGCTTTTCCGGATGATGGATGCTCGGCACGCGTTGGTCAAGGTCCTGAAACGACTTGAACGGCCCCTTCTTCCGCTCCTCGAGGATCGCCCACATGGTCTTCTTGCCGAGACCCGGCAACAGCTCGAGCATGTGGAACCGCGTCGTGATCGCCTGCGCTCGGTTAAAGAAGTCGACGAACTTCTCTTCCTTCTCCTTCACGATCTCCTGGATGACGAATGGCAACTCCTTCTGCGCCGCGGTCGTCAACTCCTCATGTCCGACCCGCCGTTTCACGTGCAGGATCTCCGTGCGCATCTCGACTTCCTTACCGATGTACACGCGTTGCCCGATCGACAGGTTCGCGCCATCGCGGGGCACGAGCTCGAACAGCTTGAACTCGTCCACGCCGAGCGCGTACGCGAGCGGCTCCCGGTGGAACTTGGACTGGTCGGGATGGCCTTGCGGTAGGTAATCGAGGATGCGGGCGTAATCTTCCATGGCCCTCGCCTCGTCAGCGGTACTTCCCCACGATCTCGAGGACTTTGTCCGCATCCTCTTTGGATAAAGCGAATCGCTCCTTCGCGAAGATCGCCCGGACGTCGTCCAGGTGCGTCGGCAGGAGGTCGACAATCTTCATCGCGTTGAAGGGAGACATCATCGGGATCTCCATGAGCTCCTTCACGATCGCCGGGACCTTGTCCGCGGGCACCCGGGCGAACAGGGCGGCGTGGGAAAGGGAATACTGCTGTTCCGGGTTCAACTCGCCTCGGGCGGTTTTCTCCTTCTCGAGGATGACTTTCAGCTCCGCGAGGGACACGTAGGACTCCTCCATCGTCTCCCCCTACGCGCGCCTCAGGTGCTCGGGCCGGACGACGGCCTGCTTGATGCGACCGCCGAAGCGGACGTCGACGAGGAACGCGGCCCCCCGCTGCCCGACGACGGTCCCGGTCATGCCGTGGAAGCGGTGGTGCGGCCACCCTTTCTGCAGGCTCGAATCGATCACGATCGTCACGCGCTCGCCGACTTCGAAGGACTGGAACGACCGGGTGATGGGGGAAAGCCCACGCTGGCGCGGGCCGCGGCGGAACTTCTGCCGCGTCTTCTCCATGATCCCTTTCGAGGCCTTCACCATCGCGCTTCACCCGTCGTCGTGGACATCGAGCACGTCGAGCTCGAGGACCTCGCACGCCGCGTCGAGTCGTTCCGCGAGGGACGGCCTCGTGCGGCCCCGGTCCCCGTGGACCCATTCCTTCACGTAGGTCCCCGCCTCCGCGGTCACGCGGAGTTCCGCGCGGTCCCCGTCGACCCCGACGACCTCCGCCGCCAGGAGCCGTCGATGCCGTATGGTATCCGCACGCCGGTGAACGACCCGTTCGGGGGTGCGTTGAGCGATCGGCTCGGCCACCAAAACCGGGAGCGTGCTCTTAAGCTTTGCTTCCTCCACGGGAGGTGCCATCCTCAGGAGGACGCGGTACGTCTTCGCGGCCCGATCCTCTTTCAATGGGACAACGTCGGTCCCACGGGCCGGCGCCAGCCCGTCGACTTCGACGATCCCCGAGGCGTTGATCCCCGCGATCGCGCCCCCCAGATCGAAGTGCCGCCGACGGGGCTCCTTAATCTCGATGATGAAGGGTCGGCCGCGTCCGAGCATCCGGGCGTCCACGTCCTCGCGGCCCATCCCATGCAGGGCATGGCCCGTTCCGCCGGACTCCCGCAGGACCTCGTTCGCGATGACTTCCTCCACGCTCGTCGGGTACATCTTGCCCGCGCCTCCGCAACGGGCACACCCCTTCCCCATGCACCGCCGGCAGGGCCACCGGGTCTGCGGCACGCCGCGCACGAGCTTGCGGTAGCGACCGCGCAGATAGAGCGAGTTCACCTGGACGTCCACGTGGTCGAACGCCGTGTCGACGATCGCGACGACGTCCGGATGCGCCAGGTCGGGCTCCTTGCCGAGCCGGTCGGAGACCCGCTTTCCGATCTCTCGGTTCACCTCGGCCTTCAGGGGCTCCGGGCCGCCGAGGGCGAGCTCGGCCCACAGGGACTCCTCCCGCGCGGCCACCTCGGAGTCGATCTTCGAGCCGATGGCGAAGGAGTCGAACTCCCACGGTTCCAGCTTGCGGACGACGAGGTCGGAGAGGGCGTCGTACCGCGACGTGAGGTCCTCGCACACCCAGCAAGGGCCCGTATCGACATGGAGGAGTTCGCGGACCGCCCGACCCCGGACGTGGTTCGTATACCCGTGGCCGATCTTCCCGAAGAGACGGCCGAGGCACGCATCGCAGAGCGTGCGGTCGCCGAACCTCGACGGATCGACGGAGCGAGCGGCGGACAGGACCTCGTCCACGGGTCCGCAACGGGGCGGCGGCTTAAAGTTTCACGCGAGCAGGAACAAGCTCACGAGGAGGTTTGCGAAGACAATCGCGGTCATCAGTACGTATTGTCGGTCCCGTTCCCGCACGAAGGACACGAGGCTCAGGAAAACCCGCACCACCGGCGTGAAGATGAGGATGAGGACGCCGAGGCTGAAGTAGCCTTCCGGCGTGAAGGTGAACAGGGGCCGGCCAAGGGCGCGCGGGGAGATCGACTGCTCGGGAATCGGACGTCCGGTGAAGGCGACGAGGACGAACCCGAAGAGGAGGATGGCGACCGAGACCACGACGCCGGCCCGGAGAACATGGTAGATGAGACGGTTCATGTCCTCCACTTCCGCGACCACGGCGCGGCGCAGGTTCGAGGCCCGTTGCTGCACGATGCGAAGGCCGGCTCGGGCCGTGATCAAAGCGGGACCCCCGGGAAGAACAACCTCGCGAGCATCGCGGTCCCGAGGATGACGAGGAAGAGGGCGAACGCGAACCGCACGTTCGAGGATTTCGCATGCTCGAGGAGCCGCGCGCCCAAGTACGTGCCGGAGAACACCCCGATGATCACCATGGCCGCGAGGCCGGGATCGACGAGGCCTCGCGAATAGTAGAGGAACGCGCTCGCGGCCGCGGTCACCCCGATCATGAAGTTGCTCGTGGCGACGGCCGCCTTCATCGGAACCCGCATCAGGACGTTCATCGCAGGGACTTTGATGAAGCCGCCCCCGACTCCGAGGAGTCCGGAGAACAGGCCCGCGGCGGCACTCACGCCGAAGCCGGTGACCGGCCGCTCGACGCGGTACCGGTAGACGCCCTGGTCCTCCTGGTCGAAGTACACGCTGCTCAGCTTCAGTCGCTTCGTGAAGGGCGATTCTTTCCCTCCACCGCGGTACGCACGCTCTTTCGCGGTCTCTCGGACCCGGACCATCGTCGTGGCCGCGTAGAGGACGACCACGCCGAAGACGAGGTACAGATAGAAATCCGGGGCTCCCAGGCCCACGAGCGCGCCCGCGATCGCGCCGAGCGTCGTGGCGACCTCGAGGAACATCGCCAGGCGCAGGTTCGTCAGATGGTCCCGGACGTAGACGGAGGCCGCGCCGGAAGAGGTCGCGATCACGCCGATCAAGCTCGTGGCGATGGCGACCTTGATGTTCACGGAGAGGGCCAGGGTCATGAAGGGGATCAGGAACACGCCTCCGCCGACGCCGAGATAGGATCCCCCGAGGCCCGCGAGGAACGCCGCGATCGCCAGGATCAGGAGGACGGCGATCGACATGCGGCGTCCACACGGCCGTGACCCAATAAATTTCTTTCCGCGGATTCGTGTTCACTTGGACAGGACGATCTCAATGCTGCTCACATTCGTCCCGGCTCCCTGTTCGGAGGCCACCTTCTCCGTAGAAATGCGCACATCCCGGACCTCCGCATCGCTGATGAAACGCTCCCGTACAATCTCCGCGACATCCACGGCCCGGGAAATCGAGCGGCCGCGGGCCTTCACGATGACCTCGCGCGAGCCGTCGTTGAAGTGCGTCACCACGGCGAGGACGTAGTTCATCGTGGGCTTCTTGCCGATGTACACGACGCCGGCCTCGACCATGGAAACGCGCCCGGAAGGACGCTCGCGTCATCCGAGCGACGCGTATTAATGACCTTCGGATGCGCCTCAGGATGGCCATCGAAAGGAGAAATCTTTTAAGCCCCGCGATGCATCGAGAACGAACAGCATGGCGCGCAACAAGGACTCGGGCTTCCACTCGGCGGCAGGTCTGATCCGTTACTTCGATCAGGAGGACGAGAAGGCCCTCAAGGTCCCGCCGCTGGCCGTCGTGGGCCTCTGCGTCATCCTCTCGGCGATCATCCTCTACGTGACGTTCGCCTGGCCGCTCTGAAACGAGCACCCCGCCTCCGTTCGACGATCTTCGCGGGATGAAGCCGGTGCTCGGACCGTTCGCTTCCCGATGAACCCTTCACGTTCGGGCGGTTCGTACGGACGCGTCACCGATACTGCCCGCACGTGGGACAATACCACCGCTGGTACTGGGGGTACCACATCATGGGTCGGCCGCAGACCGGACAGGCGGCCGGGACCGGCGGCGCTTGCGCGGGGGCGTACCCGGGCACGTAGCCGGCGTACCCTGGGGTCATTCCACCTCCGATCGGATGGCTTTCGCGGATGATCAGGTAGAGGACGACCACGATCACGAAGCCGACGACCGTCCCGAGGAGCGTCGCGATGATGAGGAAGATGAGCCAGAGCGTCGCATCCATGCGACGGCGCTGGGCATCCTGATACATCCAGAGCGCGCCGACCAAGAGGGCGATGACGCCCACCGCGCAGAGGGCGAGGACGATGAAAATCCATCCCTCGAAGAACACCTGGAACGCGCCGTTCATCCGAGCCTCCTAGGGCGAACGCGTCTCTCGCTATTTCATGGTTGTCCGGGGATGCGCACCCGAGCGAACGTCACGCCTTCGAGAGGGGCATCTTCCGCGTCGTGCTGTCCGAGTTCGCCCCGCTCACCGGCGTATTGCTCACCGTGTCCTTGAACCCGCAATGTTCGCACTCGATCCAGATGCGGGCCGAGAGGTAGTACCAGTTCCACGTCCGCTTCCCGCAGTTGGGGCAGGTCTCCGGGTGGGAGGGGCGCATCACGTGGCGCCCATCGTGCTGCCCGCTTTCAATCTGTCGGAGTCGCTACCACGGCCGCGCACCAAGGGTCGCCTTGACGTGGACCCTTTGTCCTCGTCGTTCCGCCTCGATCTCGATCGAATCGCCGATCGTCCGCTCGCGGAGCGCCTCGACTAGATCGGCGACCCCGGTCAAGGGCTTTCCTGCGATCGACGTGACCACGTCACCCACTTGGAGTCCCGCACCTTCCGCGGGAGAACCCGGTGTGATTTCCGCGGCGAACACGCCATGGCGGCTCTCGATCCCATAGTAGGCGGCCAGACGCCGGTCGACATCGTATCCACCTATGCCGAGCCACGGCCTTTGGACGTGTCCGTGCGCCACAATCTCGCGGGCTGCCGCGAGGGCGGCATTGATCGGGATGGCGAAGCCGATTCCCTCCGCGTACGGAATCGTCGCCGTGTTGATCGCCACGACGCGACCACGCAGGTCCACGAGAGGACCGCCGCTGTTCCCGGGGTTCACGGCCGCATCCGTCTGGATGACCGGGATCCCGTCCCCCGGGCCGCGACCCAGATGCCGACGCAGCGAGCTCACGACGCCCGAAGTGACCGTCGGACCTCCCGGGAGACCCAACGGATTTCCGATCGCCAGGACCGGCTGGCCCACCTTGAGCTCGTCCGAATTGGCGTAGTCCGCGGCTCGGAATTCCTTCCCGTCGACCCGCACGACCGCGATGTCCGTTTCCTCGTCCCCGCCGACGACCGCCCCGCTGAGGACGCGACCGTCCGCGAAGGTGACGATCACTTTTTCGGCGCCATCGACGACGTGGTGCGTGGTGAGGATGTGTCCCTTGTCGTCAAGGATCACGCCTGACCCGAATCCGCGGCGCGGCCACTGCCCCCACGGAGGTCCGTAGGGCCTCTGCGCCGTGCTCACGTTCACCGTGCTCGCCCCCGCCCGCTCGACCGCCTGAATGTATGCGTTCTGCAAATCTGCCAACATGGCCCACGACAAAGCCTCGGCGGCGTATGTTGAGCGAGTTCTTTGCGGCGTGGTCACACGAGAGGGGGGCCGACGGAACACGATTCGGTCGATCCTGCCCGCGACAACATGGAAAGGC
>VBLU01000150.1 GCA_005879065.1 Methanobacteriota archaeon
CAAGATGGTCCTCTTCGTCACGGGCATCTGTTCCTTCCATTGTTTCTACTGTCCCGTCTCGGACGAGAAGATGTATAAGGACGTCGTCTTCGCGGACGAGAAGCGCGTCACGCGGGACGAGGACGTCCTCGAGGAGGCCCGGGCCATCCGCGCCACCGGCGCGGGGATCACGGGAGGCGACCCCCTCGACGCGGTCGAACGGACCTGCCGGTACATCCGCCTCCTGAAGGCGGAATTCGGCCCGACGTTCCACACCCACCTGTACACCATGTCCACGGATGCCGACAAGATCCGTGCCCTCGCAGGGGCGGGCCTCGACGAGATCCGATTCCACGTCCCGCCGGGCCTCTGGTCCCGCGCAGCGGACAGCGCATTCGTGGCCGCCTCACGCCTCGGGCGGTCCCTCGGCCTGACGGTCGGGATCGAGGTCCCCTTGATCCCCGAGCGGGAGGCGGACCTCGTCCGCTTGATCGAATGGGCCGGGGCCGAGGGCCTCGCGTTCGTGAACCTGAACGAGATGGAGTTCTCCGACGCGAACTTCCCGCGGATGAAGGTCCACGGGTATGAGATGAAGCACGAACTCTCGTACGGCGTGAAGGGGGCCGACCCTGTGGCCCTGCGGATCCTCGGACGCAAGTGGCCGACGACCGTCCACTATTGCACGAGCGGGTACAAGGACGGATGGCAGCTCCGATCGCGTATCAAACGGAGGGCGGAGAACGTCGCACGACCCTGGGAGATCGTGACCAACGATGGGACGCTGGTGAAGGGAATCTTGGAGGGAGCCGACCTCGAACCGCTCATGCGAGAGTTGGCGTCCACGCATCGGGTGCCGAAGGACCTCATGGGGCTCGACGACGCCCGGAAGCGGCTCGAGATCGCGCCGTGGATCCTCGAGGCGATCGCGCCGAGCCTCGGCCGTCCCGCGTTCCTCGTCGAGGAGTATCCGACCGCGGACGGCCTCGAGGTCGAGCGGACTCGGCTGGCGTAGGCGGGCATCGGACGCAACGCACGGCTCCTGCGTACGGAATCCAGGGCCCATCGATGCCGTGGCAGACGTCGCAGGCCAGGCCGTCCACACGACGGGACCAAGCGTCGAGCGTCGCATCGATCCCGCGGCCTTGCGGCAATCGCAGGTGGACGCGGGCAATCGGCACCTGGATCGCGCGGATGGCGCACAGGGACGCACTCGCCTTCGGATCGAAGCGCTCGACGGTCTCCGCAAGACGCCGGTCTCTTTCCCCACGGACCGCCCGCAGCAGGTCCTGAGATCCGTCCGGGTCCGCGGCTTGGATTTCCTCGATGGTCCGATCGAAGTAGCCGAAGATCCGGCGGACCTCTTCCTCCAGGAGACCAAGGCTTGCGGCCCGGAAGGCGCCAACCGCTTCGCGGGTCGTCTCACGAAGTTTCTCGGCGCCGAGACGATACGCGGCCTGCAGGTCCGGTTCGATCCGGGCCTGCGGAAGCGCCGTCAGCCCGGAGTCCGCCTTGGCCGAATCCACCTCCCATGCGGATCCGGTGGTCGGAGAGACCGCGATGAGGTGGAAGCGCTCTCGTTTCTCGTCGGACACGAGCGTGACGCGGAAGGAGAACAGGAGGAGCACCGTCTCTCCGAGTTCGGCCGTCTCGAGGTGCACGCCGGTCTCGGACCCGAGACCTCCTTCGGATAACGACTGTTGAATCCACTCCGCGTCGGCGGCATCGAACCGCGCGACGTCCCATCGGCCGCGGGAGGCGGCGAGGGCCACGATCCTCTCAAGGAAGTAGCTGCCCGGCGCGACGAGCTCGGCCTCGAAATCCCCCACCCGGTCGGGATCGAAGGTGATCGCGAAGGTCGAAGGGACTTCGAGGTCGGACCGAACCCGTTCAGGAACCTGAATCCAGGACAGCGGATCGGCCTCCGACACGGTCGCGCCGACGTCGGCGAGGGTATCGAGGACGAACCGCCGCAACGCCTCCGCGTCGCTCACGCGGGGACCTCGTCGCTCACGTCGCGGAGCACCTCGTCGTTCCGTTCCCGCATCGCGTCATACTGATCGCGGGCCCGGACGAGCGCATCCCCGAGCCGCCTCAGGGCGGCCCTGCGTTCCTCCGCTTGTCGAAGGGTCCAGATCTCCATCATCATGTCCTCGAAGGACCGCCGCTCGTCGAGGGTCCCCAGGATCAAGTCCAGCTCTCCGACGACGAGCTCGAACATGTGGATCTTCCGGTCCAGGAGTTCCATGAGATAGGCCTCGACCGTGTCCTGGGCCCACAGGTTCACGACGTGGACCTCGCGCGTCTGCCCGAGACGGTGCACGCGCCCGATCCGCTGCTCGATCCGCAGGGGATTCCAGGGCAGGTCGTAGTTCACCACCGTCCGCGCGAACTGCAGGTTCCGGCCCTCGCCGCCTGCCTCCGTGCTCAAGAAGATCTGTCCCTCCCCTCGGAAGGACCGCACGGCGGCGTCCTTGGCCGCAGGCGGGAGTCCGCCGTGATAGATGACGACGCGATGCCCGTCGCCTTCGAGGACGCCTTTCAGGTGCTGCATCGTCCGCAGGTACTGGGTGAAGACGAGGGCCTTTTCGTCCGAGGATCGGAGGAAGCCGGCGAGATGATCCGCCTTCACGTTCGACGGAATGGCCCGGGCGTCGTCCCGCAGGGCCTCGAGCCGTTCCCGCTCGGCGGCGCCGAAGAGCGGGCTTTGCGTCAGCCGATTCAGCGTCTCGGCGACCGCGAACGTGCTGCTCCCGATCTCCCGTTGCAGCACGATCAGGGTGAGCCGAGCGGCCCACGACATCCGTCCGGAGACGGACCAATAGGCGTCGCGCACGAACTCCGTCACGCCGTCGTACAGGCGGCGTTCTCGCGGACTCAACCGGACGGGGAGGCTGTGCACGCGCCGGGGAGGGAGCGTGAACGCGATCCCGCGACGATTCCGTACCATCACATCCCGGAGGCGGTCTCGCAATTCCGGCACGTGGGCCGGCACCCGACCGTCCGCACTCCCGACGTACCGCTCGACGAACCGGTCGTACGTGTGCAGGGCGCCCGGCTTCAGGAGGCTGACCAGGTTGAACAGCTCGTCCATGTCATTCTGGACCGGGGTGGCGGTCAGGAGCAGCATGTACTTCTTCGAGAGGCCGGCGACGAACCGCCAGTTCACGCTGAGCCGATTCTTGAGGCGATGGGCCTCGTCCACGATCACGAGGTCCCACGACGTCCGTTGCGCCCACACGCGATGGGGGTCGCGCTTCGCGGTGTCGATCGACGCGACCAGGAGCGGCCGACGTTCCCAGTCGCCGACGGATCGGAGGACCGCGAACGGCAGCTCGAACTTCGATTCCATCTCCTCCCGCCACTGCCCCGTCAACGACGCGGGCGTGAGGATCAGGGCCCGGCGGACGAGGCCCCGGATCGTGTACTCCTTCAGGAGGAGCCCCGTCTCGATCGTCTTGCCGAGACCCACCTCGTCCGCAAGGATCGCACGGCCTCGCATCTCCCGCAGGACGCGCAGGCACGTCCGCTCCTGGTGCGGATACCGGACGACGCCCCGCAGGGTGGGCCAAGCGAGCAGGCGGTCGAACCCGTCGATGAGGGAGATCCGATGCGCCTCGCCATTGAGCGCCCATGCCCGAGGCCCGTCCCCCGGGGTGCGGAAGGCGCGAGCCAGCAGGTCGGCGTCCGCATCGTCGAATTGCAGGGAAAGCGAGGCATCGGCGGGACGAGCGGCCTCGCTGACGGGGAGGGACATCGAGGGGGGATCCCTTCACCTGCGACCGCAGGCGGCGCGAAAACGCATGCGACGTTGATAATCGTTGCGGCCCGCCGCGTGCAGATGCACGCATCCTCCGCGAACGCGTAGCGGATTTCCCCCGTAGCCAGACCATGGGTCACGGGTCGACGATAAGGGATAGGGTGGGCTTCTGGGCGTTCGTCCGCCGCCCACGCAACATGGATGGGAGGATCGCGAGGGTATTCAGCCCCGCGAGCCACAGGTAGGTCGTCTTGAGGCCCTGGGCGAAGAGGATGCAATCGGCCGCGGAGATTCCATTGCATCCGGACCGGATAATCTGTGTCACCAATGCGTACGGGACCGTGAAAGTCGTGATCAGGATCGCGAGGTTCAAACTGATCGTGTAGCCGACGTTGAAGAAAGTCGCCCGGAAACCCGAGGCGATCCCGCGTCGCACCGGCGGCACGGATCCCATGATGGAGCTGATGTTCGGCGACGCGAAGAATCCAAGGCCCGCACCGAGGAGCATCATGTACACGACGAGCAACGGATACGGCGTGGACGCGTCCGTCGTGGAGAACAGAAACAGGGACAAGCTCGTGAGGGCGAGCCCCGTCGTGGTGAATGGGAGATGTCCATACTTGTCCGAGAGCCGTCCGCTGAGCGGACCCGCCGCGAGGGTCGCGATGTCCGTGGGAATGATCAGGAGACCTGCCTCGAGCGGCTTCTTGTCGAGGACGAGCTGGAAGTAGAGGCTCAGCAGGAGGAGGACGGCGCCGAAAGCGATTGCGTTCAGCATCTGGGCGAGGAGCCCTCCTGTGAACTCGCGGATGCGCAGGAGTTTCAGATCGAGGAGCGGATGGGGATGCCGCCGCTCCAGGAAGACGAAGGCCGAGAGGCCGGCGGCAGATAGGACGAGGAGGCCCGCGATCGTCGCGGCCTCCGATACGCCATACGCGGCGACGGTCAGCGCGAGGAGCAAGCTGAGGATGAACACGGTGAACGCGACGAAACCGCCCCAGTCGATCGGCGCCCCTCGTTCGAGCTTCGCCATCTCCCGGAGCCGGAAGTGGGCCCAG
>VBLU01000090.1 GCA_005879065.1 Methanobacteriota archaeon
CTGCTTCGTACGCGGCGAGGGCCTCCGGCCTTCGTCCGAGGTTTGTGAGCGCGTCCCCCTTCATCTCGAGGGCGGACGATTCGTTGGGCCGCAGCCGGAGCAGCTCGCCCACCGCCTCGAGGCACTCGCGCCAGCGGCGTTCGTCGGAGTAGAGTCGGACGAGGGCCCGGAGCGCGGCTAGGTTCTTCGCATCCTTCGTGAGGATCCGCTTGTACGCCTCGATCGCCTCGCCCTTCCGATTGAGCCGGACCAGGCAGGAAGCTCGGCCGTCCAAGGAGAACGCGTGCCCGGGATCGAGGCGCAGCGCCTCCTCGTAGACCGCGAGGGCTGCGTCGTAGGTGCCCGTCGCCACGAGCGCTCCCGCCTTCGTGGCGAGACTCGCGGCGGTCTCGGGCTGCCGGACGACGGGACGAGGAGCGGGTTTCGGCGTCTCGACCCGAGGAGGCGGGGCCGGGACGCGTGTGCGAACGGGCGGCGGAGGAGCCTCCACTTCGACGGCGGGCGTGCTCGCCGCCGCGATGTTGAAGATGTCCGGGTCGGCGGCCGGTTGCGGACCGGGATTCGTATCGGGATTGGGAGACTGCACGGTGTCATCGTAGACCCGCTCGCTCTCATCGACGTCCGTCGCGACGGACAAACTGCCCGCCTTCGTGCGGTCCCGGATTGGCCGGAGGACAATCCACCAGGCCACCTGCGTCCCTCCGTACAGGAAGAGAAGGAAGGGGACCGTGGAGAACAAGGTCGGCACGACGCCTTTCTCGAGCACGAACGTGAGGTACGTGTCGGAAGCGAGCTCGTTCTGGAAGACGAGCGACCAGCTCGCATAGCCCTCCCACATCCGGGGCTCGACGTCCAACGTGTCGCCCTGCGTGGCGTTCAAGTCCGCGGTCGCCAGTGTCACGTTGTTCCGGAGCAACGTGACCCGCGCATGCCCCTGTGTTACGACGACGGCCGCATGCGTGACGAAGGAGAAGCCGAGCGGGTCGGGACTCGTGAAGGTCACCACCTCCCGGGCCCGCGAGGCCAGGGGGACGACCTGTTGGGCGTCCGAGAAGAGCGAGGCCGTGAGGGACGGGGTGACGGCGAGGAGCAGGACCACGGCGAGGCCGATCGCGAACCCCGCCGTGCGGATCGCGCGGGCCATGGAGGACTTCGCCATCAGGTACCGTTGCCCATCCCGCTGTGCATGTCGGATCTCCAGGTTCCGCAGGAAGAGCCCGACGATCGCGGTGACGAATCCCATGATCAGAGCGATCTCGATGATCCCGTTCACCGGGAGGAAGAGCGGCTTGATGCTCGCGCCCTGACTCCCCATGCGCGCGACGACCAGGAGGACGCTCAGGGCGACGATGCCTGCGAAGAGCGCCTTGCGGAGCCGGCGGATTCGCAGGAGACGGTCCGTTCCCTGGAGTCGATCGTAGTACCCCGACATGGGCGACTAGGCCTCTGGCATGACTGTAGCGAGTCCCCTGGCCGCGAGGAAGATGGCCAGGTACTGCGGTACGTCATTTACTCCAGGAGCCAAGTTAAACACTTCGCCTCGAATCTCCAGGCCATGCAATGACGACGGCATCCGAATGAGCCGCTTGATGTCCGATGTGACCGGTTCGTCGGTCTCCCCGCGTTGGACGATCCCGTCCAGGGAGACGCCGCCGCGTTCGTCGATCCGCACGGGCTGCAGTTCCTTGACGAGTCGGATGATCAGGTCCCGGTTCCGATCGGAGAGGGCCTCGATCTGGCCCTCTCGCAGGCGGTCGACGCCCCGGATGACCCGAGGCTTCGTCTGTCGCGGCTTGAACAGGTTCTCGTATAGGTTGGCCGCGTCGCCTTCTTTGACGCCTTCGAAGGACGTCAGGAACTTGATCGCCTCGTCGGAGGTCAGGGTCTCCAGCTTCGCCGCGAGGCTGTTGATGCCTCGCATGATCTTCCCCCGCCAGCCCGGGTCCTCCTTCGTCGGCGCGACGATCATGGTCTTGACTCGCGTGTGTCCCTGGAATTCCTTCTTGTCGAATGCGGACTCCCGAAAGAGGGAATCGACCGCGAGTCCCTTGCCCGTGATGTAGTCGACGATCTCGCGGCGCTCGTGGGAGCCGAGCGGCCACACCCGTTCATCGAACACGTGGATGTGGTAGCCCCGCCCGCCGGAGAAGACGAGCCGCATGGCCTTTTCCTCGAACCCGAAGTCCGACCGCAGGAAGTCGTCGTACAGATGGATGATTTTTAGGCGGATCGCCTCGAGCATCTCCGGGTACGACATCTTCGCGGCGTTGGGCAAGTGGTCCGCGTCGAGATCGAAGATCAGGTCGGCCCCGAGCCATCCCTTCTCCTCCATCGTCGGGGCGTTCGGGTTGTCGTAGTACGCGCTCGAGTAGTAGGCGTGGGTCGGCACACGGGAGGAGAGGAAGGCCTTCAGCTCCTCCTCCTTCGCGAACCCGAGATGCCGCTGGACGATGCCCGGGGTCCAGAACATGAATCCGAACTCCCTCCGGCCGAAGCGGTCCGGCAAGGTCGGCTTCAGCGCGTTGTAGTACCGGTGGAATTGGTCTCGCAGGAAGTGCGTCGTGGC
This sequence comes from Methanobacteriota archaeon, assembly GCA_005879065.1. GTDB lineage: Archaea > Thermoplasmatota > Thermoplasmata > RBG-16-68-12 > RBG-16-68-12 > RBG-16-68-12. The sequence goes on from VBLU01000090.1 coordinate 2,567, forward strand.
TTCCTTCGCGGGGTCTGCAGCCGCCATCAGATTGGCCATCGAGGCCATGGCCTTAAGGGTTAGCGGGAGGTACGCGGAGGAACCGGTTAACATGTTAACCATCCTGTGGATTGGGGCGAGGGCTAGGGTCGCGGATGAAGCGGATCCTCGCGTGGTCGGAGATGTTCGTGCTCTTCGTTCTGCTCTACATCGGGATTCCCTGGGCCGGCCTGACGATCGACGGGTTGCTAAGGATACCGCCATGGCCGTCACCCGTCCGCTGGATCGGACCAATCCTGCTGGTCGTCGGGTTGGCGGGCCTCGCGTGGTGCTTCGCCCTCTTCGTGCGGGTAGGGCGTGGGACGCCGAATCCCTCGAGGCCACCGACGGCCCTCGTCACGGTCGGTCCCTACCGGTGGACCCGGAACCCGATCGCCTTGTCCCACGCCTCGGCCCTGATCGGTCTCTCCCTCCTTCTCGGCTCCGTGTCCGCGGCAGCGATCGTCGTCGTCTTGGCGATCCCGGTGCACGTCGCCATGGTCCACGAAGAGAAGACCCTGGAGACTCGGTTCGGGGACGCGTATCGCGGCTACAAAGCCTCCGTCCCGCGGTGGATCCCGCGCCCGCGGAAACCTCAGAGCTGAACCGACACGCTCGCGGTGGCGTTCGGCCCGGGCGGCGTGGACCGGAGTGCTTCGAGGTGCACGACCTGAACGGGAGTGCCCGCGAGATGCTGTACGAGGCCCTCCACATGTCCCTCGCCGACCACCGCGACGACATCCCCCTTCGACTCCGCCAGTTGACGGATCGTACGGCCCATGGCCGCATCTCGTTCGTCGATCAGAATCCGCTTCGCGGTCGGCAACTCCCGCGCGAATTCCTGGAGGAAGGCCGGCTCGTTCTGGTAGAAGCGTTGCAGTTCGGCCTCGACTTTCTCCTTACGGGTGAAGAGGCCGCCAATGGCGGAGACGAGGAGCCGCACCCGCTCCGTGAGGGACATGTCCCGCCACACGCGCCCGAGGATCGCCCGGGAGTCCTGGTCGATGAGGGCGATCTCGCTGCCGATCTCCTGCGCAGCCTGCGCCGCGGCGATCATCTCGTCGCCGACCTCGACCCCGTACTGGCGGGCGATCCGGATCTGGAACTGCGCGAGGAGGGCGAGGGGGGAGATGCCGCGGGCCCGCGGGGTCCGGCTCATCAGGGCATGGTACCGAACGGGATCCAGCTCGAGGGCGACGACCTTCGGACGGCGAGCGAGGATTTCCGATCGGATCGATCGGCCAATGTCGAACACGTGCCCGACACCCAGGAGGGTGATCATTCGCAGCGAAGCAGCCGGCGGGGCCGCTTAATTCTTTCCTAAGGAGTCGATGAACCGTCCCGATTCACAAGATTCATCCGAAGACGAACGGTTACGCGTGCCTGGAGCGGATGATGTCGATCGGGACAGGTCCTCAACCAAACTTGGCTGAGAGGGAACGAAAAGCGTCCGTCGTCATGACGATCGTCTTCTTCATCATCGGCTTGAGCGTCATCCTGTCCTACAATTGGGGTTCGCCGACGCCGGAGTTCCGGACCGACGCACCGAACATCATCCTCTTCGGGATCGTCGTCGCCGCGATCATCTACATCGCGGCTCGATACAGCGGTCAGGGACGGTTCCGTTCGCGGCATTGCACGGCTTGCGGTCGGGGTATCCCGTTCGACGCACTCCTCTGCCCGTACTGCGGCTTCCGGTTCCCTCTCCCGTGACGAGCCACCCCTGACTATCGAGAAGTTCGTTCACGCACGACCCGTCCGTACATCCGAACGATTTCGTCCGCGCGAACCCGGCCCTGCCGGAGGGTCCGGCGTTCCGTGCGGATGTGGTGGACGACGGCCCTGTCTCTTCCGAGATCCACGATCTCACCGATCTCGAATTCCTCGTCGGCCGCGGCTACTACTTCGTGGGGAACCGTCCGGTTTCCCTTGTTCACGGAGAACTTGACCCGCACCTGGTCGATCCGCTTCGCCCAGACGGTGTCGATCGACTTCGCCTTCTCTCCATGGACACGGCGGCCTTTCGATTCGATCGCCGTGACCGAAATCCGAGTGTCGCCCAGGTCGAGTTCCTCTCCCACGGACACATCTTCGTCCGGTGAGAACTCGAGGGAGGTCTTCTCGGAGCGATCGAGCCAAGACACGACCAAAGGCACGGAAATCGGCTTCGGCTCGCGCGTGACCACGTTGGAGATGGCGTCGCATTTCGAACACCGAACGACGCCCTCGAAGACGATCTCGTCCTTCCCGCCGATCTTGCCCCGGAGGACCCGGTGCGGCACGACTTCGCCGCACTGCGGGCATTTCAGGACTAGGGCGCTGGGCGCGGCCATCGTCGACGTCGAACGCAGCGGATACCCAAAGGATTTGCGGTTCTGGGCCATCTACCGGTCCGGAGTGCCTCGGGCGACCAGGGGAGCGGATTCCGATGGTTCGGGCACCCCTCTGCTCCAAGGCATTTTCGAGACCGTCGCGGCGCTTCTTGATTCCAATGACGAAACGCTTATGTTTCCGGCGGATTCGGTGGAGAAGTCCTTGCGCGATGTGATCGGGCTCACTCCGGAGACGGAAACAGATGCCTTGCTGAAGTCAAACAATGAGTTACTGAAACAGTTGATCGTCGAAGTAAGAAAAATTCTAAAAGAAATGGAGACGATGAATGAAATGACCCGGAAAAGGCTGCCCTACAAATGGATCCCCGGCGAATCAAATCAGGATGATAAGAACATGTGATTCTCGGCGCAATGCGCCGAAATCTTTACCGAAGCACCGAACCGACTGACAAAATCTCTCGAGCGCATCGTTTCCTATTGTAGGGACGCCGTCGCCCCCTGACGATCACCGCATTCGCGCGGCGGGACCGGCTTCACGGCACTCACACGAACTTGTCCAGGATCCGGGCGATCTTCTCCGCCGCATGACCGTCCCCGAACGACTTCGATTTCGTCCCCTCGGGGTTGAACTTCTCGATCGCGTGGAGGATCTCGTCCGTCTCTGTCCCGACGAGGGCGTTCCAGCCGTCCTCCAGGGTCTCGATCCACTCCGTCTCGTCAGGCGGTCCCACAAGTCGAAGGCGACGAGGTTCTTGCGAGTGCGCGGGTGGACCGGGAACACGACGGGCCTCCCGGCGTGGACGAGGGCTTCGACGATCGCGGACAGGGACTCCTGGTCGTCCACGTTCTGCGGGCGGTGGAGCGTGACGAGGAGGTACTCGCCTCGGGTCAGGCCGAGCCGCGACAGGATGTCCCGCGAGCGGGCGGCCTGCGCGCTCTGCAGCGCGACGTCGTACATCACATCGCCGACCATGTGCACGCCGCGGGTGATGCCCTCCCGGGTCAGGTTGTCGACCGCGGTCTCCGTCGGGGCGAACAACAGGCTCGACAGATGATCCGCCACGACGCGGTTCACCTCCTCGGGCATCTGCCGATTGAAGGACCGCAGGCCCGCCTCGACATGGCCGAGGGGGATGCCCATCTTCGCCGCGACGAGGGCGCCCGCGAGCGTCGAGTTCGTGTCCCCGTAGACGAGGAGCAAGTTCGGGCTCTCCTTCTCCAGGACCTCCTCGAGCCCGCGCATCATGTCTGCGGTCTGCCGCCCGTGGCTCCCGCTCCCCACGCCCAGGTTGTAATTCGGCCGGGGGATGTCGAGGGTATCGAAGAACACGTCGGACATGTTCTCGTCGTAATGTTGGCCCGTGTGGATCAGGATCTCCTCATGGTGCTGACGGATCTCGCGGCTCACCGGCGCGGCCTTGATGAACTGGGGTCTCGCGCCGACGACGCTCGCGATTTTCACGCTGCATCGGACGGGTCCGGCGGCCTATAAGCGTTCTGGATTGTCCTCCTCTTGACCATCGTCGAATCGAGCGCGAAGTGCCCGAACATCAACATGAGAAAAGCCGCCTGGGTATCTGCGGCCGCACCGCAGTTGAAACCTTTATCCGAAGCTCGCAACATGCGCGCGTTCGTGAAGGTCGGCGTAATCGGCCTCGGCTATGTCGGGGTGCCGCTCGCGGCCGCGGTCGCCGCGACGGGCGCGAGCGTCGTGGGCGTCGATATCGACCCCGGGAAAGTCGACGCGATCAACGTGGGTCAGAGCCCGCTTCGGGGTCACGAGCCGGGTCTTCAGAGTCTTCTCAAGGAGCAAGTCTCGAAGCACCGCTTGCGCGCGAGCCTTGATCCCTCGGAGGCCGCGAACGCGGACGTCGTCGCGGTATGTGTCGAGACTCCGATCGAACCGTCCACCCACGACCCGTCCAACAAGGCCCTCAAGGCCGCCCTCGCGGGCATCGGTCCTCATCTGAAGCGCGGTGCACTCGTGACGATCGAGTCCACCCTCGCCCCGGGCACGATGGAGTCCGTGGTCCGACCCACCCTGGAACGGGCGTCCAAGATGAAAGTCGGCCGCGATGTGCATCTCGTCCACTGCCCCGAACGTCTCACGACCGGGAAGCTCCTGCACCATCTGACCGAACTGCCGCGGATCGTCGGCGCGAACGAGCCCATCGCCTTGCGGAAGGCCCTCGCCTTCTACGGACGCTTCGTGAACGCTGAACTCCATGCCACGGACTGGACGACCGCGGAGGTCGTGAAGACCGCCGAGAACGCGTATTGGGACGTCCAACTCGCCTTCGCGAACGAGGTCGCGTTGATCAGCGAGGAACTCGGCGTGGATGCGTACCGCGTTCGCGACTTGGTCAACACTTGCCCCTTTCGGATGATGCTGATTCCCGGAGCCGGGGTCGGAGGCCATTGCATCCCGAAGGACCCGTGGCTCCTGATTTCGCCGGCGGTTCAGACGAAGCCCGAGCTCATCCCGACCGCACGATCCGTGAACGACTACATGCCGAAGCGGATGGCCCGGCTGGTCGAAGAAGGCCTCGCGGCCGCGGGTCGAAAGGTCAAGGGGTCCCGCGTCGCCGTCTTCGGTTTCGCATACCGCGAGAACACGGACGACGCGCGCAACTCGCCCGCGAAGGAGATGATCCAGGAACTCCGGAAGCGCGGCGCCGATGTCGTGATCCATGATCCGCATGCGCGGACCGAACGAGGCTACACGATCGTCCGCGACCTGAAGGCCGCCGTCCGAGGGACCGATTGCGTCGCGGTCGTTACGGCGCACGACGCATACCGCAAGCTCGATCTCAAGGCCCTCAAGAGGACGATGCGTCGCGCCGTCATCGTCGACGGCCGAAATGTGTTCGCGGGACCCGAGGTTGTGAAAGCGGGCTTCGTGTATCGCGGGATCGGGAAGGGCCAGTTCTGAATTCGACGCGCGTTCAGGTGAGCTGCACGAGCTTTCCCGTTCGATGGGACTCGTTGGCGGCGATCGCGACGAGGAGCGTCTCCACGGCATCCTCCCCGGAGACCAGAGGGGAGCGCTTCTCCCGGATCGCGTTGAGGAAGTCCTCGAGCTCCCGGCGCAGAGGTTCCTCCTTCCGCACGTGGATCTTCTGCTGGTGGTGCTCGAGCGGAATCTGGTAGAGGTTGAACGGGTCCAGCGGGCCGAGGGTGCTGGAACTCACGGTGACCGATTGCTCCGTGTAGTCGACCTCGACGAAGCTTTTCAGGCAGGTCAAGGCGAGCTTCCGCACCTTCATCGGCGTGAGCCAGTTCACCTCGATGAAGCCGTGGACGCCGTTGTGGAACCGGAGGAGGACGTTCGCATGGTCCTCGAAATTCCCGTGGAGCTTCCGTCCCCCGAGGGCGAACACGCTCTCGACCGGAGCGCCGACGAGGAACCGGAGGACGTCGATCTCGTGCACGCCGAGATCCATGACCACCCCGATGTCGCGGACGCGTCCGGGGAAGGAACTGACTCGACGCGCGGTCGCCGTCACGAGGTCTCCGTACTGCCCCTCTTGCAAGTGGCGCTTCACGGCCGCGATCGCGGGATTGTGTCGCTCGATATGGCCGACCGCGAGCGTGACCCCGGCGCTCTTGGCGGCGTCCACGACCTTGCTCGCCTCCTCGGCGGTGGCCGCGAGGGGCTTCTCCACGAGGAGAGGGATCCCGGCCTGGATCACGTCGAGGGCGACCTTCGCGTGATGCTCGGTCGGCACGCACACGCTGACCGCATCCAGTTCTTCCCTGAGGAGGTCCGCCGCGCTCGTGAAATAGGACACGTTGAAGCGGTTCGAGACGATGCCACCGGCCTTCACGTCCGGGTCGGCGATCCCGACGATCTCCGCGATCTCGGAGTATACCCGAACGTGATTCTGACCCATCGAGCCAACTCCGATGACCCCGACCCGCATCGGCGTCGCCATAGGCTCTCGAATCAAGCGTCGGGATATAAACGCGCGGCGCCGAATTTTCTGATTGCTGGCGTCCCGTCCGGCGGCCTCAAATTCCTTAAGAGACGACCCGTGTTAGTTAGGGGACACCCTTCTGTGCGCGTATGGGACTGAATGCGTCACCGTGTTCCACACGCCGACGATTTTCGCAGGGGTCGCCTTGATTGTGCTCGGAATCGTTGCACTGGTCCGGTCGTCCCCAAAAGGCAGCCCGCCATAGTCCATGGCGAAGCCTTCATATTCGTTCGCGTCTTCGACGAGATGAGCGGGGTGGCGTAATGGCGATTGACCCGGTGTGCGAGAAACCCGTGAATCCGCACAACGCATACTGGATGATCTGGTACAAAGGCACGCCCTACTACTTCTGCAGCGAAGACTGCCAGTTGAAGTTCGACCACAAGCCGGAGCACTACCGACTCGCCACCCTCGAACGACATCAGAAGCAAGCCGTCTACTGAGCGGCCCTCTGCAGCTTATTCAAAACTTCGCAACGCTTCGGCTGGCGGCATCTTCGACGCGCGAATCGCGGGACTCGCTGTCGCGAGGACGGATCCCAGGAACGCGATTCCGCCCAGGAGAACGAGACGGTCCCAGGGGATCACAAACGCCGCCTGGCCTTCGAAGAATCGAAGGAACAGGTCGTACGATAGGGCGATTCCGAGGGCGACTCCCATCGTGATGCCCGTCAGTGCGATGAACGAGAGCTCGAACAGGAAGGACCGCAACACCATCGATTTGCGGAACCCGAGGGCCCGGAGTGCACCGGTCTCCTGACGCCGTTCGACCACATTGCGCATCGTGATGACACCAAGGCCTGCGATTCCCACGATCAGTCCGAGGGCGAGGTACGCCTGGAGCAGGTTGAACACGCCCATCGTCGTCTCGAGTATCGAGTTGATCAGTTCCTGGATGTTCAACGTAATCAGCTGATAGGCGAGAAAGTACCGCTCCAAGTCATGGCCCGCCTTCGTAGCGTCGACGCCCGATCGAATCCCGAAGTAGAACAGGCTCGCCGCTGTAATCCCGAAGTCCGCCTTCACCGTGGACGACGAGACCCACAGGCCCTGCGCGAACTGCTCGTACAGGATCCCGATGATCCGGACCGTGCGGGTCGCACCAGTCATGTTGCGGTAGTGGAAGATGTCGTTCAGGACCGCGGTGAAGCTCCCGAAGTTCGGGCCGAAGTCGTTCGGCACCACGCTGCCATCGATGATGTCGAGTCCGGGATCGGATTGGATGGCGGTCCACGCGGCCGCATCGTCGCGGTAGACTGAGTCACGGGCCTGGAGCGGGAACGACGGCGCCCAATCGGACGGGATACCGATCAACGTGCTGTTGTGCTGGACGCCTGAGAAGCTGGCGTTCGCCGCGATCCGAACCCGGGCTTGGGGGATCCCATGGTTCGCCGTCACGTTCGTGGGCTGCGTCGCTGACTGATATCCCCCGATGGCAGAGTCCCAGTTCGGAATCGGGACGAGGGAGTTGGCGAAGAGATCGAAGCCTCCGCTCTCCCGGTAGCTCGTCATCGAGATGGAGGAACTCACCATCGCCTGGATTCCAGACATCGTAGCAATCGTGAACATGACGAGCGCGATGCTCGCCAACGTGGCCCCGGTGCGGAACTTCTTGTTCATCGGATACGCGATCGCAGTGCGCACGACCGGCCGCCACGTCCGACCGCGGACGAGGCGCGTGGCAACCGCAAGGATTGTATCGCTGTTGAACAGGACGATCAGGAGGCCGCCGAGGATCAGGAGCAGGCCGACGATGATGAAGAGGGTGATGTCCGCGGTGGCGGTGCTGAAGAACTTCCACGGACTCAGGAGCCACGCGAGCATGAGGACTCCCGCCGATGTGAAGACGATTCGCGGGGAGGTGAGCCTCATCGTGAGGACCGCGAACCCAATGGCCAGGGCGGACGGTCCTGCGTCCTGAAGAATCAAGTTCTGGGTCGCGAGGGAAGCGAGTGTCCCGACGGTGCCCAGGGCTGCGAGAGCTGACCCGACGATCACTTGTCGCCGGGTGGATCGGTGTGGAATCGGTTCCGGGATGTCCCGGATCGCCCGTACGATGTTCAATTTGGAAACGCGGAACGAGGCGATCCCGATTGTGGCCATCGTGATCAGGAAGCCGATCGAGAAGCCGGTGAGCAGGTCGGACCACGTCCAATTGACCGCGAATGCGTTCCCGCCGAAGCCTGTAGGGAAGATCTGGGCGAAACCCCAGAGGATGATGGCGGCGACGAGCAAGCCGGCGAAGGTGCCGACGACGGAGGACAGGAGCGCGTAAAGGAGTCCCTCGGACACGAAGCTCTGGACCAGGTTCTTTCGCCGCATCCCCAGGGCACGGGCCACCCCCATCTCTCCCTTCCGCTCCTCCGCGAGCATGACGAAGATGTTCACGATCAACAGGACGCCCGCGACGATCGTGAAGAAACTGAGGAGGATGAACACCTGGCTGAGCCGATCCACGCCCTCCGTCGCACCCTTGACGGAGTCTGCCTTCGCCTTCGCAATCGTGAAGGAGGGACTCGCAGGGAGGTGCGGACGGATCTGAGCGACGGCCGCATCGGACCGAAGGTACCCAACCTCCTTCCCGCCGGCGTTCGCAACGAGGATCGTGTTGATCTGACCCGGCACCCCGAGGTCCGCTTGGAAGGAATCGAGGCGGAGGAAGAGGTTGTTCCCATCGTTCCAAGCGCCTCGCCCTTCGTTTCGGACGACCTCGAACACCGTGACGGAAATCGCGACGAGCCCTCGAGGCCCACCGAAGTTCAGGGTGAGTTCATCGCCCGCCTTCGCCTCGACGGCTTGGGCGAGCTTCGCATTGATGATCGTCTGAGACGCGCCGAGGCCGGACCCCGTCCACGTGGCCCCGTCCGCCCGGATGAAGGAACCGAGGTCCCGTCCCTCATCGAAGCCGATCAACGTCACCGTGGGATCGAAGAGCCGGGACGATCGGTCAATCACGGCCCCGTTCAGCTGAATCCGCGGTGCGAACGCGGAGACGTCGGGCATCGACCCGACGTTTGCCGCCAAGGTGTCGTAGACGCTCACGTTGAAGGGCAGCCGGCTTCCCTCCGGGGAGGCGACGAAGATCGTCTCGTCGACGAAGTCGAGGGCACGAAGCACGGCGCTCCGGATCGTGGAATCGAAGGTGGTCTGGATGACGAAGGACGAGGTGATGATCGCGGTCCCGATCAGGAGGCCCGCGACGACGATCGCGACCTGGGTCTTGCGGCGGAAGAAGTTGCCGACGCCGATCCGCAGCGGGAACCGCTTTCGTCCGGCCCAGCCGAGGACCGCGAGGCACGTCCCCGTGACGAGGATCAGGAGCGTCAGGTCGGTGTCCATCGGACCCCTCAGGTAGTCGTCGGATGGACCGACTTCAGGATCACGCCGTTCCGCATCAATATCACCCGTTCCGTCTGGTTGCCGACCGCGGCGTCATGGGTCACGATGATGAACGTGAGGCCCTTCTCCTTGTGCAGCCGCTTCATCAGGCCGACGACCTCCCGCGAGGTCTCCGTGTCCAAGTTGCCGGTCGGCTCGTCCGCGAACACGATGTCGGGCTCGTTCACGAGGGCCCGGGCGATTGCGACTCTTTGCTGCTGCCCGCCGCTGAGTTCAGCTGGCTTCTTCATCGGCACGTCTTTGAGGCCGACGGCCACGAGCGCGGCCACCGCCTTCTGCCGCGCCGGCTTCGGGTCGACGCCCCGGACGAGCAGCGGGAGCTCGACGTTCTCGACCGTCCGGAGGACCGGCAGCAGGTTGTAGTTCTGGAAGATGAAACCCATCTTCATGGCGCGGAAGTCCGTCTTCGCGTTGTCGTTGAGGGTCGAGAGCCGCTGGCCCGCGATCCACACCTCGCCGGACGTGAAGTCATCGATGCCGGAGAGGCAGTTCAGGAGGGTCGTCTTGCCGCAGCCGGAGGGGCCCATGATCGCGACCATCTCGCCCTTTCGGATGTCCACGTTCAGGCCCCGGAGGGCGTGGACCTCGACACCGCCGCTGTCGTAGGTCTTCACGAGCCGCCGCGCGATGACGATCCGGTCCTCGACACGCGGGGCCTTCGCCGGGGCGGGCACGGTACTGGGTACGGTCACCGTTTCCGAAGCCACGACATTCCTCCCCGACGGGTGCCCGTGCGAGGAAGCCCCCGTAAATATAGGTTTTGGGAAAGGCCGAGCCGCCTTCACAGGCGGAAGGAGGCCGCCAGTCGGGTGACGGCTCGAAGGCCCAGGGCTGCGAGCCCGATAACGAATCCGAGGAGGACGACGGCTTGGGCGCCTGCCGCGAGTCCGCCGAGGACCCGAGCCGCGATGACGACGGCTTGCGCCGCCAGGCCACCAAGGAATCCCCCGAGGGACACGAGGAAGAAGATGCCAAGGGCCGCGAACGAGAAGGCGGACGGCTTCAGCTTCACCCGCGTCAGGACGGCGGTCGCGACGAACGAAGCGGCGATCGGGGCGGCGACCGGGAGGGCGAGGCTCTCGATCGCCAGGCGAGACGGCCGCGCGAGGTCGAGGATGACGAGAAAGGCGGCCGACATGCCGAGGCCGATCACCGCGAAACTGAGCATGAGCCCGCGGAAGTAGCTCCCGGGCGACTTGGCCGCGCTCAGGAGGATCCAGAGGTTCTCCCGCTCCGAGAAGGCCCAGTTCATCGCGAGGATTCCGAGGAGGAACGTGAGGGTCTGCGTGACGGTAATCGGGGCGATTTCGTTCGCCCTCGCGCCACCGAGACTAGTCGGCACGATCACAAGGAGGGCGAACAAGCCGAC